>NZ_CP084530.1:3710000-3966665 GCF_023704175.1 Paenibacillus sp. YPG26 | reverse complement strand
AGACTGTCACTCCTTTAAAATCTTCCAATTGTGGTTAAAGCCATGCGTGGAATGTCGAAAAAAACTGAAATATGGGGGGATTATCCCCATTAATCAGTGAAACGGGAGGATATACACAAAGTATAAAATCAAATTGTTCACAATTTTATCCACAGGCTGTTGATAAACATATATTAAAAACTGAGATATTCACACAGAAAACAATTCAATCATAGCAAAAGAAGTGTTATATTTCAACGTAAAGCAGGAATTTATCCACAAATTCAATAACTTGTGTATAAATATAATTCACACCACTACATATTGTTTATAAATTGTTTAAAATTCGACAGAGCTTGTAGAAAACCAAAAAAAATTATGCACAGGTTGTGCCAAAAAATAAACCGGCTGTCCCCAGTTCATCGGGTTCAGCCGGTTTTGCTTGTTCAATAGATAAGGCTCATTTTTCAGCTAAAATTTTCTGAAAATCGTTCGATTTTCAGTTGTCTAGTTCGGCAGATATGGACGGACGACCAGTACTGTAGCGTAAGCCTTGTGTCCCTGGTATTCCGCAGTAATCTTCGTAAGACCTGGAGCCAGTCCGGTGATGTTGCCTTGATCGTCAATCGAGACAATGTCCGGATGCTCTATGGTGAACCGGGTATCGTTAGTAACGGGAAGGGTCGTGCCGTCTGGTTTTTTGAGCATCGCATTTACATCAAAGGTATGATCCACCGTAATGGAGTATTCATCGGAATCCAAGTAAAAGCTGATCTCGCCGCCTCCAGGACCTTCATTCGGGGAGACTGATTTGTACCTGCTCAGCACTAAATGGGTTGCGCCTTCACTACTACTTAACACCAGCAGTCCTCCCCCAGGAATTACAGATCGTACAGATTTGGAGGGAAGTTCGGGAATTTCTTGAGTCACTACGTCAAGGATGGCTCCTTTGGAATTAATGTTCAGGGTCACATCAGCTTTTGTAACCTTGTTTGTGCCTGATATAAGGAATCCAGTGGAAGAGGGTTTCAGCTCGTAGAAAGTAGCGTCTTTTAGCTCCGGTGTAGTATCAGCCAGTTTCTTGTTCCATACCGTCTGCCCTTGTTTATCAATCTTCCAAAGTCCATCCGGATTGAGCAGTACATATCCGTCGCCTTCCGGAGCCTTCTCGATTTCATAGAAAGTTGATCTTCCCCAATCGTTAGTCACTTTGGTTCGTTTGAATTGCACTTGTCCAGCAGCATCATATTTGACCAGTAAAGGATAACCTCGTGCATCCTGAGCAAGCCGTGTCCTGCCTATAGCCCAGTAGCCTCCATCCTCACTCTCTATAGCGTTGCTGAAATATTGATCATCACTGAATTCCTCGAGTTCGTTATACCTGAAATAATGCTCCCATTCCTTCGTTCCATTAGCACTTACCTTTATAATATTGGCGGGAGCTGTATCCGACACATTATAAGTGGAGGTGGTGACGATGTAACCCCCATCCTTAGTCTCCCTGACTTCATTGATCGAATTACCCACACCCTTTCCATACATTTGCCCCCACTCTCGCTGTCCCGAGGCTGAAAGCTTGAGCAGATAGGCTCGATATACAAACTTGCCTCCACTATCATCCTTAACTGCCCCGCTTATGAGATATCCGCCATCTTTAGATTGCTGAATGTTGTATCCATATACAGCTTCTGTATCATATTGATCCTCAAAGTACTCGTTCTCCCATTCCACCCTGCCGTCCTTGTCCGTCTTGACTACATATACCTTCGTCAGGTAACCGTCCCGTTTGGTAGTGTAACCAAGAATGACACTTCCCCCGTCGGCGGTTGGAGCTACATTAGTGTACTCATTGTAATTAGCCGGATCTCCATAGAATTGAGTCCATTCCTTCTCCAACACCGGTGAACTTGAGGCTGCGTAACTTGAACCTGCTTGTCCTGTCCAAAGACTGAGTCCCAGGCATGCTGCGGTGAACAGCTTCCCATACTTTTGCAAAACACCCATCAATCCCGATCCCTCCTCGAATTGGTAATGTCATACAATTCCATTGTGCTGGATAACCTGGTTGGTTAACAGGTGCGCCGGGACCCAAATAAGCTATGAGCTTTGACGCATTTATGAGTGGGGTAGAAAAGTCTGACTATGCTGGTCTTTGTCCTTAGTCCTACTCAAAAAAAATAAACCGCCTGCCCCCAGTTCATCGGGTTCAGCCGGTTGTCCTTGTTCGATATATAAAGGCTCATTTTTGAGCTAAAAATCTCCTGAAAATCGTTCGATTTTCAGTTAGACACAGCCAAGATTATCATTATTTGTCCAGGATTCTCCGCTGAATCTTGGATATGGCTGCATACTCTTCCTCCAGATTACGAGAGATACGTATATAGATCGGCAGAAGCTCCTGGTACATCTCCACGTTCTCGTGGATCGGCTTGTGGCGATGAGTAGGGCCTACCATGGTTGAGACGATGGATAGGGAGTCGACCTTACCCAGCGCATAGAGTCCAAGCACTACCGCGCCAAGACAGGAGCTCTCGAAGCTCTCCGGCACGATCACTTCCTGGTCAAAAATATCCGCCATCATCTGACGCCAAATGGGCGATCTGGCGAAGCCGCCTGTAGCTTGTATGACGGAAGGTACCATCTGCTCCTTCATGGCCAGCAGGACGGTATACATATTGAAGATAACGCCCTCTAGCACGGAACGAACCATATGCTCCTTCTTGTGATGAAGAGTCAGACCGAAGAAGGAACCACGGGCATCCGGGTTCCACAGCGGAGCTCTCTCCCCTGTCAAATAAGGGTGGAAGAGCAGGCCATCAGAGCCGGGACGCACTCTCTCGGCAATTTTGGTTAGGACATCATAAGGGTTGATTCCGAGTCTCTTGGCAGTCTCAACCTCAGAAGCGGCGAACTCGTCACGAACCCAGCGGAAGATCATTCCGCCGTTATTAACCGGGCCGCCAATCACCCACTGCTTGTCGGTTAGAGCATAACAGAAGGTTCTTCCTTTCGGATCGGTAACAGGCTTGTCTACAACCGTTCGGATTGCCCCGCTTGTGCCGATGGTTGCAGCTAATACACCCGGCTCTATAGCATTTACACCTAAGTTGGAGAGTACTCCGTCACTGGCTCCGATGACAAAAGGGGTTGATGGCAGCAAACCCATCACCCCTGCATATATTGGATCCAGCTTGTCCAGCTTGTAAGTCGTCGGTACAAGCTGCGACAGACGATCTTTCGTAATTCCTGCTGCACGCAGCGCTCCTTCATCCCAATCGAGCTGCTCCAGGTTCAGCAGCCCGGTGGATGAAGCGATGGAATGGTCAACCACGTATTCATGGAATAGCTTGGCCGTTACGTACTCTTTAATAGATATAAATTTACTTGTGCGGCTGAAAATTTCAGGATGCTCCTCACGCAGCCAGATTAGCTTGGTGAGGGGGGACATCGGATGGACCGGTGTCCCTGTCCGCAAATAGATCTCATGGCCGCCCATTTCATGCTTGAGCTTGGCCGCCCAGGGCGCACTACGGTTGTCTGCCCAGGTAATGCATGCGGTTAACGGCGCGCCGTTCCCGTCGACAGCAATGACACTGTGCATCGCGGAGCTGAAAGCTGCAAACATAATTTGTTCCGGCCTTACTCCGCTTTTCACCATCACCTGTCGAACGGAATCCAACACAGCCTTAAAGATCTGCTCAGGATCTTGTTCAGCCACAGAGGAAGTGGGCGTGTACAGCGGGTACTCGTTGGTTGCCGAGGTAACAACCCTTCCGTTCTCTTCAAAAAGTACCGCCTTCGTGCTGGTCGTACCCATATCGATGCCTATCATATAGTTGATGAAATTCATGTGTGTACCTTCTTTCTGTATGGCTGCGCCTTACAAGAAGGCGCTGAGGATTAGAATGAGAACAAGTCCCATAACAGATAGCAGGGTCTCCATCACCGTCCATGACTTCAGCGTCTGAGGCACGGTCATATTGAAGAACTCTTTAACCATCCAGAAGCCCGCGTCATTCACATGTGACAAAATAATCGAGCCGGCACCGGTCGCAAGTACGACTAGTTCTACGTTGGCACCTGGAGTCAGGGCCAATACGGGAGCTACAATGCCTGCGGCTGTAGTCATAGCTACAGTAGCTGAGCCAGTTGCCACACGAATTAGTGCAGCTACAAGCCAGGCGAACAGGATTACGTTAATATGAGCGCTGGTTGCCATTTCGGCAATCGCATTTCCTACACCACTGTTAATCAGAACCTGCTTGAATGCACCACCCGCACCAATAATTAAGATGATCGTTGCTGTTGGGGCCAGGCATTCGCTGGTGAACTTGCTGATATCTTCTTTGGAGAATTTTCTCGCAAAGCCTAGTGAAAAGAAGGAGAAGACCGCTGCGATAAGCAGGGCGATAATTTCATGACCGATAAATTCACAGAAGCGGGTGAAGCCATACACTGCCTTGGGATCCAAAATATTGGCTACAGACCCGATCAGCATCAAGATTACAGGAAGAAGGATGGTGAACAGCGTAATCCCAAAGCCAGGAAGACCCCGGTCACTCTTAAGCGCGAACTGTTCAGCCAATTTCGCAGGCGGCTCAACCTTGATACGTTTTCCAATATATTTACCGAATAGGGGACCCGCGAAGATAGCTACAGGCAGACCCACCAGAATAGAGTAAAGAAGAGTCTTGCCAAGATCCGCCTTATAAGCGTCAATAGCGATCATTGGAGCTGGATGCGGGGGTACCAATCCATGAACCGTAGACAGACCGGCGAGGATCGGAATCCCGATTTGAAGCAGGGACATCTTGGTCTTCTTGGCGACCGTAAATACGATAGGAATCAAGAGAATAACGCCGACTTCAAAAAAGACGGGAATACCAACAATGAATCCAACGAACATCATAGCCCAGTGAACTCTTTTCTCCCCGAATCTGTTAAGCAAAGTTGTAGCAATCTGCTCAGCGCCGCCGGATTCAGCCATCATTTTGCCGAGCATGGTACCAAGCCCAATGACAATCGCGATAGTCCCTAGGGTTCCACCAAGACCTCCGGTCAGAGATTTAATGACCTCTTCAGGCTTCATACCGGCAAGCAGCCCGAGCATTAATGCCGATATTAGCAGAGTAACGAATGGATTCCATTTATATTTGGAGATCAGAACAATTAGGAAAACGATGGTGATAAGCGTCCATATTAACAATGTAACATTATGACTCAACCCGAAGATGCTATTCATGTAGTAGTGCTCCTCTTTGTTATAACTTAAAAGCGCTTACAATTATTACCCATTCGTATTAATAAGATTAGCTATTCTGATATTACTTATGCTGTGTACTTGTCGACAAGTTGAGCGAAGAGAAGCTGATGCTTCTGCAATATGGACTGGAACTAAATATTAAATTAGCTCATTCCATCTGGCTGCTATTGACTAGGGAAGCTGTGATGAAGAGTGGTGCGGGAATCCGAGAAGTATTCACGAACTACATCTTCAATACGGCCCGGGTTCTTGGATTCAAGTCCCTCAATTAGGATCCTGTGTTTATTTACTACAAATTGAACCTTGTCATCCCCCTCAGAGAATACCTCCTCGGTAGTGACCAGCATGACGGTCATCACGATATGCCGAATGCTCTTCCAAAGGTGGAGAATCCGAGTGTGATCGGCCTCCAGGATCATGGCTTCGTGAAATGATAAATCCTGAAACGAGAAATCTACAACGTCCCGATGTCTGGCGGCAAGCTCCATCTTGTCAATCGTCTGCTTTAATGAAGGAAGCAGGCCCGTTAACTTCATTCTCGGCAGCCGCTGCTGTACGAAGCTTTCTATTAGATAGCGCACATCGTACAATTCTTCCACATCCTTGAGGCTGAGCCCCAGCACTACAGCTCCCATTCGCTCTAACCGAATGAGCCCTTCACTCGAAAGCGTTCTAATTGCTTCACGAACAGGGGACCTGCTTGTGCCAAAATCCGCCGCAATGCGGTTCTCGGATAGGACTTCACCAGGTTTTATTGTACCCTTTATAATTTGCAATCTGAGTTCACAAGCGATCGATTCACCCAGGGAAGCTCCTTGGAGCCACGAAGAAGGATAATGCATCATCCATAACTCTCCTATCAAAAATTCGAGTGTACGTTATTAAACGCATATCTCGATCTTAGCACAGTTACGTGAGCGGGTTCTAGGAATCTTCCTGCTGATCGCTAAAGATCATCTCCTTTAGAACAAGAAGTATACTTGTATACAACTTATATTAACCGAGAACTGGGGGGATGTAAACTTAAAATGTAAGCGATATCATAAGGTATTTTTTCCCTAACGAATTTTGGGGTATAAGTAGCTCTGATTATTCTAAAAATAATTATGCACATGTGTATAAATCATTTATCTCAGTTATTTGACTTTTTATTGTGGATAAGTGATTCCGCGGTGAAGTTATCCACCGAATGGAGTTAAATTCTTTGCTTGAAAGTAGGGAGCTTTGGTTGACTTTATAAGCATTTCGTGGTTAAATGTAAAAAGGCTTTTTCTGCGGTGAAATATAGTAAGAAGAAGACAGTAATCCTGTGAGGGGGTGCAATATATGAAACCGACTTTCAAACCGAATGTGAGCAAACGTAGTAAGGTTCACGGTTTCCGTAAGAGAATGAGCACAAAAAACGGCCGCAAGGTGTTGGCTGCTCGCCGTCTGAAGGGTAGAAAAGTACTTAGTGCGTAAATGATACGCGTGAAGACCACTGCGGTGGTCTTTTTTTCATAAGAAGGCGTAATTTGAGACCATGCAAGAAAGTTAAAGGTACATCTCATCTATAAATTAGGTGTGCATTCCAAGGAGATTTGTCGTGCATAAGAAACTGCGTTTAAGAAACCGGGCTGATTTTGGACGGGTGTATCGTTATGGCAAGTCTTTTGCTAACCGCCAGCTGGTGGTCTATTGGTCTGTGAAGAATAATGTTGAACAGTTCCGTCTTGGAATTTCTGTAAGCAAGAAGATAGGTAATGCGGTAGTCCGCAACCGGATGAGGCGCTTGATCAAGGAGATTGTGAGGCTGCATAAGAGCGAAATCCGGGATCATGTGGACATCATTTTTATTGTAAGAAAAGGTGCTGTATCTATGGAGTATAAAGAGCTCGAGAAAAGCGTGCTCCATGCGCTCCGAAAGGCAGGCCTTACAAGGACTTCGCGTTCCTGACAGCTTGTTTATTTGTCGGATCAATTATGGTATGATTTAGGCTGATGGATTGGTTAAGAGAGGGGTTATGAAGTGTCACGATTGAAGTCAACTAAAAGCAAGTGGCTACTCATTGCACTGGCGGTCGGATTGCTCGTTCTGCTAGCTGGCTGTACACCAAGTGCAACAGCAACACACACTACAGAGGATTTGAAGGCCGGCAATTTCTGGGAGTCGAATGTAGTCTATTATTTCTCCCTGGCACTGGACACTTTTGCCCGATGGTTTGGCGGAGAGTACGGACTGTCCATTCTGGTTATGGTGATTATTGTTCGGACCCTAATTCTGCCGCTTACCCTTAAGTCAGTGAAGAGCACCAAGGCAATGCAGGCCATTCAGCCGCAGCTGGCCAAGATCAAAGAGCAATATAAGGACAACCCGCAGCTGCAGCAGCAAGAAACAATGAAGCTGTTCCAAGAGAATAAAGTAAACCCAATGGCTGGATGTCTACCGATGCTCATTCAAATGCCGGTATTCATCGCGCTGTATAACTCGATTATATATAATCCGCTTATCCGTGAGCACACCTTCTTATGGCTCGAGCTCGGCAAGCCGGACCACTTGTTCATCCTGCCAGCTTTGGCGGCATTGAGTACGTATGTTCAGACCAAGATGATGTCCAATATGAATCCTGCAGGGATGCAAGGGCCTATGCAGTTCATGATGTTTATCTACCCTGTGTTGATCTTTATCATGGCTTACAATTTCCCTGCCGCACTTCCTTTGTACTGGGTATTCAGTAATATCTATACGATTGTTCAGAACTACTTCATCTATAAGAAGCCAGCTGACGAAGTTGCAGTCGTTGAGGCAGCGCCTGTGAGCGGCAAGTCTAAGAGAGGTGGGTCTAACCTGAAGGCTGGTACGCCGGCAAGAGGCACCAACAAGGAGGCCAACAAGAAGAAATGAACAAAGTTGTGACGTCGGGAAAAACCATTGAAGATGCTGTAAGACAAGGATTGGCTAAGCTCGGCACCACCGAGGATCAAGTTGCCGTGAAAGTGTTAGAGCAGCCATCAAGAGGATTCCTGGGTCTGTTCGGAGTAAGGGAGGCCAAAGTAGAGATTACTTTGCTGACCGGTACGATGACAGAACCGCCAAAGGTCGAAGCAACTCATGTAGAGGTTATAGAGCAGTCAGCTGTAAGCAGCGAAGAATTTCAGCATGAAGGCAAAGATCCTTTTCAAGAGGCGGCGTCATTTATCTCGGATGTAGGCGAAAGCATGGGCCTGCAAGTTGAGGTAGAGATTGTGCACCGCAAGGACAGCACGATTCTTAACATCTCTGGTTCTGATCTTGGACTGTTAATAGGTAGACGGGGGCAGACCCTGGACGCTCTGCAGTATTTAGCCAATATCGTAGCGAACCGATATTCGGATAGCTTCATCCGGCTGGTTCTTGATGCGGAGAATTTCAGGGAACGCCGGAAGAAGACCCTGGAGGAGCTGGCTCTAAGACTTGCCGGCAAGGTCGTTCGTTCCCAGAAGGAAGTCTCTCTGGAGCCGATGTCTCCACAGGAACGCAAAGTGATTCATGCAAAGCTGCAGAATCATCCGGAAGTGAAGACCTATAGCAAGGGCGAGGAGCCCAATCGCAGAGTGGTTATTACAGTAAGACAAAGTAAATGAATGTAATGGGAGTGACGTTTGCCTCGGGCAATCGTCATTTCTTTTTATGTATATAAAAGGAGTGAGAAGATGGTTACAGATACTATTGCTGCAATCTCAACAGCTGTAGGGGAGGGCGGAATTGCCGTTATTCGGGTAAGTGGGCCAGAGGCTATAGCTGAGGTTGGACGGCTCCTCCGTTCCAAGACCCCTTTGGTGAATGCGGACAGTCATACCGTTCATTACGGATTCATTATAGATCCCGTCTCGGGAGATAAGCTTGAAGAGGTTCTCGTTACCCTGATGAGAGCACCGCGGTCGTTCACTACGGAGGATGTGGTGGAGATTAGCACCCACGGCGGGGTGATTTCGGTGAAAAGAGTGATGGATCTGCTGCTGAAGCAGCCTCTAATCCGGCTTGCCGAGCCGGGTGAATTCACCAAGCGGGCATTTCTGAATGGCCGGATTGATCTGTCCCAGGCCGAAGCGGTTATCGATCTGATTCGCTCCAAGTCTGACCGTGCATTCTCGGTTGCCTTGAAGCAGGTAGAAGGCGATCTGTCCCGCAGAATTCATGAGATCCGCCAGACCCTGCTGGAGACTCTTGCACATATCGAAGTGAACATTGACTATCCCGAGCACGATGTGGAGTCACTGACTTCGGAGTTCATTAAGGAGAAATGCACTCAGGCGCTCACGGGAATTGACCAATTGCTTAAGCGGGCTAATGAGGGGAAGATTCTTCGCGAGGGAATTACTACAGCTATAATCGGCCGGCCGAATGTAGGGAAGTCTTCATTGATGAATGCGCTCGTGAGAGAGAACAAGGCAATTGTTACGGACATTCCCGGAACTACCCGTGATGTAATCGAAGAATTCGTGACCATTAACAACATTCCACTCAAGCTGCTGGACACAGCGGGGATCCGGGAGACGATGGATGTAGTGGAGCAGATAGGAGTGGAGCGCTCCAAGGCTGCGGTTAATGAAGCTGATCTGATCCTGTTCGTGCTGAATGGAGCGGAGCCGCTGCATGAGGATGAGATTAAGCTGATGCAGCAAATTCAGCATCGGCAGGTTATTGTATTGATCAATAAGAGTGATCTTCCGCAGCAGGTTGATTTAGAGGTGGTTGGGCGTTATTTTCCGAAGGAGAACCGGGTTAATCTGTCTGTAAGAACCTCGGAAGGGCTGGAAAGCCTGGAAGAAGCAATTACTCATCTCTTCCTGGGAGGGCAGCTGGAGTCGGGGGATCTGACCTATGTCAGCAACGTAAGGCATATTGCCCTGCTTAATAAGGCGGCAGCCTCACTTAGAGATGCCTATGAGGCAGCAGACTCAGGGGTTCCTATTGATATTTACCAAATTGATGTAAGATTGGCCTGGGAGCAGCTTGGAGAGGTTATCGGGGACTCTGCTCCGGATTCACTGCTGGATCAAATATTCTCTCAATTCTGTCTTGGGAAATAAGTAAAATGAACGGTGTAAAGCCGGGGATCGTGGTATGATGGTGGATGTAGTTATTTTGGTGACATAGTTCTAATTCGGTAAATAAACGGTTCGGATTGCGGTTATGATGAAATTCATAAGGCAGGGGAACGTTCGATATATTAAGGAGGAAATAAATAATGGGATACCCGGCGGGAGATTATGATGTTATCGTCGTGGGTGCGGGCCATGCGGGTGTAGAAGCGGCTCTGGCGGCAGCTCGAATGGGCTGTAGTACACTTATGGTTACCATCAACCTGGACATGGTCGCATTTATGCCATGCAACCCATCTATAGGTGGGCCTGCGAAAGGCCATGTGGTCAGGGAGATTGATGCACTCGGCGGCGAAATGGGTCGTAATATTGACAAGACCTTCATTCAGATGCGAATGCTGAATACAGGAAAAGGGCCTGCCGTACATGCGCTGCGTGCCCAAGCGGACAAGTTCATGTATCAGCATGCCATGAAGGAAACCATGGAGAAGGAAGAGAATTTGACACTTCGCCAAGGGATGGTTGAAGAATTAATTATTGAAGACGGGAATTGTGTCGGTGTGGTTACCAAGACTGGAGCCGAGTACCGCGGGAAAGCAGTGGTGCTAACTACAGGTACTTACTTGCGCGGTAAAATCATCATGGGTGAGCTGATGTACGAAAGCGGGCCGAATAATCAGCAGCCTTCTGTAAGACTGGCTGCGCATCTTAAGGAGCTTGGCCTGGAGCTTGTAAGATTCAAGACGGGGACTCCGCCACGTGTTCACAAGGACACCATCGATTTCTCCCAGACGGAGATTCAACCTGGAGATGAGAAGCCCAAGTTCTTCTCCTATGAAACCAAAGGTTCTAATAATGAACAGCTGCCTTGCTGGTTGACGTATACTTCAATTGAAACTCATGAGATTATTAACGCCAATCTTCACCGTGCGCCGATGTTCTCAGGTGTAATTGAAGGTACGGGCCCAAGGTACTGTCCTTCAATTGAGGATAAGATTGTACGGTTCAGCGACAAGCCTAAGCATCAGATTTTCCTGGAGCCAGAAGGTAAGAACACTTCGGAGTATTACGTTCAAGGGTTGTCCACCAGTATGCCTGAGGATGTTCAGCTGCAGATTCTGCGTTCGATTCCAGGGCTGAAAAATGTGGAGATGATGCGTACGGGTTATGCCATTGAGTATGATGCTATGGTGCCGACACAGCTGTGGCCTTCACTTGAGACCAAGCTTGTGCCAGGCCTCTTCACAGCAGGACAATTGAACGGAACATCTGGATATGAGGAAGCAGCTGGCCAAGGGGTTATCGCGGGTATTAATGCGGCTCGCAAGGTGCAGGGCAGAGAACCTGTCGTTCTGGATCGATCCCAAGGTTACATTGGGGTGCTTATTGATGACCTGGTCACTAAGGGCACGAATGAGCCTTACCGCCTTCTTACTTCAAGAGCTGAATACCGGCTTCTTCTTCGTCATGATAATGCAGATCTTCGTCTGACACCTATCGGTTATGAGATCGGCTTGATTAAGCAGGACAGGTATGATCAATTTCTTAATAAAAAGCAGAATGTCGAGCTTGAAATTGAACGCCTGGGTGCAACCAAGGTACGCCCGGTAGAGGTTAATCCAATCCTTGAGGCCATCGGCTCGACCCCGATTCAAGACGGAAGCAACCTGCTAAATATTCTTCGACGCCCTGAAGTTAACTATGCTCATATCGAACCGTTATCTCCTTCCTCACTTGAATTGGATGAGGACATGAAGGAGCAGGTAGAGATTCAGATTAAATACGCGGGTTACATTGAGAAGCAGCTGCTGCATGTGGAACGACTTCAAAAGATGGAGAAGAAGAAGATTCCTGAGAATATCAAGTATGAGGATATTCATGGCATAGCGATGGAGGCACGGCAGAAGCTGGACCGAATCCGCCCAATCTCTATTGGCCAGGCTTCGCGGATCTCGGGGGTAACGCCGGCTGATATATCGATCCTTCTGGTATATCTTGAACACTACAACCGTGTAACTGCTGCAGGAGGATAAGCTATGGATTTAGTTCAATCCAATTTTGTTAGTTTGATCCAGGCGAAGGGGATTCACCTAAGTGAGCCCCAGCTTGAACAATTTGAGATCTACTTCCGGGAACTCGTATCCTGGAATGAGAAAATGAATCTAACTGGAATTACGGAGCGGGATCAAGTGTATGTGAAGCACTTTTATGATTCATTAACACTTGCTTTCTATAAAGAAATGGATTCCGTAAATCGTATGATTGACGTAGGATCGGGAGCTGGATTTCCAGGCATTCCACTCAAAATCGTATTTCCCCATCTCAAGCTTACCATTGTGGATTCACTTAACAAGCGAATCTCATTCCTCCAGCACGTGGTGAACGAGCTTGAGTTGAAGGATGTTCAGCTCATTCATGGCCGGGCAGAAGATATCGCCAGACTGCCAGAGCATCGTGATTCTTACGATCTCGCTACGGCAAGAGCTGTTGCACGCCTAGCCGTATTAAATGAGTTCTGTCTTCCATTTGTGAAGCCCGGAGGAGCCTTTGCCGCCATGAAAGGCAATGATCCTGAAGAGGAGATGAAGGAAGCTGCATTCAGTATGAAGGAGCTAAAAGGATCTTTGAAGGAAAGTCATAACTTCAATCTTCCTGTAGAGAATTCAGAGCGTCATATAATTCTGATCAAAAAAACTGCTCCAACACCTAAAAAGTATCCGCGAAAAGCGGGCACCCCATTAAAGACACCTCTAATATAGAGGTGTTATTTTTTTTGGGAATTTTTGTGTTCCACGTGAAACAATTAGTTAGCAGATGTCACCCGATTTTACCAAGTGTGCTAAATCAGCTTCTGTAAGAGGATCAGCTTAATGAAGTTGTCAGTAGTGAGTGGCTGTTGGGTGAATGGAGTAAAAGGGAAGTGACTTGGGGAGGGGATTGTATTTTATGATTTATGAGCTATGAGCTATGAGCTATGAGCTATGAGTTCAATTTTACTAGGGGGTATGGTCTACAGTTATATGATGGATGATCTGGCATGCTGCTCAGAGGTCTGCAGTTGTATATTTCTTTCAGTCATTCCATATGGAAGGAATGAATATAAACTGGTAAGATAGAGAATAGGATTATAGAGGAAAAAGTGATAGAATAGATTATATCCAAAGCATATGAATTTCCTTCTAGAACCGGATACTTATCTCTTTTAAGTCAGGGAATTCAAGGCCTTTATCGGATGCCATTTTGCTCATTCCCTCGAGAATGAAGATCATAAGGCAGCAGCGCCTTATGCTACTATGAAATTAGGTGGTAATCTACGGAATGAAAGAACAATTTTCTAAATTGTTTGGGTTGACCGAACGAAACAGCGGGGAAGAAGTAAAGCAACTTCCGGTAGATAACATTGTCGGCGGCCCGTATCAGCCTCGGACAGTTTTTGACGATGATAGAATTGATGAGTTATGTCAGACGATCAAGACGCATGGTGTGATTCAGCCTATCGTGGTTCGTTACCGGAATGAGAAATATGAGATTATTGCAGGGGAACGTCGTTGGCGTGCCGTGAAGAAGCTTGGATTCGAGACGATCCCTGCCATTGTTAGAGATTTCAATGATTCACAAGCTGCATCAATTGCTCTGATTGAGAATTTACAACGTGAGAATCTGTCTTCGATTGAAGAAGCAGTTGCTTACCAGAATTTGATTGATCTCCATCAACTGACTCAAGAGAGCCTTGCACAAAGACTAGGAAAGAGCCAGTCCACTATTGCTAACAAGATTCGTCTCTTGCAATTACCTGAAGTTGTGAAGAATGCTCTGATGGAGCGGAAGGTTACGGAACGTCATGCCAGGGCCCTACTATCATTAGATACAGAAGAACTTCAACTGAAGGTTCTGGAAGAGATTATTGCCAAGGATTTGAACGTAAAACAAACCGAAGCAAGAATTGCCTTTTATAAGGAAGTAGCTAAGAACAAAAAATCCAAGCGTATTTCTTTCACCAAAGATGTCCGTCTTGCTCTAAACACGATTCGGCAGTCCATTGATATGGTGTCGGGCTCCGGTCTGCAGATCAAGACGGCGGAGACAGATCATGAAGATCATTATGAAATCGTCATAAAGATTCCAAAACGTTAATGGTCAAGTATGCGCTAAGAAGGCGGCAGCAGTAGCCGCTTTTTCTGTCTTTTTGTAGCTGCCTCTTTGAGTTGACCCACATAATACAGCATGAAATGGTCTAAAGGATCATTGATCTGTATGGATCTACAAGAAGATTCTTAAATAATATTGAGGTGAACAGGTTGTCTAAAATCATTGCCATTGCCAACCAAAAGGGCGGTGTTGGGAAAACTACAACATCAGTCAATTTGGGAGCCGGGCTGGCTACGCTGGGGAAAAAGGTTCTACTTGTAGATATCGATCCACAGGGGAATACGACCAGCGGTATTGGTATTAATAAAGCTGATGTTGCTAACTGCATATATGATGTTCTGATCAATGAAGTCCATCCCAAAGAAGCAATCACGCCTACGCAAATCGAAGGGCTCGATATGATTCCGGCTACAATTCAGTTGGCTGGAGCCGAGATTGAGCTAGTGCCGACCATTTCTCGTGAAGTGCGGCTTAAGAAGTCTCTGCAGCAAGTGAAGAGCCAGTATGATTATATTATTATCGATTGCCCTCCTTCTTTAGGTATCCTGACGATTAACTCGTTAACTGCCGCAGACTCTGTCTTGATTCCCATTCAGTGCGAGTATTATGCTCTTGAGGGACTTAGTCAGCTGCTGAACACCGTACGCCTTGTCCAGAAGCACCTTAACACATCTCTACAAATCGAGGGTGTGCTGCTTACCATGTTCGATGCGAGAACCAATCTGGGGATTCAGGTTATTGAGGAAGTGAAGAAGTACTTCCAGCAAAAGGTCTACAGAACCGTTATTCCACGCAACGTTAGACTGAGCGAAGCACCTTCTCACGGACAGTCAATTATTACGTACGACCCTCGCTCAAAAGGGGCTGAGGTGTATTTAGAATTGGCAAAGGAAGTGATTTCTTATGAGTAAGCGTCTGGGAAAAGGACTTGACGCGCTGTTTCCATCGCTTTCTGTTAGTGATGAAGATAAGGTGGTAGAAATCCCCCTTAATCAGCTACGTGCAAATCCCTACCAGCCTCGTAAGACTTTTGATGAAGAAGCCATCAAGGATCTGGCAGAATCGATTCGTCAACATGGTGTGATTCAACCGATTATTGTCAGAAGTGTACTCAAAGGTTATGAAATCATTGCAGGGGAACGCCGATTCAGAGCTTCCCAATATTGCGGGAATACGACTATTCCTGCTGTGGTACGCAACTTCACGGATCAGCAGGTTATGGAAATTGCTCTCATAGAGAATCTTCAACGTGAGAATTTGAATGCGATGGAGATCGCAGTCGCTTATCAAGGGCTAATGGATCAATTCGAATTAACTCAGGAAGAATTATCCTTAAAGGTAGGTAAATCCCGTTCCCACATTGCCAACTTTCTTCGTCTCTTGGCCTTGCCTGATGAGGTGAAAGATTATGTTTCACGTGGAACATTATCCATGGGTCATGCAAGAGCCATTGTTGGATTGAAAGATACTGCGATTATAAAGCAGCTTGCCAAACAATGTATCGACAATGAGTGGAGCGTTAGAGAGCTTGAGGATGCTGTCCAGCAGCTTGACCGGAAGAAGCTAGATACCTCCAAAGTGAAAATCGCAGCTAAGAGAAGAGACCCTTATATCGAGGAAGTTGAAGAGAACCTTCGTGAGAGATTTAAGACTACTGTGAAGATCAAGCCGGCCAAGGATAAAGGCAAGATAGAGATCAACTACTTTAGCCAGCAGGATTTACAGAGATTGCTTGACATGCTCCAATGATTAATTGACATATTTCTCCTGTACTGTGAAGAGGGAGGGGTATGTCTTTCTTGATCTTATATTGGAAGTGAAGGTAAAGTTGACCTAGATGGGAAGGGTGGGAACTAGTGATTTATTTAGATCATGCGGCGACCTCATGGCCTAAGCCTGCAGGGGTGATTAAGGCAGTGCAAGAAGCGCTCTCAGGAAGTGCGGCGAATCCGGGCAGAGGGAACCATGCAATGGCTATTCAGGCCGGTAGAGTTCTCATGCGTTCGAGAAGCCGATTGGCGACACTGCTTGGGGTGGAGAATCCGGTAGACATTGCTTTTACTTCCAATACAACAAGCGCACTTAATCTAGCCATTAAGGGGCTTCTCAAGCCGGGAGATCATGTCATCGCCACAATGGTGGAGCACAACTCCGTAAGGCGTCCACTAGAGTTTCTAAAGCGTACCCAAGAGGTTAAGGTTGATTATATAAGTGCGAGTACAGAGGGGACAATTGACCTCTCACGTATGAAGAGTGCGTTTAGGGAAAATACTCGGTTAGTGGTATGCAGCCATAGCTCTAACCTGCTTGGCAGCATAGCGCCAATTGAGGACATCGCTCGCCTGGCTCATCAGCATGGGGCTGTACTGCTGGTTGATGCAGCTCAGACGGCCGGGGCCTATCCGATTCATGTGGGCAGCATGAATATAGACATGCTCGCTTTTCCAGGGCATAAAGCCTTGCTGGGACCACAGGGAACAGGGGGGCTCTATATAAGCCCCGATATAGATCTGGTTCCTCATCTGCATGGAGGGACTGGAAGTCAATCAGAGGAACTGGAGCAGCCTAAAGTTCGTCCGGATCGTTATGAAGCAGGCACCCCTAACACGGCAGGTATCGCCGGTCTAGGTGAAGGAGTAAGAGAAGTGCTTGCAGAGGGAGTAGAGCGTATCTACGCCCGGGAGTGGCAGTTAACGCAACAGCTTATGCAGGGACTAGCAGAGATTCCCGGAATAAGTCTGCTCGGTCCAGCGCTGGGGCAACCGAGAACTGGAATTGTAACTTTCAATGTAAGGAATCAGGATGCGGCTGAAGTGGCATTTCGACTAGACAGGGAGTATCAAATTGCAGTAAGGGCAGGCTTTCACTGCACACCATTAGGTCATGAGACAGCGGGTACAACACGAACAGGAGCGGTAAGAGCAAGCGTGGGCTATTCTACAACCGCCCAAGAGGTGGACGCCCTTATAGAGGCGATGCAGCAGTTATATAAGGCATAGATGATTATAGAGGGGTAGAGCCAGGGATGTTGGAATTGAATAATCTTGTCAGTGAACAATTGGGATTAATCGTCGTGGGAACTGCCTTGTTATTTATCTTATTGCTCATCTGGAATATTGTTCAGGGAAGCAAGCTGAAGAAGATGCGCCGCAAATATGAGATTATGATGGCCGGCGCGGGAGTTGAGAATCTGGAGTCACTCCTCATCGACTTAAAGGTCCAATTGGATTCCATTGAGGATGAGCAGGAGGTACAGCAGCAGCAGCTGCAATCTATCCAGAAGCTCCTTCCTAAGCAAAAAGCAAAAATAGGCATTAAACGATATAATGCCTTTAATGAACATGGGAATGAACTTAGCTTCTCAGTTGCATTTATAGATAGTCAGCTGGATGGAATCGTCCTGACGGGGATCTATAACCGTGATGGTTCTTATGTATATGCGAAGCCACTCGTCAAAGGGGAGTCGCCTTATTCACTCTCTCCTGAGGAAAAGGACGCCATTCATCTCGCCGAACAAGAGGTCTAAAGCTTCTGTCCCATTCTTTGATCGCCCCATACAGGCTGGTCGCGATAATATCAGACAGACGCATAACCAGACTGAGCCGGGTATTCTGTAATACAAAATATTCCATAAAGCCGCCGACATTGACGATGCCTGTAAGATGGATATCGCCGACCGGCGGCAGTTCTTTATGTACCCCTGCACCTGGACGAAGGGGACCATGAACGACCTGAATACAGCCTACACTGGATGATTGACCCAGACAGGCATCTATGCCAATCACGAATGGATTATCGTGCATCTGCTGAATATGAAGAAGGGTATCCTGGAGATTCATGGCATGTACGGGATCCTCCAGAGTGCCATACAGATGAAAGCTGCTGCTTTGAAGCTTGGATAGGGCGGTTCCAACCAGCGGGCCAAGACAATCCCCTGTGGATCTGTCCGTGCCAATACAGACTATAACAATCTCCTGCCTGGCTGTAAGCTTGGCGAAATGGAGAAGAAGCCGGTGCATAATAGCCGAATGTATGCCGGGCTCAGTATGCAGTATTTTTAAATAGGGGATCTCCTGAGCGGCGGTAGAGGCTGGATCTGTAAGGGACATAAAATCTTCCTTTCCATTCAATATAGAAGATAACTCCATAGGGTGCTGCCATGAAGCATTGCATTAGGTCGACAATATAGTAGATAGTATATGAATATTAGAAAGATTTTATACTTGGGTGATCTGTAATCTGCTTATGAAGGGGACATGTGTACTAATGGATAATTGGCTTGTGATGGCCTTCGATTCTACCCAGCAGGCGCTGCGTGCCGAGATGCTGCTTGAGTATGCAGAGGTGGAGATGGATCTGTTCCCGACGCCGAAGGAGATCACGGCGGGCTGTGCGCTTTCTATACAATTTGAACCTGGGAGCCTGCCGGTGGTGAAGGATATTATAAGGTCGGAGAGAGTAGAGATCAGAGGGATCTATTCGAAAGAGATGCAGGGTTATGTTACGATTGATATAGGAGCAGAGTGACAATTATTTAGATTAAGTCAAAGCCTTGTTGTGTGGAAAGAGGGGGGAGAGCCATGTTCTTCGCTGCAGAGACAGCTGTGGATCAAGCAAAACAAGCAGCGGTAACTTGGAAAGAAAAGATATCAGACTGGTTCACTAATGTGGGTATGTGGGAGAACATTCTGTTTTCCTGCATAAGAATCGTCATTATTCTAGTCATCACCCGGTTATTTATCAAACTCATATTTAAATTCATTGATCATTCGCTTCGGCGTCATGAGGACAGCCGTCTTAATGTGAATCCACGCCGCTTCGTCACTGTAGGCGAGCTACTGAAGAATGTCATCTCCATAGCTACCAATTTTGTAATGATTATGCTTCTACTCAGTGAGTTCGGCGTTAACTTGGCTCCATTGCTGGCAGGGGCGGGCGTATTCGGATTAGCAGTGGGGTTCGGAGCCCAGAGTCTGGTCAAAGATGTGATTACCGGATTCTTTATTATCCTTGAGGATCAATTTGCTGTAGGAGATGTGATCCAGACAGGAACCTTCAAAGGGACGGTGGAGATCATTGGACTGCGCACAACGAGGTTGGTTAGCTGGACAGGTGAGGTACATATTATTCCAAACGGCATGATTACTAATGTAACGAACTACTCACTTAATAATGCTCTTGCTGTGGTCGATATTCCGATAAGCAGCAAGAGGAAGCTGGATGAGTCCCTCGATATCTTGAAGAAGTCCATGACTGAACTCAAAGAGAACACCGAGGCTCTGGCGAATGTGCCTAATGTGCTGGGAGTACAATCGATGACCACTAGTGAGTATGTAGTGCGGATTGTTGGTGAATGTCTGCCCGGCAGACGTGCTGAGGTGGAGCGGGAGATTCAGAGTTATGCGAAGGAGGCCTTGGAGGAAGCAGAAGGTGAGCTTGCTGCTGAGGCATAGGGCACGCCTTTAGCTATTCTTGGATTAACATTGAGCGAAGGAGTTGTATGTATTGGAACGCAAAATATTTCAGCTTGGCGATATCGTTCAAATGAAAAAAAATCACCCTTGCGGCAGCAACGAAATGGAGATCATCCGGATGGGTATGGATATACGAATTAAGTGTGTAGGCTGCAAGCATAGCGTATTAATTCCAAGGGTCAAGTTTGAGAAAAATATGAAGAAGGTGCTTAGATCAGCAGAAGGGGAACCAGGGAGCGATAAGACATCCATATAGCCTGCCCTATGCATGAAAGGGCTGACTAGAAGGGCTAAGCTATATTGCAAACTGTACGGCAATATGTTAAAATCATTATTGCTGCGGAAAGGTACCCAAGAGGCCCAAGGGGGCTGACTCGAAATCAGCTAGGCGTCGCAAGGCGTGCGTGGGTTCGAATCCCACTCTTTCCGCCACTTCTGCAAATTTCAAATGGATTAGATCAACCTCCGTTACTGCGGAGGTTTTTTTGTTGTTGTGCGATGTATGAAGGAGCACCTAAAAAGGCCCCCGGATGGGGACCTCTTTGGTGGTAGACGGCGCACGAATGGAATTCTTCTCTCACACAAATGCAGGAGACATTCGGCAGTTGCAGCCTTACGCTGGAGCACCAGGAAGAGGGGTCTTCCTTGGGCGCCTCACGTTCCTAACCAGAGAACTAAAGCCTACACCCGGCAACCTTGTCTTCACAGACAAAGCACCGGATATTTCTTTAAATTACACTGTACATCGAGTTGTGAATAAGACTCCTAACAGATGTTTCGCTGAACAGGTCCAACGGAACCACACCTCTCTTGTACGCCGTCTAAACATAGAATGTGCAGAATGAAGAGGTCGTATACGAATATGCGTATGGTAAAAAATTACATCAGTGGACGCGGGCTTTCTCCGCCTTTTTCCACTTGCGGTTCTTATTGCTTGTCTCTGGGAAGATATCTCCCCGTTCGAGCTCAACCCGCTTTGGGTTTTGAATTTGGGTATGGAAGCTGCGCGCTTCCCCTACCTCAGTATAAATGCCAGGGTTAGGGGCTTTATCTCCGGGTTCAAACTCAGTCTGCTCGCCCATTATCAATTATCTCCCTTCCATATTAGAGTTGGTTCTACCGCCTTAGTGTGCACGCACCAAAGGAAGATCATGTGGGGAAGTAGCCGAAGGGATATGGAAGTTCATAACGAATTAGGAACATATATTCTTTATTTTCTCGAGTTTCACTTGCATCAGGCTTTCAAATTTGTTATATTACTATGGTGCGAGTTGACGCTCGCTCCTTGCTCCCAAGCTATGCATTGGGGGCCGTGAGTCCAAGAGGAGGTGAAAGATATGCGCAAATACGAAGTGATGTACATTATTCGTCCAGACCTTGAACAAGAAGCTCTTCAAGCTGTAGTCGAAAAATTCCAAGGCATCATCCAAAACGGCGGGGAAATTACAAAGCATGATGTTTTAGGCAAACGCCGGCTTGCGTATGAGATTAACAAGATTCGTGATGGAGTTTACGTTCTCGTGAACTTTACTGCGACTCCGGATGTAATTGACGAGTTGGAACGTATTTTAAAAATTTCCGACGAAGTTATCCGTTATCTCATTACAAAAGACGTTGCTTAATATGTGTTTGTAAATTTATCGCTCAGAGGAGGGGACCAGATTGTTGAACCGTGTCATTCTCATCGGAAGACTTACCCGTGATCCAGAACTGCGTTATACCCCAGCGGGCGTGGCGGTTACCCAATTTACCATTGCGGTAGACAGGCCGTTCACCTCACAAGGCGGAGAGCGCGAAGCGGACTTTATACCGGTCGTTACGTGGAGACAGCTGGCAGAGACATGTGCCAACTACTTGCGTAAAGGTCGTCTGACCGCAGTTGAAGGACGCATTCAAGTACGGAATTACGAGAATAACGAAGGCAAACGTGTATACGTTACCGAAGTCATTGCCGATAATGTCCGTTTCTTGGAGTCGAACCGTGATGGTGGCGGAAGCGGTCAACGGGAGGAATCTCCAGCATTTGGAGGCGGTGGCGGTGCGAACCGTAACAGCAGCAGCTCCCGAGGCAATCAAGATCCATTCTCCGATGACGGGAAACCGATCGATATTTCGGATGACGATTTGCCATTTTAATATTGGAAAGGACTGATACAGCATGGCTTTTAAACCAAGAGAAGGCGGAGACAACGACAAAAGACCGGCTCGCCGCGGCGGCCGTAACAAACGTCGTAAAGTGTGCTTCTTCACTGTGAACAAAATTACTCACATTGACTATAAAGACACTGAGTTGTTGAAGAAATTCATCAGCGAACGCGGTAAAATTTTGCCACGCCGTGTAACCGGCACTAGCGCAAAATACCAACGTTTGTTGACAATTGCAATCAAACGCTCCCGTCAAATCGCATTGTTGCCTTATACAACAGAGTAAGATTTGACTATAGAAAGCAGCCAATCATTGGCTGCTTTTTTTGTTGTGATGGATATGAGGGTAGAGTGAAAAGTATTTCTTATACATAACATTAAAAAAAAATTAAAAACAAACTGTAAATATAGTTGGAATTTTAGTAAATTTAATGTATATTATTTACTAATAATGAATCATAGCATTAATAAATCAATGTTTTTATTTGGAAAACATAGTGGAAAGCATTAACATTAATTGACCTGTGGTTAACAGAACAACCGGGGAATACATGTGAAAAAAATGCTACTAGAGTTACAATCCCGAGTAAACTCATCAAGATTAATGCTTTTTTATTATTAGGATATATTGAATAACAATATATTAGAAGTTAATTAAACATTTCTAGTATTCTGAAACACAAGGGGGGTCACAGCCCACGTAATATGAGTGAGCCAGCTCACTCATACCGTAGACAGAATTAGGAAATACGTGCGGTTAGCTTCGGCCCGGATGGCAGGACAGTAAGTTAACAATTTATGGAAACGGGAGGAACGAATTTATGGTAAAAACAAAAAAATGGATTGCCCTATTAGCAACGCTTACGTTGTTCGGTGCTTTGTTCGTAGGATGCAGTAATACCAAATCAAACGAGAGCAGCAATACGAAGAATCCAACGGGTTCAGCGGTAGATACTAAGAAATCTACAGATAAGCCGGTTGATGGAGGAACTCTGACTGTCAGCAGCTTCTCCGACATTGTATCGCTTAACCCGATCTTTGTTGCAGACTCTGCTTCAGGTGATGTGTCAAGATTCGTAATGGCAAGCCTGTATGACCTGGATCGTAAAGGCAATCTTACAGCAGAACCTTGGTCTCTAGCAGCGGCTCCTCTTGAGGTATCTGAGGATGGCAAGACTTACACAGTCAAGCTGAAGAAAGAAGCTAAATGGAGCGATGGCCAGCCAGTAACCGCGGATGATGTAATTTTTACTATTGATACTTTCCGTAATCCTAAAGTGGGTTCTCCTGGTATCGGTCAATTTGATAAAGTTGACAAACTCGAGAAAGTCGATGATCAAACAGTCAAGATTACTTTGAAGCAAGTATTTGCGCCGTTCCAATACAGCTTGTTCAATCAGTTGATTCCTTACCACGTGCTTAAGGATGTGAAGCCTGAGCAACTGAAAGATAACCCTTACGGTAAAGATCCTGCCAAGACGGTTACTAACGGTTCCTGGAAATGGAGCGAGTGGAAACGTGGGCAGTACTTGGCATTTGAGAAGGATCCAAGCTATTGGGGTCAACAACCGCATATTGACAAAGTGGTATACAAAATCTATGCGGATCAGAACACAGAAGTTCAAGCCTTGATGAAGGGCGATACAGATCTAATTCAAGCTATTCCGGTAACACAGGTTGAAGCTGTGAAGAAGAAAGATGGCCTTACCGTTCTATTGGCGCCAGGCCCACTTTATGAATATGTAGCATTTAACTTCAAACCGGAGAATTTCCCGGATAATTATGTACCATTTACTGGCGTTAAGACAAGACAAGCGATCGCTACCGCTCTTAACCGCGAAGGAATGATCAAGAATATTCTTAAAGGCACAGGTACTAAATTGAATGCGCCGTTCCTTCCAGGTACTTGGGCAGATCCAGGCTCTGCAGTAACTGAATATAATTATGATCCAGAAGCGGCTAAGAAGCTCCTTGCTGAAGACGGCTGGGTTGCAGGTTCAGATGGAATTCTGACTAAAGACGGTCATAGATTCTCGTTCGAGCTTCAATACAATGCAGGTAACAGCCGCCGTCAACAGGTTGCCGCTGTCATTCAACAGAACCTTAAAGAAGTAGGAATTGAAGTAAAACCGAAAGCAATTGACTTCTCTTCTTGGGCAGAGAACAACTTGACACCTGGTAAATTCCCAGCAGTACTATTGTCTTGGTCCCTGAACAACCCGGATCCAGATGGTGAGCAGACGTATTCTTCCAAGTACTTCCCGCCAAACGGTCAAAACATGGGCTGGTACAAAAATGAGAAGCTCGACAAGCTGTGGGTAGATGGATATTCAACAGTTGATCAGAATGAACGTAAGAAAATTTATGAAGAAGTGGGTAAAGAAATCTCCACTGACCTTCCGTATGTATTCCTGTATCAGTATGGTCTGCCACAAGGTCTGGGATCACGGGTGAAATATGCAGAGGCAGATGCACCGGAAGCTTCACTCCCGTATGGATACTACTTCCACATTCAAAACTGGTGGTTAACTCAATAATTGTACGACAACTAACGAGGGGGAAGGAGAATCTTCTCCTCTCCCTTTTTTGTTTTCAGGCTTAAATAGGTTGTACGAGCTACAATCCTGGGAGGAAAGTTAATGACTGAGTATTTCATTCGTCGTATTCTGCAATCGCTCTTGGTACTGGTTCTCGTCAGTATCGTCACTTTCGGTCTGATTCATGCGGCTCCAGGCGGTCCTACTCAAATATTCCTGTCCCCTGGACTATCGCAGGAAGCGGCCAAGGTTCAGGCGCATAATCTGGGTCTTGATCAGCCGATTCACATTCAATATTTCAAATGGGTAGGCGGATTACTTAAAGGCGATCTGGGCTACACCTTTAAAAATCATGTCCCTGTTGGGGAAATTCTGTGGCCAACCGTTGGCAATACGATAATTCTTATGGGCACAGCCTGGATTCTCTCTTTGTTAATAGCGGTACCATGGGGAATTTATAACAGCACCAAGCCATACGGATTCTCGGATCAAACATCCTCATTTATTGCTTATATTGGCTTTGCCATGCCAACCTTCTGGTTCGGTATACTCTTACAGGAATTGTTTGCTCTAAAGCTGGACTGGCTGCCGCTCTCCGATATGTGGACGATGGGCCAAGAGGGGAACCTGTCCAATCTGTTCATGCATATGATTCTGCCGATCACCGTCCTGACACTGGGGTTCCTGGCGGCTTACTCCAAATATTCACGTTCCAGTATGCTTGAAGTGCTTGAACAGGATTATATCCGTACCGCACGAGCCAAAGGCGTTAAGGAACGTAAAGTTATTTTCCGGCATGCGCTTCGAAATTCACTCATTCCGATCATTACCATTCTCGGGCTTGATCTGCCTATTCTCGTTGGGGGTGCGGCACTAACGGAACGGGTATTCAACTGGCCGGGTATGGGACGCCTATTTATTGAGATGGCTGTAGCCCGTGAATACTCTGTACTCATGGCTATCGCCTTAATTACCGCGGTTGTAGTGGTCATCGGTAACTTGATTGCCGATATTCTATACGCTATTGTTGACCCTCGGGTTCAGCTGGGCAAAGGAGGGAAATCGGCATGAGTGTAAATATGAACCAAGACCTTGCCCCGGGTGGACAACCTGGAGTACAGCCTCCTGTTGAGGAGATGCCGACTTCAAGACCTCTCAAGAAGCCCCCGGGCCCTTGGATGATTGTATGGAAGAAATTCTTTCGCAATCCGTTTGCCATGACGGGACTTATTGTATTGCTGATCTTCATGGCAGGCTCATTTCTCGCGCCGGTGATCACACCCTTCAAGCCCAATAACATTGATCTGATGATCTCGAATCTCCCACCAGGGACGGATAACCATGTGCTAGGCACGGATGAGCTGGGCAGGGACATCTTCTCCAGATTGCTCTATGGCGGACAAATATCACTTATTGTCGGGTTCACTGTAGCGGCGGCATCCGTTATTATTGGTTCGTTGATTGGCGCTGTTTCAGGTTATTTCGGCGGATGGATTGATACGATTTTTATGCGTTTGGTTGATGTGATGAACTCTATTCCACTTCTATTTCTTAACATCCTGGTATTGGCTATTTTCGGCTCAGAGGTTAGATATATGATTATGATTCTTGCCTTTACCAGCTGGATGGGGATCGCACGTCTCGTACGGGGGACGTTCCTCCAACTACGTGAGACCCAGTATGTAGAGGCCGCAAAAGCTATAGGCGTATCGAGCGGAGGAATTATCTTTAGACATTTGCTTCGTAACGCCAGCTTCCCGATTATTGTTAATGCGACCTTAATGGTTGGCGGAGCCATATTGAGTGAGTCCGCATTATCCTACCTTGGACTTGGTATACAGGCTCCAGATACAAGCTGGGGTCAAATGCTGAGTAATGCTCAAGAATTTATGCTTACCGATCCGATACAGGCCGTATATCCTGGGTTATGCATTTTTATTGTAGTATTGGCCGTTAACTTTATTGGCGATGGCATTCGTGACGCTCTGGACCCTAGACAAAAAGCAATGTTATCCCAGAGGAGGCTGAAACAATGGCGGAAAGATTACTCGAAGTAGAGAATCTGACAACCGGATTTATGACAGAGAAGGGGTTCGTCAAAGCGACGGACAGCATCTCTTTAACAATAGAAAAAGGTAAAACACTCTGTCTCGTGGGCGAGTCCGGCAGCGGCAAGAGTGTTACGTCCTTGTCCATTATGCGTCTGATTGATTACGCTGGCGGAGCTATTCTGGAGGGGAAGATTAAATTCCGCGGGGAAGACCTGGCCGCCAAGGATCAAGAGCATATGCGCAAGATTCGCGGCAACCAGATCGCAATGATCTTCCAAGACCCCATGTCGGCTTTGAACCCGGTATTCTCAGTGGGAGAGCAGATTGCGGAAAGTCTTAGACTGCATCAGAACAAGAGTGATTCGGAAGCCTGGACGGAAGCCGTTAACCTGCTTAGATTGGTAGGTATTCCAGCACCGGAGATTCGTGCGAAGCAGTATCCGCATGAGCTGTCGGGCGGAATGTGTCAGCGTGTCGTCATCGCGGTGGCTCTAGCTTGTAAGCCTGAGCTTCTAATCGCAGATGAGCCTACCACAGCTCTGGACGTAACGGTGCAGGCGCAGATTCTAGATCTGCTTCAGCGTCTGAAGGAAGAACTGGGCATGTCCATTCTGCTGATTACCCACGATATGGGTGTAGCGGCAGAGATGGCTGATCGGATCGCGGTTATGTATGCGGGCGCCATTGTAGAGGAGGGGACGGTAGAAGAGGTCTTCGCGAATCCTTCACATCCTTATACTGTGGGGCTGCTGCAGTCGATCCCGGGATTCGAAGGGACTCGGGGCAGGGAGCTGTATACCATTAAGGGAACCATTCCAGGCCTTGGCAATCTTCCTGGAGGCTGCCGCTTCCACCCTCGTTGTCCGCATGTTATGGATAAGTGCAGGACCCAGGAGCCACTGAACTTCAAAGTAGGCCAGGAGCATTCTGCCGTATGCTGGCTGTATGAGGATAAGGCACCTGTGGTACTTGGCCGGAACGGGGGCGAGGCGAAATGAGTATGCAAGAACCCAAGGTAGAGGACCAAGACAATCTCATTGAGGTTAAGCATCTGAAGAAGTATTTCCCGATCAAAGCGGGTCTCTTCAATCGTGTTGTGGGCAATGTGAAAGCTGTAGATGACGTATCTATCTCCATTCGTAAAGGTGAGACGTTCGGACTCGTAGGTGAATCCGGATGTGGCAAATCCACCTTCGGCCGTGTGGTGTTGAAGCTTCAAAGTGCAACGGAAGGCGAAGTTCTGTTCAACGGGAGAGATGTTCACTCCCTGAACAATTCCGAGCTCCGCAAGCTTCGTGAAGAAATGCAGATTATATTCCAGGATCCATTTGGTTCTCTGAACCCTCGCTTCCTGGTTAAGGATATTATTGGTGAGCCTCTCCGTGTTCACCGCCATATGTCTGCCAAGGAAATCGACAACCGTGTAGTGGAATTGATGCAGTTGGTAGGTCTTGACCCAACGCGGCGGAATCGGTATCCGCATGAATTCTCAGGCGGTCAGCGTCAGCGGATCGGTATTGCCCGGGCAATTGCGCTCAATCCTCAGTTTATCGTTGCGGATGAGGCTGTATCGGCCCTTGACGTGTCTGTCCAGTCTCAGGTTATCAACCTGCTCATGAAGCTGCAGAAAGAGATGGGCCTTACCTTCTTGTTCATTGCCCATGGTCTGAATGTAGTTCGTCATATTTCAGATCGCGTAGGCGTTATGTATCTTGGTAAAATGGTTGAGGTAGCTGAGACGGAAGAGCTGTTCGCTCATCCGCTTCATCCTTACACCGCAGCCCTGCTGTCGGCCATTCCCAAGCCATCACCAACCCGCAAACGGGAGCGTATCGTATTAAAGGGTGATGTTCCATCCCCTGCGAACCCGCCATCCGGCTGCCGGTTCCATACCCGCTGTCCGCTTGCACAGGAGAAATGCAGTCAGGTAGAGCCGCTGCTGGAGGAGGCCCTTCCGGGCAGACAGGTTGCCTGTCACTTCCCATTGCTTGAAGGCAATGAACTGAAGAAGCTTCAATAAGTTAAGCGGGTAGAGAAGAGATTCTCTGCCCGTTTTTTTGTGGCGAATTGGGGTTCTTAGAGGTTATTGCATAACAACTAGCTATACTACCAGTGTTTAATAGTTGATAGATGCTAGTTACTTAGGTTATATTGATCGATGTGCATAAGGATTTTAACCTTTTTGTAGTGTTTTGGCGTTTTCTAGTAGGTACAATGAACAATAGAATTCTATTAACGAAGAAAAGAATTGAAGCTCTTGCATGTTACACACTATTGGCGGCAATGTGGAAGGGGGCCCGGCAAGCGGAATTATGCTGCTAAATACATGCTGCGAGAGAATGTAGTTATGACGATGAGTTAAGTCCATAAGTTACAACGATAATCATGGCTGTCCGGGTAGGGAACAGGCATCGGACAGACATGTACGACATATAGATGAGGACTAACAGGGTCCTCTAGCGGCATATAATTGGAGGCAGGGTTATGAAGGATCAGAGATTAACAAGAATTAAGAAGCCCAAGAAGAAGAACAGGTTAAGAACCTGGGGAATTGTTCTCCTTGTTGCTGCTGTTCTCGGTGCGGGTATATATGTATATAGGAAACCGCTGGCTATTATGGCTTTCGATATATTTTTATCTGACCATGTGGAGAAGAAGCTCCAGAAGTCGTATGCACCCCTCAAGGGAGAGCAGCCGAAGCCGGTGGTATACCAGACCAAGCCGTTCTCCGCACTGCTGCTCGGTGTGGACCAGCGGGATAATGAGCCTTCCCGTTCGGACACGATGATCTATGCTGTGATACGTCCTAAGGAAGGTAAAGTTCTGCTTATCTCGATCCCGAGAGACACTTATACGGAGATTGTCGGCAGGAACAAGAAGGATAAGATCAATCACGCTTATGCTTTTGGCGGAGAGAAGATGTCCAAAGATACGGTGGAAGCTTTCCTCGGGCATCAGGCGGAGTATTATGCCGCCATTAATTTCGAGGGGCTTCGTGACGTAGTCGACGCGCTTGGAGGCGTAGAGCTGCCAATTGCCAAGGACATTGTGAATAAGAACAAGGACCATGAGAAGTTCACAATTAAAGCGGGACAGCCGATCTATAATGGTAAGGACGCGCTGAACTTCGTACGCTACCGCGAGGATAGCGACTTTAACCGGACTAAGAGACATCAAGTCTTCCTGAATGCGATGGTTAGCAGGGTGCTTCAGCTTGACCAGGTATCCAAGATTCCTGAGCTTATGGACATTGCGGGTGCCAACTTCAAGACGGATATTGTCCCGAATAATATCATTGACCTTGCCAAACAGCTGCTGACGGGGGAGAACCCGCCGCAGATCTATAGCTACACGATTATGGGCAAGGGAACCCGCATCAATAATGTGTTCTATGATCTGGCGAACAAGGAAGATGTGGAATATGCGGAGAAGCTGATCGACAGCTGGTCGAGTCCAGATACGACAGATGCACAGCTTCTGCTCCCCGAGAAGCAAGTAATTGAATGATTGTTCTTGAGATGCCATAATATATACAGAAGCGGCTCCAGGACTGTATCCATTCTGTATATGAGCTAGTTAGACATCTATTCGGCAGTCCGGAGTACCGGCTGCCGATTTTTTCGCCTGGGTGGAACAATGTCCGGCCTGATACGTACCAATAGGGGACTTATACTTTCTCATGGGTGAGGAAGGATAGAGGAGGATTATTTCTGAAATGAATATTGCATTTTTTTTGCTTCCAAAAAGCGACGTTGTCTCGGTAACCCTGGATTCAACTCTCAGGCAGACTTTGGAACGCATGGAATATCACCGGTACACGGCTGTGCCTATCATTGACAAGACCGGCGTATATGTCGGTACTGTCACCGAAGGGGATCTGCTCTGGTACATGAAGAATTCCAAAGGCAAGGTGACCTTCGAGAACGCTAACAGGTTCCTGCTCAAAGACATTCCGCTTCGGGTGGATAACAAACCCGTCTCTATAGATGAAGACATGGAGGATCTGATCAACCTGGCCAAGGTGCAGAACTTTGTCCCGGTGGTGGATGATATGAACCGGTTCATCGGGATTGTAAGGCGGAGTCAGATTATAGAATATTGCGAGAGATTCGTATCCCGAAGTGAGATTGCACCGGGACAATAGGAGCGGGTAGACCTAGCTGCCTTGTGATTCAGGGCTTAGGTGGAGAAATGGGATTTATGCTATAATGGAGAATAAAGCTTTTTCTAGGAGAGAGAGTGTGATCGGTCTACCATGCATAAAGAAATGGATGTGGCCAAGAGGGCCAAAGTCATTGAATGGCTGAAAACCGAAGTGGTTGATCACGTGTCCCGTCTATTCAAAGCTCTGTGGGAAGGCAGCACGACCCGGATAACGGACAGTCTGGCCAGTCTGATCGTCAGTGGATATATCCTCGGACGGCGGCTTGGGATCTCATTCCGTGATTTGGATGAGAGTATTATGGAGAAGCTGAGAAGGCATAAGCAGGAAGGCCATCAGCTTGAAGATTGGTATCAAGATATTTCCGCATTGGAAGAACATATGCGTAAGAGGTGAACCTTTTGAAATTTCACTGGACATCTGCGGCCTGGAGCGTAGTCTACTTCTTGCTCCTGCTATCTCTGGTAACCCCGCTGACTGTAGTCACGGTTCTGTTCCTTCTGGTGCCTGGCGTGATCTTGTACACGACCTTGTCGAGAACTTCATTTATTCTGCACGTTGTACCTGTACTATTGCTCTTGTCGTTTTTATTAGGCCCTTATTTCATACTGCTGCCACTGTATTTCCTTGTTCCATCTATCGCTATGGGTCATATGTACAAGAAACGGGCTCCCGCTATGCGGACCCTTCTCGTTGGAGCGGCTGCCATATTGGGGGAATTTATTCTACTGCTGCTTGTCAGTACGGTGTTCTTTGACTTTAATCTCGCTCAGACTATTGAGAATATTATCAACTCTGCCGCGAGTCCGCTGCGTGACATGACAGGCAGCAACCTGGCAACCAGTCTGAATTGGTCGGAAGAGAAGACGGAGCTGCTGTCTGACCTGACCGTGAGAATGATTCCATTTACAATGACGGTAACTTCACTAGCTATGGCGACAGTAACGCATGCAATTACAAGGCCAACCTTGGGCAGTCTGGGCCAGATTACACCCAAGATGAAGCCGTTCCGGGAGCTTAAGCTGCCGCGGTCCCTGGTCTGGTATTACTGTATCGGACTTATTATTCAGCTGTTCGCGGGGACTGCCGCAAGAGACGGGTTCCTGGGAACGGTGCTCCTCAATCTGATGCCGCTGCTCCAATTCGGCTTCATGATTCAGGCTGCGGGATTCTTCTTCTATCTGGCTCACGTGAAGAAATGGAATCTGACGATTCCAATCCTGCTGACAATCGCGATTCTCTTTATCCGTCCTCTCTGGATTATCGGTTTGTTTGACATTGCATTTCCACTGCGGGATATGGTTACTAGATCAAGACGATAGGGTGAGAAGGCATGCCTAATTTATTGCAAAAGCGCTGGTACGGCTATCAGACCGTGTGGGCGTTCATGCTCATGCTGCTGCTTGTCATTTTCGTATCCTATTACAATTGGGTTCTGGGTCTGGTAAGTATGTGTATGGTAGGAGCGCTGGCTTATGTAATGCTGCAAGCAGAGCGCAGATTCCGGATGGAGATGGTTCAGTATATTACGGAACTGACCTTCCGGATCAAGAGAGTGGAGGGCGAAGCCATCAGCCGTCTCCCTTTCGGAGTTATGCTGTATTCGGAAGATAAGACGGTTGAATGGCACAACCGCTTCGTGGCTGGCATGTTCAGCCGGGGGACCGTGGTAGGACAGCCACTCACCGAGCTGCTGCCTCCGCTGCCCCAGTTGTCCAGAGACAAGCGCGAGGGCGACCACAACCGTTCTACGGTGGAAGTCGTTATTAATGAGCGTAACTATGAACTTACGATACAAGCGGATGAGCGGCTTATTTATATTCATGACATGACCGAGCTGGCTGTTCTGCGGGAGAAATATGAGGATGAACGGCTTGCGCTGGGCATTATCATGCTGGATAACCTCGACGAGGCTTCCCAGGGGATGGATGACCAGCAGCGGGCCGCGCTGATTGCGAGGGTCGCTTCGTCCCTTACAGCCTGGGCTAAGCAGCATAAGGTATATCTGCGCCGGCTGTCATCCGAACGCTATTTGATGATGTTCAATCATCTCTCCCTTAAGGAGCTTGAGCAGAGCCGGTTCGTGATTCTGGATGAGGTCCGGGAGATGACGGCTGACCTGAAAGTGCCGATGACGCTGAGTATCGGGCTTGCCTTTGGGGCTGGCAGTATCAGTGAGCTTGGAGAGCTGGCCCAATCGAGTCTGGATATGGCGCTTGGCCGCGGAGGCGACCAGGCCGCTGTGAAGTCCGGGCAGAGATTGAGCTTCTATGGAGGCAAGACCACGGCGGTGGAGAAACGCACACGGGTCCGGGCGCGTGTTATCGCGCATGCGCTGCGGGATCTCATGCAGGAGAGCGACCGCGTGATCATCATGGGCCATAGAGTACCGGACCTGGACGTAATTGGAGCCTCGATCGGAGTCCTCAAGGCGGCAGATATGTACAATGTCGAAGCGCATATTGTGCTGGACGGGGTCAATCCGGCGATTGAACGCATTATGGAACGGATTGAGAAGGACGATGCCCTGAAGCGGAGGTTCATCAGCCCGGATCAGGCCATGGCGCTGATGACAGAGAATACGCTGCTTATTATTGTTGACACCCATAAGGCTTCCATGACTATGGAGCCCCGATTGGTGGAAGAAGCGCGCCGGGTGGTTATTGTTGATCACCACCGCCGCGGCGAGGAATTTATCAATGATGCAGTCCTCGTGTATCTGGAGCCTTATGCTTCATCAGCCTGTGAGCTGGTGACCGAGCTGCTTCAGTACATTCACGAGAAAGTTGAGCTCAGCCCGCTCGAGGCTACTTCGCTGCTGGCCGGGATTACCGTGGATACGAAGCACTTCGCGCTTCATACCGGGTCGCGGACTTTCGAGGCTGCTGGCTTCCTGCGGCGTAACGGCGCAGATACGGTAATGGTGCAGCGCATCCTGAAGGAGGATCTGCAGGAGTATATCGAGAAGGCGGAGATCATCAAGCATGCCCGTATGATTCATGGGCATATCGCGCTTGCCGTAACCGAGCCGAATCGCAAAATACCGCAGCTGCTCATCGCCCAAGTGGCTGATACGCTGCTGAATATGACGAACGTGCTGGCCTCCTTTGTGATAAGCAGCCGGCCTGATGGCATGATCGGCATCAGCGCAAGATCGCTGGGTACCATGAATGTGCAGGTCGTGATGGAGCGGCTAGGCGGCGGGGGACATCTGACGAACGCGGCCGCTCAGCTGGAATGCTCACAGGCGGAAGCCGAGAAGAGGCTGCTGGAAGTACTAGATGAAATCGAAAAGGAAGAGGGGTTATTTGAATGAAAGTAATATTCTTGCAGGATGTTAAGGGACAAGGTAAAAAGGGACAGGTAAAGGAAGTATCGGAAGGGTACGCACAGAACTTCCTGCTGCCTAAAGGTCTTGTGAAGCCGGCCACCCAAGGCAATGTGAAGACACTGGAGAACCAATCCGCAGCAGAGCTTAAGCGTAAGCAGCAGGAGAAGGAAGAGGCTATAGAGCTTGGCAAGAAGCTTGAAGAGATGAAAGTGGAGCTTAAGGCCAAATCCGGCGAGGGCGGCCGTCTGTTCGGAGCGATCACCAGCAAGCAGATTGCGGAAGCCATGCAGGGGCTTGGCGTGAAGCTTGATAAGCGGAAGATCGAACTGAACGATCCGATCCGTACACTCGGCGTAACGCAGGTTACTGTGAAGCTTCATCCTGAAGTGAAGACAACGCTTAAGGTCCAAGTGACGGAGGAATGACATGGGCATGATGGGCGCAGAGTTATTTGTCGATCGAATTCCTCCTCAGAACCTAGAAGCAGAACAGGCAGTTCTCGGTGCCATTCTGCTCCAGTCCGAAGCGCTGATTACAGCGATGGAACGGGTGCGTACCGAGGATTTCTACGATAAGTCACATCAGATGATCTATGAGACCATGATCGAGCTTGGCGAGGCGAACCAGCCTATTGACCTGATCACGCTGACCTCCCGCCTGCAGGATAAAGGCGAGCTGGAGGAGATTGGCGGGGTCAGTCACTTGGCCAGATTAGCCCATGCCGTGCCGACAGCGGCGAACGTGGATTATTATGCCCGAATTATAGAAGAGAAATCGATGCTTCGGCGGCTCATTCGCACCGCGACCCAGATCGTAAGTGACGGCTATACGAACGGCGATGATGTGGGCGGGATGCTGAGTGACGCGGAACGCAAGATACTGGAGATCTCCAACGGAAGATCCGGCAGCGGCTTTATAGCCATCCGCGATGTGCTTATGGAAGTGTTCGAGCGCGTGGAGGTGCTGCACCAGAACAAAGGAACAACAACCGGGGTCTCCTCGGGATTCGCCGATCTGGACAGGATGACCTCCGGCTTCCAGCGCAATGACTTGATTATTGTGGCGGCGCGTCCTTCCGTAGGTAAGACGGCATTCGCCCTGAATATCGCGCAGAATGCAGCCGTGCGCAGCAAAGAGACCGTAGCGATCTTCAGTCTGGAGATGTCCGCGGCACAGCTTGTACAGCGGATGATCTGTGCGGAAGCGAACCTGGATGCGGGGGTCATGCGGACAGGCGACTTCAAGAGTGATGATGACTGGTCGAAGCTGACGATGGGCATCGCGGCGCTCTCTGAAGCGGAGATCTATATTGATGATACGCCAGGGGTTACCGTGGCTGATATCCGCGCCAAATGCCGCCGTCTCAAGAAAGAGCGCGGGCTTGGCATGATCGTCATTGACTACCTGCAGCTTATTCACGGGCGGGGGAAGGCGGGCGAGAACCGTCAGCAGGAAGTATCCGAAATATCCCGTACGCTTAAGCAGATTGCCCGTGAGCTTGAAGTGCCGGTTATCGCACTGTCCCAGCTCAGCCGGGGTGTGGAGCAGCGTCAGGACAAGCGTCCTATGATGTCTGACCTTCGGGAATCCGGTTCCATTGAGCAGGATGCCGATATCGTTGCCTTCTTATACCGGGATGATTACTATAACCAAGAGACAGAGAAGAAGAATATTATTGAGATCATTATTGCCAAGCAGCGTAACGGTCCGGTTGGCACTGTGGAGCTGGTATTCTTGAAGAATTATAATAAGTTCGCGAATTATGAGCGGGCTCATGCGGATCCTTTTGCGGGATAACAGATTCGAACGAATGCACTCATTCTTCCTATAACCAGGTATATTCCGAACAATTCTGCACGGGGGTGTAGGATTGTTCGTTTTTGATTTGACTTTAAAAAAGCAGACTGGTACACTTGTATTGCTGCTTTGGGCAGTAATGGAACGCATAATGTATACAGTCGAAGACGTTCGAGAAGCGATATGGATAGAGGCCTGTGAATGATCGATCCATGGAGGCTGACAAGGCGTCTATTTTGAATGAAAATAAAGGTGCGTGAGTGCACCGACGGGGGAATGTACATGTCAACAGTAGTCGTTGTGGGAACACAATGGGGGGACGAAGGCAAAGGCAAAATCACGGATTATCTGGCGGAGAGCGCTGATGTGGTGGCCCGTTATCAAGGCGGTAACAACGCCGGTCATACTATACTGATTGATGGCAAGAAGTACAAACTGAGCTTGATTCCATCCGGTGTTTTCTACGAAGATAAGATCTGTGTCATCGGGAACGGAATGGTTATTAATCCGGAAGCTTTGATTCAGGAGATCACATATATTCACGAGAACGGATTCAGCACCAAGAATCTGAAGATCAGCGACCGTGCGCATGTCATCCTGCCGTATCATATGGTTCTGGATGCTCTTGAAGAGGACCGCAAAGGACCGAACAAGATTGGTACAACGCGCAAAGGGATTGGCCCGGCATACATGGACAAAGCGGCGCGTAACGGTATTCGGATCGCGGATCTGCTTGATGCGGAAGAGTTCGAGCTCAAGCTTCGCCATCTGGTCAAAGAGAAGAACCATATCATCCAGCAGGTATACGGCGGAGACCCGCTTGATGTGGAAGAGATTCTTAAGCAGTATCTGGAGTATGCTGAATTCGTTCGTCCATATGTTACAGATACATCCGTGGTTCTTAACGATGCGATTGATGAGAACCGTAAGGTCCTGTTCGAGGGTGCGCAGGGTGTGATGCTGGATATCGACCAAGGTACTTATCCATTCGTGACCTCGTCCAACCCGTCCGCGGGCGGTGTATGTATTGGTTCGGGCGTAGGCCCTTCCAAGATCCAGCAGGTTATTGGTGTGGCCAAGTCCTACACTACCCGGGTTGGTGATGGTCCTTTCCCTACAGAGCTTCATGATGAAGTTGGGGATCTGATCCGCGAGACCGGCCATGAGTATGGAACGGTAACAGGCCGTCCGCGCCGTGTGGGCTGGTTCGATAGCGTCGTGGTTCGCCATGCCCGCCGTGTGAGCGGTCTGACTGGCTTGTCCCTGAACTCCCTGGACGTTCTGACTGGACTTGAGACGGTGAAGATCTGCACCGGGTACAAATACCGCGGTGAGGTGATCACTCACTACCCTGCAAGTCTGAAGATGCTGGCTGAATGCGAAGCGGTCTATGAGGAGCTTCCAGGCTGGTCTGAGGATATTACAGGTGCGAAGACGCTGGAAGACCTTCCAGAGACAACACGCAACTATGTGAAACGGGTATCCGAGCTGACAGGGATTCCGATTGCTATCTTCTCGGTAGGCCGTAACCGGAATCAGACGAATCAAGTTCTGCCAATTTACGAATAAATCTTCAGGATACAAGAAGCCTCTTTCTACGGAAAGGGGCTTTTTTTTCGTGCGAAGAAGTAGAAAGTCACCGAAATCCGGCAATACTGGTCAGTAGATAATGTGCTGCATAGAATGCGAGAGTTAAGGAGGGAGCTAGATTGAAATGGTTAACGAGGACCGCCATGATCGTACTCGGGACGGTGCTGATTAGCGGGCTAACCCTGCTCACAACCGGATATGTTGTGAATGCGTATGTACAGTCCCTATTAACGAGTCTAAATATCAAGTGGGAGGGCCAGCCTTCGGGCTTTGGAGGCCTGCTTAAGGGAGCTGTGGGCCTGGGAACCGGGGCCAAGGCAGAGCCAGATGAGACAAGCGTGAGTCAGACTACCGGAATTATGAATGGAAATAAGGCAGCCGGGGACAATAAAAGCAGTGCATCCTCAGTGGAGAGCAGCGAATCCGGCAAGGCCAGCAGTACTCCAGGAGCTGAGGAGGCCGATCATACTTCCAAAGGATCGGATTATAAAAATGAGAACCCGAGTGGTCATCCCGCAGATGAGAAGGACAAGAGAAATGTCCCTGACAATGCCCTGCCCGTTATGGGTAGCGAGGCTGCAGAAGAGTCATCGGCCTCTTCCGGCACGAGAGAGAATATTGTGGTCACACCTGATGATCTGGCCGCAAAAAAACAGGAACTGCCGGATAAGGACAAGGAGGATATCTTCCAGATCCTGATGACTAAGCTGCCGCAAAAGGAAATGCAATCGATCACAGCTTCTCTGGAGGACGGGCTTACTGAGACCGAAATGATCCAGATCCAGCAGATCATGTCCAAATATCTGGACAAAAGCGAATATGCAAAGATGATGAAAATCCTGGGGGAATAGGCGGGTTCATGGTAATAATAACAAATTTGTCACCAATAACCTAACCCCGCCAATATGAGGCATATAGGGAAATCCCGCGTTATAAGCGGGTTTTTAGTTATTTTACCAGAGTTGAAATGATAGTTTGGGGTATGTTAAGGTTATTAAGTGTCATAAAGGTTAAAATTTTGAAACCTTTTAAACAACCATGAAAAAGGAGAACATCATGAAAGGTTCCAATCCAAAATCGAAATTGCGCTTAAGCATCATCACCGCGGCGGGAGGCCTGCTGGCTGCAGGGAGTCTGTTCTGGGCCGGACAGCAGTATGTCGAGGCGAATACAATCCCTTACTATCGCGTATATAAGGACGGACAGGAAGTAGGCACCGTTCGTCATAAGGAAGAGCTTACGAAGCTGTATCACCGCAAGCAGGCCGAATACAAGCTTAAATATCCAGATGCTAACATAGAGCTTGATACAGATCAGATTCAGGCGGTATACGAGAAGGCCTATAAGGCCGAGGTTGACCAGGATACGGCCATTGCGAGGCTCGGCCAGCTTCTGAAGCCTACCGCTGTGGGTGTAGAACTGAAGGTGGACGGGAAGGTCATTGGCATTGTGAAGGACAAGGCTGCTGCAGCATTCGTACTTAGCCAAGTGAAGAACAGGTACATACCGGAATCAAAGCCCGCTTTTGCTAACAAGATTGTACATGCTTCATACTCACCCGGAAGGGCTAAGAAGGCTTCGTCTCAGCCTCAGGAACGTCTTGAATCTGCCGCATTCGTAGAGAAGATTGATCAGAGTCAAGTAGAGACTGATCCGGCGAAGGTATTGTCGACCGAAGAAGCATTGAGGCTGCTGACACGGGGCCAAGAGAAGACGGTGACCTACAAGGTCAAGCCTGGGGATACCTTCAGCTCTATCGCAGGGCAGTCGGGGATCAGCCGCAAGGAACTCATGAGCCTAAATCCAGGTATTAAGGAGAAGGCTCTGCAGATTGATGAGAGTCTGAAGCTGCCAGCAACTGAGCCTGTCCTCACCGTGAAGACGGTGGAGAGCATCGCCAAGGAAGCGGTGACGAGTCCCGAGGTTGAGGTTCGGAAGACCAATCAGCTTCGTAAAGGAGTTACCAAAGTCGTCTCGCCGGGGGTGAGCGGCAGAAAGGTAATGTCATTCCGGGTTGTGAAGGAAAATGGGCAAGTAGTCCAGAAGCAGTTCTTAAGTCAAAAGGTCATGACGCCTTCCCGGCCCAAGGTTGTTCTTCAAGGGACGAAGGCTGTCAGCACCTCGGGTTCCGGCCGGTTCGCCTGGCCGGTCACGGCCCATTCCATTACCAGCACATTCGGTGAACGCTGGAACAAGCTGCACAAGGGCATTGACCTGATCTCCTCCAATTACAGCATCTTGGCCGCAGATGGGGGTACAGTCAGCTTTGCAGGGGTGAAGAGCGGGTACGGGAACTGTGTTGTCATTAACCACGGCAACGGATATGAGACACTGTACGGACACTTGAGCCAAATTGATGTGAACCGGGGCGACAAGGTGGGACGCGGTGAACACATTGGCATCATGGGAGATACCGGCCATTCCTTTGGCATTCATCTTCATTTCGAGATTCATAAGAACGGGTCGGTGCAGAATCCGATCAAATATTTAGGCTGATATAAGACGCAGCTAGCTTCCCCTTCATTACGCCTCCCCTCCATGTCAATCTACTAACTGCGTCTTATACAAGGGACTGGTACAAGGGCACTCCGAACATGGACAGACGTGTTCGGGGTGCTCTTTTTGGGTTGCTGAATGGGAGAATGGAAGGGGGTATGGTGCTTTCAGGTTATTTTTAATACCAGTTGGGATGGAGCGGTTCAGGTATGTTAAAATAGAAGGAGTATGAATGTCAGGCCTGATAATATGGGGGACAAGAGAGAATGCAAGGGAAAATTCTAGTGGTTGACGATGAACAGCCCATTGCGGATATATTGAAGTTCAATTTAGAAAAAGAGGGTTATCAGGTTATCCTTGCCTTCGATGGGATCAGTGCGGTAGAGCTTGCACTGTCAGAGCTTCCGGATCTGATTCTGCTCGATCTGATGCTTCCCGGCAAGGATGGCATGGACGTGTGCCGGGAGGTGCGCGCGAAGCTGGAGACTCCGATCATTATGCTAACCGCCAAAGACGGCGAGATTGATAAGGTGCTGGGTCTGGAGCTGGGTGCCGATGATTACGTGACCAAGCCGTTCAGCACCCGCGAGCTGCTTGCCAGGGTGAAGGCCCAGATGCGCCGCCGCCAGAGCAAGCCGGAGGAGACAGCCGGGAGTGATGCCGGCAAGCAGGGATTCCAGTTGTTCGATCTGTTCATAGATACAGATATGTATACGGTATATAAGAGCGGGGAGCCGCTTGATCTGACTCACCGGGAGTACGAGCTTGTCTTTTATATGGCGCGCAATGCCGGTAAAGTGATGACCCGGGAACATCTGCTGCAGGCGGTATGGGGGTTCGAATATTTCGGGGATGTGCGTACGGTGGATGTCACCATCCGGCGTCTCCGGGAGAAGATTGAGGACGATCCAAGCAAGCCGGAGTATATTCTGACCCGCCGGGGCCTCGGCTATCTGATGCGCAGCTCGAAGACGGGTGGGCTTTAGCATGAAGCTTGAGTTGAAGCTGAAGCTGCCCGCCTTTTTCCGGACGATTCAAGCCAAATTAATCATTATCTACGTCTTATTAATCCTGATCGCGATGCAGTTGATCGGGGTTTATTTCGTCAGTGCGATGAAAAACTCCCTTACCAGCAACTTTACTCAGGAGCTGAAGGCGAGGGCCGAGCTGCTGTCAGTACTCGCGGCACAGAACCTGGGGGCGGCGGGGACCGCGGAATCGCGGGAAGACAAGCTGGACAATCTGGGTGTGCTCGTAGATAACCTGTTCAACCAGACCGGAGCGGAGATCCAGGTGCTTGACCCCAGCGGCAAGGTGCTTAAGACCTCCAAGTGGTCTCATACGGATTATGTAGGCCGCAAGAATACCCAGACCGTTGTCAGCATGGCTCTGCAGGGCATTGAGGACAACGAGGAATATATTATCGATGATGATAATGTCCGCAAGAAGGTAGTGGCGAGGCCTGTCGTAAATGACGGCAAGATTGTCGGCGCCATCTATATTGCAGCCTCTATGAGCGAGCTGTATGCCACGATGGACCGGATTAACAGCATCTTCATCTCCGGGATTCTGCTCGCGCTCGGCCTGACCGCCATTCTTGGCGTTATTCTGGCCCATACGATTACTTCGCCGATCAAAGAGCTGACCCGGCGGGCGACTGCGGTGGCCGAGGGCCAGCTCTACCAGAAGGTCCCGGTGCTCGGCAATGACGAGATCGGGCAGCTGAGCAAGGCGTTCAACTATATGACCAGCCGGCTGCGGGATGCGCTGGCCCAGAACGAAGAGGAGAAGGAGAAGCTGGCTTCCATCCTTACGAATATGAGTGACGGGGTGATCGCGACCGATGAAGTCGGCACGGTCATTCTGATGAACCGCAGAGCCAGCGCGATGCTGTTCACGGAGGGCGAGGACAAGCTCGGGACCAGCATTCAGAGTCTGCTGAGCCTCTCCCAGGATGGGCGCATGGCCTTCGCCCAAGGCAGCATGCCGACAGAGCTGCTGGAGATCGCCACGCCGGAGGGCGGCACCTCCTTGGTGCGGGTGACGTTCACGCCGATTCACCGGCGGGAATTCGGCATTATCGGCACGATTGCCGTGCTGCAGGACGTCACGGAGCAGGAGAAGCTCGAGGCGTCCCGCCGCGAATTCGTCGCGAATGTGTCGCATGAGCTTCGGACACCGCTGACGACGATCAAGAGCTATACGGAAGCGCTCGAAGACGGCGCGCTGCAGAATCAGGAGCTTGCGCCGCGCTTCGTCGGCGTGATCCAGAATGAGACCGAGCGGATGATCCGCCTGGTCACCGACCTGCTGCACCTGTCCCGGCTGGATTCCAAGGAATCGCCGCTGCGCATGCAGCAGACAGAGATTAACGAGATGCTGGACGAGGTTGCAGACCGGTTTTCTTTTCAAATGCAGGAGAAGGGTATTGATATTCGTGTTCAGGCGGGAGAGGGTGTACGTGAGGTATGGCTCGACCGTGACCAGATCGACCAGGTGCTTGATAATCTGATCTCGAACGCGATGAAGTACACCTCGGGAGGCTCGATTACAATTCGGGCGGATCTCACAGACGAAGGGATGCTTGCCATCTCGGTCGAGGATACGGGAATCGGAATTCCGAAGAAGGATCTGGACCGGATCTTCGAGCGGTTCTACCGGGTGGACAAGGCACGCTCCCGCAATATGGGAGGCACAGGACTTGGATTATCCATTGCCCGGGAAATTGTAAAAGCGCACGGAGGAACGATCTCCCTCGAATCCGAGCTTGGCAAGGGAACCAAAGTAACCTTTACGCTGCCGGTTGAGATGAAAGGGGGCCTTAAGCGGTGAAGGAGACCGTTAAATCTACCGTCTTGATGCTGCTTATCGTCTGCAGTCTTGTGCAGAGTTACTTCCTTATCTACCGGCTGCCCGGGAATGATCCGGTGGTGAAGTCAGAGAACGATTACGTGAAGACCGAGAATATGGGGACTGAGCTTAAGGCGGAAGAGCTGGTCTTCCCTTCCGAGATGATCCTTCATATGGGTGAAGAGAAGCATACCCTTTTCTATCCGGGCTCCACCTTCTATAAGCTGATCCATACCCGTCTGCAGGGCCGGTTATTCGATGGATTCCAGCGTTATGATGCCGCAGGCACCAATTGGAATACGATCCGCCAGCAGAATGAGGGGATTGAGCTTCGCTATGGAAACGGGGTGCCGGTGGCCCTGCTGCAGAAGGTCATGCAGATCTCGAATGACCCGCTGCTTCAAGAGGAGACGATCAACCGGATTCTCATCTATAATGTGAAGAATGAGGACAAGGTGCGGGCGTTCTTCTTCAGCTCGCAGGGAGGCACGGTCTACGAGGCGAAGAATGCGGACCTGACGGTGCAGGATGTGCGCCAGCAGGTCGGCTTCGGCAAGGAGTGGACACCCTCTTATACTTTGATGGACAGCGGTTATTATATTCCGGACAGTAAGCTGGACGCGTTCCAGGTTACTCTGGATATAGGGGTGTTCACGACAGACCAGATGCAGAAAAGCCTGTTCTCCGACCCTAGCATTACCCGGAATATCCGGGAGAAGGACGGGTCCGAGATCTACACGGACATTAAGCGCAGCCTCCAGTTCAAGCAGAATCAGAACTGGATTAATTATACCGATCCGGCCGCCTCAGGCGGTACGGATAACAGCCTGGGCAAGAACGCGTTGTCCGCTGTCGACTTCGTGAATCAGCATGGAGGATGGGATGCGGACAGCGGGGCGATGTACCGGATGGAAGTGTCGGGAGAGGCCGGATATAACGGTGACAGCAAGCGCAGGGAGGACACTGCCGAGTTCCACCAGTATTATCGCTCGCTGCCGATTCTGGACCTTGAGGGCTTCCATTATGGCGTGATGAGACTGAATATGCACCAAGGCATGGTGACCAGTTATGAACGGTCCCTGATCTATACCAAGGGAACAGCTGCCGATAAGATATTCAAGAAGCAGCTTCCAGGCGGCGCAGAGCTGACCGGGCTAATTGCTTCGGCTGCACAGGAGCGGACGGTCAGCTGGTTGTATCCGGCCTATCGGCCTTCACTTACCAGTGAGGGGCTTGGGCTTACGCCCGTCTGGATGCTGGTGCTTGCGAATGGAGAGAGCGAAATACTGCAGTAGATCCATATCCGGAAAGGGAGGGTGAACGATGCATTGGGGCAGAGCCAAAAATGTGCTGATCTACGCGTTCCTGCTGCTGAATCTGGTTCTCGGTTATCAGCTGTGGATGGACAAGCAGGATCAGGCGAGTGCCAATCTGGATCTCACTTCCCTGGCCGAGAGTACGCAGAGGAGTATGGAAGAGAAGCAGATCCAGGTGCGGGCCCAAATTCCGGCAGAGACGCCCGCGCTGCCGAAGATTAACTATAGGCTGCTTAAGCCGGGCAGCAAGGAGCCGGTACAGCTCGCAGAACCTGTGGACAGCCGGCTGATCTTTAATTCCAAGGATCTTGTAAGTGCGCTTGAGGCCCAGATTCCTTCCATCGCCAATTATCGTTATGATCAGGAGAGCAGCGGAGACAGTGTATTTGTTCTTCATCCGCTTGCCCTGGAGGAGTGGCCGCTGTTCAATATCAATCTGGAGCTGAATTACAGCAATCAGAAGGTGCTGTCTTACCGGCTGGAAGCCATTGAAGTGGTAGAGATGGATGAAGAGAAGATGCAGCAGGTGCTGCCTGCTTCCAAGGCGCTGGGCTTCCTTATCGACAAGTTCCTGCCGCCCAAAGCGATTGTTACTGATATCGAGCTTGGTTATTATGGGCAGGTATTCAATTCAGATGCCCAGGTTGCCGCGCCCGCCTGGCGGTTCACGCTCGGCAGCGGCGAGAAGTATTACGTGCTGGGCAGCGGAGACGTGATTAGCCCGGATGCAGAGAACATAAAGGAGTAATCAGGATTATGGGAATACAATTTACAGTCTTGTCCAGCGGTTCGACCGGCAATGCCACCGTCATTACGGACGGTCAGGTTACGCTTATGATTGACGCGGGGTTCAGCGCCCGCCGGATCGATGAGCTGCTGGGCATGCGCGATTTGACAGGAGATCAGCTTACCGGAATCCTCATTACCCATGAGCATTCGGATCATATAAAGGGCCTGGGTGCCGTGGCCCGTAAATACAATCTTCCCGTCTATGCCAATGCGAAGACCTGGGAGGCGATGAGCCGGAGTGTCGGCAAGCTTGCGGACGACCAGCGTGTTATATTCGGGACGGGGGAGGCCCGTGATTTCGGATCCCTGCGGGTAGAGTCGTTCGCAATCTCTCACGATGCGGCGGAGCCGGTGGGCTATGTATTCCAGGACGGGAGGCACAAGCTGAGTGTTGTAACTGATCTTGGCTATGCCAGTGATAAAGTGAAAGAGACGATTGTGGATTCAGATGTGCTGGTGCTTGAGGCCAACCATGATATCGAGATGCTTAGAATGGGACGGTATCCCTGGAACACAAAGCGCAGAATTTTGGGCGATATGGGGCACCTGTCGAACGAGGCTTCGGGAGAGGCGCTCAGCGAGCTGATGAATGGCCGCCTGAAGCGGACATACCTGGCTCACCTGAGCCGCGAGCACAATATGCTCGACCTGGCCAAGCTGTCTGTGCGGGGCGCGATGGAAGACCGCGGGTGCTTCTATAAGGACAGCGAGTTCAAGCTCTGCGGGACCTATTATGACCAGCCTACACCGTGGGATAAGGTGGGGGAACCATAAAGGCATCCAGCTCCGCAGCCTTCCTCGTGATCTCCTCCCGGGAGAGAATACCCTTTTCAATCAATAATTCAATAGCGACGCTAAGGGCAAGTACAGTTTGGTAGTGCTCGTCCTTTAGATCGGCCAGCTTGGCGATAACATTTACTTCGTTCATAGGGGATGACAATGGATTCATGAGATCAGCTCCTTGAGCGTTATTTTTTTGCCTGACAAGCACTTTCACAGGGTAAATGACCCGGAAAACGGGTAAAAGGTGTATACAGCCAGCTGTAAGCTAGAGCTTCACAACGGGTGCCCTGGTACTCCCAATAAAACCCGCAATTTATTTCTCCTATAAGGTGCTTTATTTTGATAGAATGGATATATCTATGAGACTTGTACTAGTGTAATCACCTGGAAGCCAAATCATTCCTGTCCTCGTGAAAATAGTCATGCGGGAGAAGTAACTTAATGTACGGTTATTACGTCAGGTAATGCAGAGCATAGGGACAGCAGCCCCGAATTCAGTGGTGCAAAAAAGATGCGACACAGCGAGTCCGGCCATCATACATGGCTAAGTAAAGGGCATAACATGAGAAGGCGAATACCTGATTCAAGCAAGTCCCCTCCACCATTGTCAATTACCACGCGGCCGCGATAACGTGGCTGATCAAGGTTATAGAGCAAGGAGCTATCATGCAGTTCACATACTGTGAATGAATACAAGAATAGGGAAAGTACCGGGAGCGTATCAACGGAGGGAGAGAATCACCCATGGGATTGTTTGACGACGACTTTTATTCCACCAAAGTATCAAGACGGTTGACCCGCAGGACGAACACGGACAGCAGCAGATGGTCCTCGGGAGCCAAGAAACGCTGGAGCCTCAGCACATTTCAGATTTCATTAATCTGTTCCGTACTCAGTGCGGTTGTTGCTGTTCTGCTGTACAGCTTCATTGCAAGCCCTCCCTCCAAAATGCAAGGCGGAGCACTGAACGGAAGTCTTCTGCATAAGACCGACAGTGATCCCTACGAAAGGATCGTTCAGGCGGCGGCCAAGGTCCGCCCTACGGTCGTGAGTATTCTTAACCACCAGGCTGACCCGTCTGCCAAGGCCCAGCTGGATGAAGATGCGGCGCTAGGCTCGGGAGTGATCTTCAAGAAGGCGGAGAACAAGGCCTACATTATTACGAATGCCCATGTGATCACCGATACGAAGGATCTGGAGATCGTGACCGTGGACGGGGAGTCGAGAACGGCCACCGTTGTGGGTATGGATCAGGTCAGTGATCTGGCTGTTCTGGAAATGGATGCGGACGGCATCAGCACGGTGGCGGAGATGGGCGATTCCAAAGGTCTTCGTCTTGGCGAGACCGTGATTGCCATCGGGAACCCACTGGGACTTGGCGATACGCTTACCTCCGGGATCGTAAGCTATCCGAACCGGATTATCCCGGTGTCTCTCAATCAGGACGGCGTGTACGATTGGGAGCAGGAAGTCATTCAGACCGACGCGGCAATTAACGAAGGGAACAGCGGCGGTGCCCTGGTGAACCTGAATGGTCAGGTGATCGGCATTAACACGATGAAGATTTCGGATACGGGTGTTGAAGGGATTGGTTTTGCGATTCCGGTGGATGATGTTATGCGTACCGTCAATAATCTGATTGAGCATGGCAAGGTAATCCGCCCTTATCTGGGGGTATATTCACTGGATCTGAACAATCCTTATGCCCCGCTGACCGATGAACAGCGCAAGGAGCTGAAGCTGCCGGCCGATATCACAGAGGGAGTGCTTGTTCTGGAAGCTCACGGACCTGCGGAGCAGGCCGGGATCAAGCTGAACGATGTGATTACCGAGCTGGACCACAAGCCGGTGGAATCCACGCTGTCACTGCGCAAGTATTTGTACGAGGTGAAGAAGGTCGGGGAAGAGATGGATGTGACCTTGTACCGTGAGGGTAAGGAAATGAACCTGACCGTTACCTTGACCGACAAGCCTGCTGAGGAAGCCGAGGCGCAGAAATAAGGTCACTATTAGGCAGGCGTGAACTAACAAGGCGCTCCATCAGGAACTTAAGAAGTTTCCTGAGGGGGTGCTTTTTTTGCGCGGATTGGGGTGGACTGTTATCTTGAGAGGGTCATACATAGACATGAAGATGGCTGCAGGCGTTCTGGTATGTTATGGCCGCACACTTTATTATATTATTAGATGCTTATATAGCTGGACCAAGGCCTCTTCAGCGGCCCGGAACAGAAAGGCGGCTGCCTGACAATAGCTGCAGTGGGGGCAGATAAAGGCAGTCAGTATGGATGACTGGTGATCTGATGATGGCTAGTAATGATTAAATGACCGCTTATGTTCGGTAACCGAATAATGCCAACTGATGGTCGGTAACGAATAATGCCAGCTGATGGTGACTATCGATAACTAATGCTGAAGGAGTACATGCAGTGAACCAATTCAACCTACTGGAGGGATCCGCGTATGGAGAAATATATCATGTCTTTAGATCAAGGTACGACCAGCTCCCGGGCTATTCTGTTCAATAGACAAGGCGGGATCGTCTATACGGCGCAAAAGGAATTCCCGCAGTATTTCCCTCACCCCGGCTGGGTAGAGCAGAACGCCAATGAGATCTGGAGCTCGATTCTGGCCGTCATTGCCTCCTGCCTTGCCGAGTCGGGGGTGAAGCCGGGCCAGATTGAGGGCATCGGAATCACGAACCAACGCGAGACTACGGTGGTATGGGACAAGGAGACCGGAGTGCCGATCTATCATGCCGTGGTGTGGCAGTCCAGGCAGACCGCGGGCATATGCGATGAATTGAAGGCGGCGGGTCTTAACGATCTGTTCCGGGAGAAGACAGGTCTTCTGATCGACGCTTACTTCTCGGGCACCAAGGTGAAGTGGATTCTAGATCACGTGGAGGGCTCCCGGGAGCGGGCGGAGCGCGGCGAGCTGCTCTTCGGCACGATCGACACCTGGCTGATCTGGAAGCTGACCGGCGGGGCCGTCCATGTAACTGACTACTCCAATGCATCCCGGACGCTGATGTACAACATCCATGAACTGAAATGGGACGGTGAGCTGCTCGAAATTCTGGATATCCCGAAGGCCATGCTGCCTGAAGTCCGTCCTTCTTCCGAGGTATATGGACATACCGCGAACTATCACTTTTTCGGTGAGCAGGTGCCTATCGCTGGGGCCGCGGGGGACCAGCAGGCGGCCTTGTTCGGTCAGGCGTGTTATGAACAGGGCATGGTCAAATCCACCTACGGAACCGGCTGCTTCATGCTGATGAACACAGGCACCGAGCCTGTCGTATCGAAGCAGGGGCTGATCACGACCATTGCGTGGGGTATCAATGGCAAGGTGGAGTATGCGCTGGAAGGCAGTATTTTTGTCGGAGGCTCCGCGATTCAGTGGCTGCGCGACGGGCTGCGCATGTTCCGGCATGCCAAGGACAGCGAGCAGTACGCGGCGCGGGTCGAGTCAACCGACGGGGTGTATCTGGTGCCGGCTTTTGTAGGGCTGGGGAGCCCCTACTGGGACAGCGAGGTCAGAGGCGCGATGTTCGGGATTACCCGAGGCACGACGAAGGAGCATTTTGTCCGGGCCACGCTGGAGTCGCTGGCTTATCAGACGAAGGACATCCTGAGCGTGATGGAGCAGGATTCCGGTATTCCGGTCAAGACCCTGCGGGTAGACGGCGGCGCGGTGACGAACAACTTCCTGATGGAATTCCAGAGTGATATTCTGGGGCTGCCGGTGGAGCGGCCTGTCATTCATGAGACCACGGCACTTGGCGCGGCATATCTGGCGGGTCTTGCGACCGGATACTGGAAGGACCAGGGCGAGATCTGCGAGAAGTGGAGCGTTGAGCGCGTATTTGAGCCGAAGATGGATGAAGAGCGGAAGAATAAGCTCTATGAGGGATGGAAAAAGGCTGTTCATGCCGCCATGGCGTTCAAATAAATCATTGCAGGGAGATCTCGCTTGGAATGTAATTATGATTATGGTAATCTAACTACAAGTTAATCATTTGTCAGGAGATCAGGAGATCAGGAGATCAGGAGATCAGGAGAGACTCCACTGCACCCCAGTCGTTCCAACCAAAGCGGCTGTGGCGTAGTTGGGTCTCTTTTTTGTCCATCCAGAGGAGGAGCGAGGGCATGAAGACCGCATTTTCGGGCAGGGGAAGAGATCAGATGCTGCAGGCCATGGTGAAGGATAAGGCACTCGACGTGCTTGTCATTGGCGGAGGGATTACCGGAGCTGGAATAGCGCTTGATGCGGCTGCCCGCGGGATGAAGACGGCGCTGGTGGAGATGCAGGACTTTGCTGCAGGCACCTCCAGCCGTTCAACCAAGCTTGTGCATGGCGGGCTTAGATACCTCAAGCAGCTCGAGGTTGGCGTGGTGGCCGAGGTGGGACGAGAGAGGGCCATCGTCTACGAGAATGGGCCGCATGTGACGACGCCCGAGTGGATGCTGCTTCCTTTTCATAAGGGCGGCACCTTCGGGAAGTTCACCACGTCCATCGGACTGCGTGTATACGACTTCCTGGCAGGGGTGAAGCGCAGCGAACGGCGCCAGATGCTCTCCGTGTCCGAGACGCTGGAGAAGGAACCTCTGCTGAAGCGGGCGAACCTTCAGGGCGGCGGTTATTATGTGGAATACCGGACAGACGATGCCCGGTTAACCATTGAGGTGCTGAAGGAAGCGGTGGCGCGGGGAGCCAAGGCGGTGAATTACACGAAAGTGACGGGATTCATCTATGACGGGGGAACGGTGGCGGGCGTGCAAGTCACCGATCTGATGAGCGGCCAAGTCTGTGATGTGCGGGCCCGCACAGTTGTGAACGCGGCAGGCCCGTGGGTGGACACGCTGCGCGAGCTGGATCATTCCAAGCAGGGCAAGATGCTGCAGCTGACCAAGGGGATTCACCTGGTCATGGATCAGAAGCGGTTCCCGCTGCGCCAAGCCATTTATTTCGATACCCCGGATAAAAGAATGGTGTTCGCCATTCCGCGTGACGGCAAAACTTACGTGGGAACCACCGATACGGTATACCAGGCGGATATCAGCCGTCCGCGGATGACGGTGGCAGACCGGCAGTATGTGATAGATGCCATCAACTATATGTTCCCCGAGGTGAACATGAAGGCGGAGGATATTGAATCCAGCTGGGCCGGAGTACGTCCCCTGATCTATGAGGAGGGCAAGAATCCGTCGGAGATATCGCGTAAAGACGAAATTTGGCAGTCGGAGTCTGGCCTGATCACGATTGCCGGAGGCAAGCTCACCGGCTACCGGAAGATGGCCGAGTTGGTCGTGGACAAGGTGGCGGCCCAGCTTCAGGCGGAGGGAGAGGAAGAGGGAGAAGGGCACCGGGAATTTCCGGCTTGTTCCACCAAGCATATGCCGATATCGGGCGGCCATGTTGGGGGCTCTGAGCCATTCAAGTCGTTCATAACGAAGAAGACGGAAGAGGGCGTAGGCCGGGGAGTGCCGAGGGAGCTGGCGGCGAGCTGGGCAGCCCGGTATGGCTCGAACGTGGATCGTCTGTTTGCATTGGCGGAATCGGAGGAGACGGCGGAGCGGGCGTCCGGCCACCTGCCCCTTGAGGTGCTCATTCCCCTCCGCTATGCGCTGGAAGAGGAGATGGCCGTCAGACCCGCGGACTTCTTCGTCCGCCGTACGGGTGCTCTTTTGTTCCAGATCGATATGGTTCGGAGATGGAAGGTTCCCGTGCTGGATTACATGGCTGACAGCCTCGGCTGGACACCGGAACAGAGGAGCCAGTATGCGAAGGAGCTGGAGACGGAGCTGCATGATGCCGTAGTGCCGGAGGATGCTGGGGGACTGCCAGAGGGTTAGGAGAATAGGGGATTATCCAGGGTAAAAGGATGTAGGGGCATAGGTGAGGCTCAGAACTGTGGTTGACCGGCCGCCGTCATGCAGCGAGACACCGCGCACTGGGAACTGTGCGGTGCGGGTTGGAGGAGCTAATGAGGCCGGTTTTGCCTCCGATTATGTGACGCACAGGGGTATAATCAAGATAATCCGAGCGCTCAAGAGCTCATTCTATGCGGATGCGGTTTTCTTTTGCCCGGGAGTGTGGTAGAACTTAAGTAGAGGGACTAAGTTCCCTTGACAGACCAAATGGAGATTGCAGCATAGAAAGGATGCGCTTTAGCTTATGTACGTAGTATGCAAAGATCATGTTGAACTGGCGATTGATATGTTCGTGGACGAATTTGAGGATGCCCCTGATATCGTTGACTTGAAGGAGACGGAATTCTCGGATTGGGATCCGCCAGTGAAGTGCTCGCAGTGTGACCAGGCGGCTGTATTTCTAGTTGTATAAATGAACCGGCCGTAGAGGACACGGATAAGATATTTGCTGTGAAGGGCGCTGAAGGCGTCCTTTTGTTGTATACGTCAGGGAGATCGGGTGTACAAGCGCAGAATCAGTCAAATGATCCGTACATCCACACCCAAATAAGGCCTGTATCCTCGGGGATGCGGGTCTGTTTTTGCTTATTGCACATTAATCGTGGTCACCATCTACACTAGGCGGCAGTAGCAGACGATAATAATAGAAGAGGTTTTTGAAAATTCAACATAGAATGTCCCTAAGGGAGATCAGCTTATGATATTAAGACTAGGTATGATTATGCTAATCAGCACGCTGTTGGCAACCGGCTGTAGTCTGCGGATTGGTGAATCAGTAACTCCCGTTCAGAGCAGACCCGCGGTGCTTGATGTCCGTGCAGGAGATACAAATAACCAGCTCACCGAGCTTCGGGGGCTGTATGAATTATATTGGAATCAGCTGCTTGAGCCAGCTGACTTCAGAACAGAGGCACCCCGGTTGACAGGGCATATGATGATGCCGAGCATCTGGAGCGACTTCATCTTGGATGGTAAGCAGCTTCCCGGAATGGGCTATGCCACCTATCGGCTGACTCTGAAGGTGGACGAGCCCGAAGAGACGAAGGGCCTTCTGATTCCGATTATGTATTCGAACTATAAAGTATGGGTGGATGGCCGCTTGGCCGCGGTTAGCGGCAGAGTAGGAGCAGATTCGAAGACTAGTGTGCCGCAAAAGACAACCCGTGAGTTTTATTTTCAGCCTAATTCCGACCAGGTGGAGGTCATTATTCAGATTTCCAATTATGACAATTTCACCGGAGGCATGTGGGAACCGATTCGTTACGGGCCGGCTGCCGAGATTGGAGCAAGTCATGACAGAAAGACAGTCTTCACCTCCATCCTTCTAGGGATTGTCGCAATGGCTGGGGTTTATCATATCGGGCTTGCATTATTTCGCAGAAAGGATGCCTCTCTGCTGTATTTTGGTGCGTTCTGCTTAATTGTAGCAGTGCGAAGTCTAACTGTAGACGAGGTATTCTTGACGAAGATATTTCCGGAGTTCCCTTGGCGGCTGACCTTGAGGATCGAATATATCTGTCTGTATGCCGGAGTTCCGGTGCTTGCGATGTTCTTCAGAAAGCTGTTCCCGTATGAATTCTCCAAAATATTCGTGAAATTTCTTACGGTTGTGGCAGCCTTATACACGGTGGTTACCCTATTAACTCCTGCAAGCTTCTATTATCATTTCTTGCTGTACTATCAGATTCTGGCGATGTCCGCAACAATCTACGCCTTGTTCGTCTTAATATGGGCGGTTCTGCGTAACCGGGAAGGCGCTCACTTTGCCTTGGTAGGTTATATTATATTCGCTATAGTTATAGTGTTTGATATATTCAGCAATATTCTCAACACTTCGGAAGCCAGTTCCAATACAATCGGGGTTGCCGTATTCACTTTCTGCTTCTCCCTCGTTCTATCCAAGAAGCTGTCGCTGGCGTTCAACAAGACGGAGCAGCTTGCGGAGGAATTGGTTCTAGTAAATGACAGCCTGGATATCAAGGTGCGGGAACGGACACTGGAGCTTGCCGAGAGCAACAGGAAGCTGGAAGAGCTCAATCTTCAGCTGAGAGAATGGTCTGTTATTGACGGTCTGACTGGCGTATATAACCGGAGGTACTTCGACGAGCACCTCTCCAGGCAGTTCGAGAAATGCAAGGCAGAAGGGCTGCCACTCGCAATCTTGCTCATTGATGTGGACTACTTCAAGAAATACAATGATACCTATGGGCATCTGCAAGGTGATGAATGCCTGAGGGAAGTGGCCCAGACGCTAAGAGCTTCGCTCGAACACAAGGAGAGTTCAGCGATACTCAGCCGTTATGGGGGTGAGGAATTCGCTGTTATTTTGCCGGGATATGAGCTATCTCTGGTGATGGAGACAGCAGAAGAGTTGTGCGAGGATGTAAGAGAACGCCGGCTTCCTCATCGGGAGTCCGAAGTGACGGACTATGTAACCATCAGTACGGGAGCGGCCTGCGCGGTTCCTGCGGCGGGAATGGACATCCGCACCCTGGTGGAAGCGGCGGACAAGCAGCTCTACAAGGCCAAGAGCAGCGGCCGCAACCAGGCAGCGGGGACATGCGTGCTCTCGGGGGAGTAAGCCGGTGCGTGCGGCAGCAGGTGAGGGCTTGTCCTCTATTCTAGTGATAAAAGTAAGACGACGAAGGCCCTTCATAAGGGCCTTCGCTGCTTACCAGCCTGAAAATGACTACCAGTATTTTCTGTGGTGGTTTTTGTGTTTTTTGCTGATGACAATTGCTTTCTGACCTGGTTTCAATACAACCACTTTCACTTTCTTGTGATGGCGACGGGATTTCTTGTGGCAATGTCCGTATTCGTACAAGATGATCACCTCCGGCTGTTTGATAATGCAGTGTATGCAGACCTTGTGGGGGAGGGTTGGGACTTCGGCAAAAATGGGGAAATGCGGGAGGTGGGGAGCGCGAGTGGGGTGGGAAGTGTGGTAGGTGCGGGAATTGTAGGAAGTGCAGGAAGAGCGGTAGTGCAGGGAATGCAGAGAATGCAGAGAATGCAGGAAGTGTAGGAAGTGCAAGGAGAGCAGAAAGAGCAGGGAGTGCGGGAAATGCAAGGGGACTTGCTGGGTATGCCAGAAGCAAGCATTAATCCCCAACTGAAACTGGCTTATCGTCTGCCGTGTTACGCCACTCGGCTGCACCACTACAGTTATCTCTACAATAGAACGACCGCTTCCGGAAGCTCCGGTGCGGTTGTTTTTTTCTTTCTGGGGCAGCATCATACTATCTGGTCAATAACCGGAACCCATTATACCTGGTCTTCACCTGCGACCCACCCTATCTGCCAGGATTGTTCAGGCTAATCCGTCCGTACACTGACGGCCGCAAGCTGTAGTCTGCGGATCGGCGAAAGCTTGTTATTTAAGTGCCAACATCATAGAGCTGTTGAAATGAGGTAAGGTGGTACATGGGTACCTGACAAGAGGAGAAGGTTATCCCTGACTGAGGCCCCACCTTTTACTGCGGTTGCGGCAGTGTTAGAATTAGCATCATACTAAGTGTAAATAAGGAGCGGCTTCGCTATGAATATACAGATCGTGTGTGTAGGGAAATTGAAGGAGAAATACCTGGTGCAGGGCATTGCGGAGTACAGTAAGCGTCTTGCGCCTTATTTGAAGTTGTCCGTGCACGAAGTGCCGGATGAGAAAGCGCCGGAGAACATGAGCGAAGCGGAGATGCGCCAGGTGCAGGAACGCGAGGGCGCTGGCATTCTTGCACACATTAAGCCAGACACCCACGTGGTGGCTCTTGCGATTGGCGGGCAGCTGTGGTCCAGCGAGGACCTTGCTGCCCATCTGGACAAGCTCGGCACCTACGGGACGAGCAACGTCGCCTTCGTCATCGGCGGCTCGAACGGCCTGTCCGACGAGGTGCTGAAGCGCGCCCAGACGAAGCTGAGCTTCGGGCGCATGACCCTCCCGCATCAGCTGATGCGGCTGGTGCTGGTGGAGCAGATTTACCGGGCGGTGAAGATTAATCGGGGGGAACCATATCATAAGTAGGGCGGATATTTCGCCTTGGGAATGGTCGTTCACAGCCGGATTCTTTGCATGCTTCTAGGCCAATTTAAGGTATAGGGGCTCAGATGGTTGCCCGGACTTTAAGAAGAGTAAAGTCGTTATCCCCACCAACCCATAAACCCTTTTAGCTTGGAACGTAACATCCCCAAATATACGAAATGAATCAACCCGTCCGACAAAGGCCGGGTTTTTTCATCTATTGCAAGAAGCGTCGCGACGTTCAGAACGAAAGCAGGAAGCAACTTGACCGAATCGAGAAGAGCTTGAAAGCCGGTTGGTTATCTGATATATATATACGGCTTATTGCAGAGGCTTGCCTTGCGCTGCATTCGAGACAGTCTCCCAGGCTTCCCAGGTAGCTAGACGGTCAGTATAGATGCCGCGTGCCATAGGCAAGACTTCCGAGCCGAGCGCAAATCGTAGTGGGGGCTGCGCTGCGTCCACGATCTTGAGAACGGCTTCTGCAGTTGCTTGAGGGTTGCCGCGTTTTTCGTTTGATAGACGCGCGAACAACTGCTTCCGTACATCGGCATAGACGTCCATTTCCGGTACTCGCTTACCTGAAGCGCCAAACTCGGTCGCATAGGCGCTGGGTTCGAGCAGCGTCACTTTAATCCCAAAGTCCTTAACCTCTTGCGCCAGACTTTCGTGGAGTCCTTCGACCGCCCATTTGGAGGAGCAATAGAAGCCGATGAGCGGCCGTGCCTCGATCCCAAGGGCGCTTGATACGCCGATCAAATGCCCGCTGCCCTGCTTCCTCAGGAGTGGCAAGGCGGCTTGGATGACGCGAAGATAACCGAAGTAGTTCGCGTCGAACAGCGCCCGGACATCGTCTTCGCTTGCCTCTTCGATCATTCCCATCAAAGTATAACCGGCATTGTTGAGGACGACGTCCAGCTTGCCGAAATGGGTATGAGCCTGCTGAACGACCTGGCGAACCTGCTCAGCATCGGTCACGTCGAGCGCCATGGGAAGGACGAGATCTCCGAAACGTTCCTTCAAATCGGCAACGTCCTCCAATTTGCGGGCGGTAGCTGCAACTTTGTCGCCACGTGTGAGCGCGGCTTCTGCCCAGATGCGTCCTAGACCGCGAGAGGCTCCCGTGATGAACCAGACTTTTTTATCCATGTTATACTCCTCCTTTATATTCCCTGTTCTGTGTGGGATACTTAAATTAAAGCACCCAAATACGGAACTGTCAAGTTCCGAAACTATAAGGTATCGAAAAAGAGGGTTGAATTTTATGAATAAGATTAATAATGAAGAGTCAGTCGGATCCAAAATAGCTGACAAAGTAGCGGAAAAGCCAGCGAAAACATTAGGCCGTAAACGAGATCACACGCGGGATGTTCAAATCCTGGAAGCGACAATCGACATCCTCGCCGAAGCCGGTTTTGATGGAATGACAATGGACATGGTCGCAGCTAGAGCAAAGGCCGGGAAGGCGACCATGTATCGCCGCTGGTCTTCCAAGGCAGAGTTAGTCCGAGATGCCTTGACCTGGATGAATCGAAATCATCTTGAGCTTGACCTCTTGCCCGATACGGGAACCTTGCGCAATGATCTGCTCGCGCTATTGAAGCCGCAATCGATCGAAGAAGGTGAACGCAAACTTCGAGTACTCGCAGGCCTGGGCTCCTTTTTATCGCAGAATCCGGAAACGGTTAACGGAGAGATTTTCGAACCGTGGGCTGTAGTGAATCGTGAGCTCATGCACCGGGCCGTCGGCCGCGGTGAAATCTCCACCCACGCTGACATTGAAATGGCCTGCCAGGTTATTACTTCCATGGCTTCTTATCGCGGACTCGTACAGGGCAAAACATTCGACAAGCACTTCTACACTTCACTAATCGACGGCGTCCTACTCCCTGCCCTCAAAAATCCGTTAGCGTCTCCAAATGAAATGGAATAAGGAAGGCGACATTAGCGGTGAGCGGAGACTGGATAGAAGCCGATAAGTTCCGGTCTTGTTTAGTTCGTTACAGCGCAGCTCGGCGCCCCCGTCCTTAATAACGGGAAAAGAATTCAATAAGAAAAGCTCCCAATTGACAAATGTGGATTCCCATCAAGTCGATTCGGAGCTTTTTGTTCATTGCTAATCTGCGGATTCACAGGCTGTACTTGGAGTACACTCCAAGTCAAGCGCGGTTTTGCGGAGATGGAAAGGGAAACCATCAGACTCCAAGGAGACTCCTGCCGCCGAATAAATAGTTGACCTTGGACTTTACTCCAATGTTATGATTTTGATGGAAGGGGGCAGATATGAAAATCAAGGATTTTGCGAGCAAATATCAAATTCAACCGGATACCATTCGTTATTATGAGAAAGAGAGCTTATTGAATCCAGTAAGACGAGAAAATGGGTATCGGGAATTTGATGAAGAATGTGAAAAACAAATACAACTTATCATCGTATTAAAGCAATTAGGTTTTACAATAAAGGAGATTCAACAGTTACTTATACTACGAGATGAATCTCTATCAACAGAATGTAGGGATACAACCGTATTATTATTGAATCAGAAAATAATGAGACTTGAGGAAAGAATCCAGTTTTATCAACAGGCATTGAAGGTCGTACAGACCATTAAAGAACTTGCGAGTGAAGTGAGGTATTTAGAGAATATAGAAGATATTGAGAAACTAGTGCTTAGTTTATTTCAAAAGGATTTATAAGGAGAGAGATAATGACGAATAAACAAATCGTTCATGTTGAATATGCACTTGCCTTTGCACTTTCCTTTTTGATTTACATGCAGCTCCATTTTCCCATATGGTTGTTCGTTGTTCTTTTATTCGTTCCTGATCTTACAATGCTTGGGTACACAATGAATAAGAAAATAGGTGCGATTATTTATAATTTGGGACACACCTTTATTTTTCCCCTGCTTTTTGCATTAGGCTACTTATATTTTTCAAACGTTTATCTATTATTAGCATCGATCATCTGGATCGCTCATGTATGTATGGATAGAGCAATAGGTGCTGGGTTGAAATATCAAGATTCTTCATTTACTAATACACATATACAAAGGCTTTAACGTAACAAATTAGACAGAAGGTTCTTGGATCTGACTAGACATCATGATCTTAAACGGTAGAGCGACGCTCAATGCCATTAGGTGAATTAGCCGTCGCTCTGAATTTATATCAATCTAAACACCCGAGAAAATAATATTCCTCAACTGCACCACCAGACTTTTAAGTTCCTTCTCCCTCTCCAAATAGTGCAGCGAGGCCTGTATCAATGGAAGATTCGTTGCCTCCTTGCCAACCTCCGTCTGGATAAACCGGTAAAGCTCCCTTATTTCCGAACGATGCACGGCGCCGGCCGGGATCGTGTTAATGGCCGTATCCATCTCCCGAAACAGTTCGGTAAGAATCTGCTCCTTCTCACCCTGTCGGTCCTCGAATCCCCAGTTCAAATACCTCTCGAATGAAGCTTGGTTCAGCAAAGACTTTGGATCGGACGTTCTCATATGCTTAACGAGCACATGGAGCTTGTCCAAGATGAACCTCGCCGTTTCCTCGAGTGATAACGACTTCTCCTCATATACAATCCAAAACAGATATTCCTTCAGAATCGCCCGATAGATGGCAACCAAATCCCACAGGAACGGCTGGATTTCCTCGCCAAACACATGCAGCAAGCACTCGCTATGCCACCTTATGAGCCGCCCCCTAACCTTGTGTCTGAGCGGCTGGAACTTGGGATCCTGCTGAATAGGGAGCTCAGTAAATTCGACCAGAATATGTTTGTACTCTATAAAATAGCGGAATCGCAGAACGATCTGCTGAACAAACTGTTCTTCCGGTGATAGTCCGGTACGATGTGTCAGCTCATCGACTTGATCAAAATAGTGGTTATGGCATTGATCAAATACCTCACTAAAGATGTCTTCCTTGGAAGGGAAATACTTATAGACCGACCCTTTGGAAATACCGCAATCATCGGCAATATCCTGGATCGTCGTCGAAAGAAACCCACGTTCTTTAAAAAGCTTGGCTGCTGATTGTACTACTTCTTCCCTTGTTACACTCATAAATAAAGCCTCCCCGCTTGACTTTCCGTGAACCATCGTACAAAATATAAAACATCAAGTCAAATGACCATTAGTTCAATATTGTTAACTCGAAGTCAAATAAGAATGACGAGGAGAATGTAGGTATGGAAAAGTTATTTGAACCGCAAAAAACAGCGCTGGTTGTCATTGATCTGCAAAAGTGGTTAGGGAACCAATACGCCCCTTATTCCGCCGAGCAGGTGGTGTCAAACGCCGCCGCCTTGGCAGATGAATTCCGTAAGCAAGGATCTATGGTTGCCCTGGTTAGGGTATCCAGCAAGGACCTGAAGGATATTCCTAAACCGAAGCTGGATACAACTGCACCTGCGCTGAATTTGCCGGAGGGTTGGGATGAAATCGTGCCGGAAATGCGGGTCGCCGATACAGACCACATCATTACCAAGAAGCAGTGGGGGGCCTTTTATGGAACAGAGCTCGACCTGCAGCTGCGCCGCAGGGGAATCGATACCATCGTCTTGTGCGGCATCGCAACCGGACTTGGTGTGGATACGACTGCGCGGGAAGCGTTTATGCGTGGCTATCAGCAGATTTTTGCGATTGATGCGATGACCGGATTTTCCCAAGCCGAACATGATTACGTGAAGAGCTATATTTTCCCGCGTATCGGGCGAACTCGGACCACACAAGACATCATCTCAACCTTTACTAAAGAGAGATCGTAAGGTTATTTTTTCAGGAGGTTGATCTCTATGACCCAAAGGAAACGTCCCCAGAATGATCTGATGTATCCTTGGTATGTCTTATCCGTAACTAGTCTCGGTGCGTTTCTGGTTCTAATCAATATTGGAACGCTAAATGTCGCCTTGCCGGAACTAAGCCGGTATTTTCATGCGGATGCAACAACCTCCAGCTGGATTTTGCTTTCCTACATGCTGGTTAATACCATTCTGATTTTGGTCTTCGGTCAAATTTCGGATATTTTCGGAAAAAGAAGGATGTACTTAATAGGGTTGGCCGTCTTTACCGTAACCAGTCTGCTTCTTGGCTATTCCCCGAACGTAGAGGTACTCATTCTTCTCCGAATCGTACAGGCTGCCGGAGGGGCGCTCGTGGTGACGAACACAACGCCGCTGATCACGGACGCTTTTCCCAAAACACAGCTTGGCACCGGTCTAGGCCTGAATATCTTGTCCGCTTCGATCGCGCAGGTGCTTGGCCCTGTCGTCGGCGGCCTGGTCACGACGGCTTGGGGCTGGAGGTGGGTGTTCTGGTTCAATGTTCCTTTCGGGATCATGGCTCTCATTTGGGGCCTCCGGATTCTACGAGAGAAGCCGCTGACAGGGCCTCGTACCAAAGTCGATCGATATGGGGGGATCTTAGTCTTTATCGCTTTAGCTGGTTTAATCATAGCTCTATCCAAGGGGGGAGAGCTCGGCTGGGGAGACAAGCAGGTGATTGGAGGTTTTGCTGTATTCGCGATCATAACCCCTATATTTTTATGGCATGAGCATCGATCGGCTTCTCCTTTGCTGGATATAAGCCTTTTCAAAAATTGGATGTTCGGTATGGCGAATATCGCTACCTTCTTTCATTCCTTTGCTCGCACGGCTGTTGCCCTGCTTTTCGCTCTGTACTATCAATTTGCCTTCCACTATGACGCACTTGAGGCCGGTCTAAGGATTCTTCCCATTACGATAGGAATGTTGATCATATCTCCCATTGCCGGCATGTTAACCAAGAGAATCGCCCTTCGAGTCCTATCCTCGCTTGGAATACTCCTATCCATAGCAGGACTACTGCTGCTCTTATTCGTACTCGGAGGGAATTTCCCTTACGGGGCCACCGCATGCGGGATGTTGTTCATCGGGATCGGGACTGGCTTATTTCTTACGCCCAATACGATGGAAATCATGTCGTCCGTTCCTGAGAACAGCCGAGGGGTGGCCAATGGGCTGCGGTCCATGCTCTATAACTTGGGCCAGGTGCTGAGTACGGCGCTTTCTTTAACCATTGTCAGTGCGGCGCTGCCAGCCCATATGAAGAACGTGCTGTATTCCGGAAAAAACGCTGTAATTTCAAACGTTGATTTTGCTTTCATCATTCACGGCTACCGCTGGGTCATCATCGCATTGCTATGGACTTCCCTATTGGCCCTTGCAGCCTCATGGTTGCGTCCTCATCCGAGAAACAGAGCCTACGAGGGCTCTTCCGTAGCCAGCTGATGCTGGAATTCAGCGTGAATGGGTTTACAAGAACGGAAAGAAAGGCCATCTCACTAAAGGGTTGGCCACAAGTTTACCGCCACAAATAGCTGGGATGAAAATAACTGTTTTAGAGCAAAACTGATGTTTTGCTCTATTTCTTTAGTTATATAAATTCGCCGTTACAGTGTTACGGTGAACCCTATCATAAATAGGCGAAACTTTTGAGCGAAGAGGCGACGGCTGATATTAGAGCGTAATAATCACGTTACCTTTTTTACGTTCGGTCTCTACATATTTGTGAGCATCCGGCAGGAGCTCCAGAGGATATCGACGATCGATCACGGCGTTCAGTGTTCCATTTCTTGCGAGTTCCATAAGAAACGTCAAATTCTCTTTGTTTTGCATAAGGCCGGCTGTGGCAAAGACAGCCCGCTTGCCTTTGAACAGGGAAGTCCACATCATCTGTAAAATGGTAGAAAGCTTGAACGCGGTAGACAGATACATTCCCTTGTTCGTAAGCACACGCTTGCATGCCGAGAAGGAGCTTTTGCCTACAGCATCAAATACGACATCATAAGCTCTTTTCGACTTCGTGAAATCCTCCTTGGTATAATCAATAACGAAATCTGCCCCTGCCTTTATTACCAGGCCTTCGTTGGCGCCAGAGCAAACACCGGTTACTTCAGCGCCGTAGTATTTGGCTAATTGCACAGCATAGATGCCGACAGCTCCCGAGGCACCGTTAATCAATACTTTTTGTCCCTTCCGCAACTTCGCCTTATCTCTTAGAAACGTCAATGCGGTGGCACCCCCGTCACAGATGCCGACGGCTTCTTCAAAGGCGATGTTGCTCGGTATAACAGCAAGGGGGCTCACTTCGCAAAGACATTTATATTCGGCGTAAGCACCGAAGTTTTTAGGGCTCATCCCTAGTACATGATCCCCCGGTTTAAAATGAATTACATCTCTGCCGACCGCCTCGATCTCTCCGGCTAATTCGCATCCTCCTATTGCAAATCTTGGTCTGGATAGTCCGTATATCAATTTAATCATAAACGGATTGCCCTTGCGAAAAGCGACGTCTGAAAGACCTACTTTGGCAGCATGGATACGAATGAGAATCTCCTTGTTTCCTGGCAACGGCTTAGCGATTTCTTGCGCGACAATCACTTCAGTTGGACCATACGAGGTTTGAATCATGGCTCTCATGGGTTTCCCCTCCTATTTTTAGTGTCTTTGTAGAACATATCGCATGTAACAGCAAATTTTTACGATCCACTGCAACGTCCTTTACAGAAGGATTCCTAACGTCAGATAATGAACATGAGATGAACAGAAGGAAAGGAGATGAAAGAAGGCCGTAATGAAGGACATTCTATACAAGTACATGTCAAGATGGACTTCCCTTAATGACGAAGATCAGCAAGCTATTGTGGATGAGATCAGTATAGAAGAATTTAAAAAGGGGACAGATCTTATTGCACAAGGAGATGTTCCCACAAAATGTTATTTCATCTTAAAAGGCTGCGTAAGGCAGTATGCTATCCAGGAGGATGGTAGAGAGATCACCTCCAACTTCTACACCGAAGAGCAAGCCATCGCCATTTTCAATCATCACAAACCTGATAAGTCGTCCGATTACACGTTCACGTGCACTGAAGATTCAGTAATGGTCGTTGGTGATTTAGATACGGAAAAAGACATGTACAATAAACACCCTCAATTAGAGTCGATGACCCGCAGAATGATAGAGGAGAGCTTTAGCCAAGTTCAGGAGGAATTCGCCTTGTTTATCGCTTCTTCGCCTGAAGAACGCTTCAGGACACTGCTCATGAAACGCCCATCTCTCATCGACCGGGTACCCCAACATCAGTTGGCCAGTTATCTCGGCGTTACCCCGGAGTCTATAAGTAGAATTAAGAAAAGAATCGAATCCACATGAAAAACCCCCTTAAGTTTATGTAATGATTACATTGTAACTAGGGGGATGTTGGCGTGCATTGACTTAAGTCAAGAGACGAGATCTGATCAAGAATAGTTCTCCATCATTTGATATAGATAATTTCGAAATTCCTCAACATAGGCTGCAGGCTCCAAAACTTTAAGTTGGGTGCCGAAGCCTGCCAAGAACTGGAATCCCGTATGGTTTTGAGGGACATTTATGGTTGCTAATAGAGATCCGGAGCTAGAACTGGGGTCTTCAATACTTCTTCGGCCATACCTTTCGATGATTTGATCTTTGATGCTGGGCGAGATTCGGGCCTTAATCGTGGTGAGCTCCGGCACATAAGTTGCTTGGTGTTCTTGTTCTGACCAATCATCTCTAGGATGAAACGCACGTTCATCCACGGTAATATGATCGATCCGAGATAATTTGAATGTGCGATATTCCTGCCGGGACGTACAGAATCCTTTCAAGTACCAACTGGATTCGCTAAAATGCAGTTCATAGGGTTCAACCATTCTATTTGTTACCGCCCCGTCTTTATCTGTATAGCCAAACGAAATCAGCCTCTTCTTAGAAATGGATTCTTGGCATGTCTTCAAGGTTTCAAGAATCTCGGGCCGGCCTTCCCAATCATAGAACGACAGTTGAATGGAACGATTCAGAGACAATGGGCTGACCATTGCCTCTATTTTTCTTATCGTTCTTTCCACTTCTTCAGTAAGAAGAAGTTGTTCCAATCCGCCGAGCGCAGTCAATATATTTTCTAGATCGGAGCTGCTTAAAAGGCGTTTATCAACTTTGTATTCTTCCATAATGCCATAGCCGCCTTTGACCCCATTGACAGAGTAGATGGGAATGTTCGATAAGCTCAATGTTTCCATATCGCGAAGGATCGTTCTTTTGGAGACATGGAATAGTTGTGAGAATTCCTTTGTAGAGACAAGCTCTTTTCTCAGCAATATCATAATAATCGAAATGAGTCTCTCCACTTTGTCCATAAGTACCCTCTTTTTTTACATGATTTTGGAATGGTGACAATAAGATGTCACCTTTCATCCATTATACTACATGTATTACAAGAAGGAGGTTATGCTTGATGTCTGCTATTGCATATTTGAACTTTGATGGAGTTGCCGAACAAGCGATTGAATTTTATGCGGAGGCTCTACAAGCAACTGAAGTGAAAAAGGTTAATTACAAGGACTTCCCGCAGGACCCAAGCTACCCGCTGCCCGACAACGAGTTGAATATGATTATGGAGTCTTCGATCACATTCGCAGGCGGAAGAATCATGATGTCAGATTTGCTGCCTTCCATGAAGAGCGTAACGGGTGAGCTGCTGAAAGGAAATAACGTATGGATTAGCTTAGTCTATGACGATCAGCAAGAACTGGAAATATACTTCAATCGTCTATCGGTTGGCGGTCATGTGATCATGCCATTATCTCCTACTCCGTGGTCCTCCTGCTTCGGAATGCTGGTGGATAGGTTTGGGGTCTGCTGGAAGTTTAATCGTGACGCCGATAGGTTTCTTGATCAAGTGATGTTGAGCAGCCACGATAATTGAACAGCTGCTGCAGGCGAAAATCACGGAAAAGATCTTAGGATTTGGTTGCAGGAAAACGGCAAGCTTAGAAAGTCGGTTGTGCCAGGAATTTCTTGGCTGTTGAACAGGTATTCATTAAGGAGAGCGACGACGATCCAGCTGGACAAGTGCTTCTGGGGGATGCCGAGCTTTGAAAGGGCAGGCGCTGAGCGAACATGTTCGTGGACGGGGCTTGGTCTAAGCATTGAATTTGGCGGGAAACAGTGTTAATCTGAGGTGCGGCAGACTCTGTATTTAGGTTCTGCAGTATCTCTAACTAACCCCTTACCAAGAAAGGTAACACGATGATCAAAGTTGAACACTTATCCTTCTCGTTCCCGCAAAAAGAACTGTATACCGACATCTCGTTCACACTCGAGGAAGGGCAGCACTGCGCCTTTATCGGAACAAGCGGCAGCGGGAAGAGCACCCTGATCGAGATGCTGATGGACCCGGAAAAGCATTTGTTCGACGGCAAGCTGGAGATCGATCCGAACTGCCGAATCGGGTACGTCAGCCAGTTCTCGCAAGTGGACCCGGCCAAGGAAATGACTGTTTTTGAATATATGAGTGAAGAATTCACCAAGATTCAAGAGAAGCTGGGTGTAATTTATGCCGAAATGGCGACGACATCAGATATGGATTCACTGATGGAGGAGTATCAGCTTATTCTGGACACGGTGGAGTCGATGGGCGGAGACGATTTCGAGAGCCGCATCCATAAGAAGCTGAACCTGGCCAATCTCGCGAAGTTAAAGGATGTTAGCGTAACCTCTATAAGCGGCGGGGAATTCAAGCTTATTCAAGTCATGAAGGAAATGCTGACGAATCCGGACTTGATGATTATGGACGAGCCGGATGTATTCTTGGACTTCGAGAATCTGAACGCGCTTAGAAAGTTAATCAATTCCCACAAAGGCATGCTGCTGGTCGTTACGCACAACCGCTATCTGCTTAACCACTGCTTCAATAAAGTCATTCACCTGGAGAATGCGGAAATTCAAGAGTTTGACGGAAGCTATATCGAATATCATTTCACGCTGCTTCAGACCAAAATCGAGCTGCAGGAGATCGCCGTCGCTGAAGCAGAAGAGATCGCGCGATACGATCACATCATCGACAACCTCAGAGCGATCGCGACTTATAATTCAGAAGCATCCAGAGGCCGAGCGTTAAAAGCCAGAGTGAAGTTCCAGGAGAGACTGGAAGCGCGCAGAATCAAAGCGCCGTTCGTCGAGATCAAGCAGCCGGACATCCGCTTCGGGATCGAGCATGAACTGGAAGACGCTGTTGTCGTGAAAGTCGATAATTATAGCGTGGCTTTCGAGGAGCTGCTGTTGGAACACGTAGACTTTGAGATCAAATCCACGGATAAAGTCGCTATCATCGGTCCGAACGGTACCGGGAAAACGACTTTGCTGCGGGATATCTTCCGCAACCATCATGAGTCGATCGAAGTTCATACGGATGCGAAAGTGGCTTACTTATCTCAGCTTCAAGGCGAAACGCTGCAAGATTCGAATACGATCCTGAATGAATTCATCGACGCCGGATTCAAGACTTATGATGAGGTCAGAGCATATCTAGCTGACTACGGCTTCGAAGGAGAAGTTCTTGAGCAGAAGATCGAGTCGTTGTCCGGCGGAGAGAAGAACATGCTCCAATTGGCTAAAGTCGCGGCCAGTCAAGCCAACCTGCTGCTGCTTGACGAACCGACGAGCCATTTGGACATCTATACACAGATCGCGCTGGAAAAAGCCATCATCGACTATAAAGGTGCGATCGTTATGGTATCGCACGATTTCTATTCCGTCGTTAACGGGATGGATTATGTGCTGATCGTTGATCACAAGACCATTCGAAAAATGAGTATGCGAAAATTCAGACAGATGATCTACGCCAGTCATTTCGATAAAGACTACTTAGAAATTGAGCAAAAGAAAAAGTCGGTCGAAATGCAAATCGAGTCGGCTCTGAAAGATACGAATTTCGAACTTGCCAAAGGCTTGGTTGATGAACTGGAAGCATTGATCAAGCAGTTGTCTGCGCTCTCGCAGGCGCCACAGGCTTAGACATTTCGGGAAGAACCGCCGAATATTTGAAAGAGAGGAGCTCCGCCTTAAGCGAAGCTCCTCTCAGATTGCAGACAAACTCCTTGTTCCCGTTAGGAACACAGGAGTTTGTCTTTGTTTTTTTTCTGTAAGAGATCATAAATAAAGCGAAATATCGCTTTGAGCCACCGGACTTCCAGAGCCAGGTGGCTAACTTTTTGAGGTTCATGCAAGCAAAAACGAGCATCGCCTGCATGGAAACTTTACGAAGTCCTCGTAAAGTCGTCCATCGCATGCCATGCTTTTCCTTTAGATCTGCAAATACGCGCTCAATCGTTTCCTTGCGCTGTGAGTAAATTTGTTTGTTTTCATCGGTATGCCGAAGGTGGTCTGCTTCTTCCAGATAGTCAGCCCAAATATGGCGGCTAATTCGCTTAGTGAAGTCCTTGCTTTCGGTACACTGACTCAAGAAGGGGCAGTCTTTGCATATTGTGGGATCGGAACGATACATCTTGTACCCTTCCCGGTTCGTCAATTCATAGGTTAGAAACTCATGGTTCGGACAGATATAGGCATCGTAGTGCTCATCGTATACGTAATCATACTTCTTGAAAAAGCCATCCTTCGTACGAGGTCTTGTGTATGGCATAACAGGCCGTATCCCGTCATCGATCAGCAATTTACTAATGTAGGGAGTCTTGTATCCAGCGTCAACTGCTACAGCTGTGGGCTTGCCCAGAGACTTCTTTACGAGCTCAAGCACATCCTCAAACACCTGGCTGTCATGTACATTTCCTGGAGTTACTTTCGCACCCAGAACAAAGCCGTTGCGGTCGCAGGCCGTATGAAAACTGTAGGCAAATACACGTTCTTTTTCGCCCTTTACAAATAGTCCGCTCTCAGGGTCGGAGATGCTTGTTTTTGTTTCTTTCAGAGCGGACTTAGGCTTTTTTCCGAAAGGCTTCTTCCCATGCTGGATCCGGTCTTCATTAATCTCTTTATCAAGCTGCTCTTGGTACTTTTTGCTTTGCTCCTGTACCATCGTTTTTTCATATTTATTTTTGTTGGCGTTTGCCTTCACATGCGTTGCATCCATGAAAAGCACGTCAGGCTCTACAAAGCCATGCCCTAAAGCTTCTTCCAGAATACGTGCAAAAATGGATTCAAAAATATCCGTGTCCTTAAACCTGCGAACATAGTTTTTACCAAAAGTGGTGAAGTGGGGAATGGGCTGGGTAAAGTCATAGCCGATGAACCAGCGGTAAGCTACGTTCGTTTCAATTTCCCGAATGGTTTGGCGCATGGAGCGAATGCCAAATAGATACTGGATAAGCACGATTTTAATCAGAACTACGGGATCGACACTCGGACGCCCTGTAACCGCACTGTATTTATCTTGAACCAGCTCGTATATAAAACTAAAATCGATCGCATTTTCTAACTTGCGAACCAAATGATCCTTAGGCACAAGGTCGTCTAGCGCATTCACAGAAATCTGAAAGCGACCTTCATAATTATTTTTACTAATCATCATTTACACCTCGAATCAACCTTTTCCTTGACTTATTCTACAAAAAAAGTCTGTAGACCTGCTCCTTTCGGAACTTTGTCTTCAGACTAAGAGGAGCTCCGCCTTAAGCGAAGCTCCTCTCTTTCTCTTAGCCTAAGAAAGTGGGCTGCTATCTGAAGGGATAGCAGGTAGGATAGAGCTGCCTTACTTGTATGGTCTACTTGACGGGGTGAGGTTCATCAGAGATTCGCCATTAAACCTTTTCCAAAGCCTTCCGATTCCTTGCAGCTCCAATCAGCATGGGAATGGCGATCAGAAGGCTGACCACAACCGGAACAACAGAGCCCTCGAGTCCAAAGTCTCCCCCTGTGAGGATGGCTGCACCGTTCACCTCCACTGTGAACAGACCTGCTGGCGGGTGCCCGGAGACAGGAATGCCAAGCAAGCTCTCAAGTGTATTCCAGGCAAAATGCAGCCCCATGACATACCACAGATTCCGCCGCCACAGGAATGCGGCCCCGAGCAGAATACCTGCTTCTACGGTAATGGCGAACGCGCTCCAGAGTGTGGCGCCTGCGTTCCCAAGATGGGCAGCCCCAAAGAATATGGAGGTGACAGCGAGTGCGGCCCAGCTCCCCGCCATTTTGTGAATGGCTTGAAGCATAAGCCCGCGAAAGACAAGCTCCTCAATCATAGCTGCGCTTAATGCTGACGTAACAGAGGTGATTAGAACAGAACCCATATCCGCAGAACTTGCCCATTGAAAGGAGTAACCACCCGCGGCAGCAATAACCATCGTGGATACTGCGATGAAGATGGCTCCAGTTAATATTCCCATGCCAGCTTCCATACCTGCGCGTTTTCTTGATAACTCAGGACTTGAGCGGTGGGCCAGGTATTTCATCGTTAGCCTGTAGACTAGGATGGCTGCAATGCCAGCCGTTAGGGTCACAAGAAGGGAAGCCACTCCGTCTGCTTGCCCGGCTAATGGCCGGAACAGAGTATCCTCGAGAGCAACGCCAAGGGTCCCCACGAGAATAATGCCGAGGGTCCCCACAAGCATCCAGATGATTGGATAGCGCCACCATGGACGCCTTGTACTCAATCTCCCGCTAATATGCTGCCTTTCTTGATCTGCAGATGTTTTCTTCATATTTGTCTCAGCTCCTCTGTTACTTGATAGATCAAAGTATAGGCTGAAAAAGTCACATGAGTAAGTACGCTTTAGTCATGATTTGGTCACATGTAGATGCCAAAAAAGCTGGCTGCTGCCTGAAGCAGCCAACCAGCTCCATCGGTATCGGCTATTCGTGATTCGTGTATCCCGATTCTCGGGCTAAGCGAATGGCTTCCCGCCTTCCGCTCACATTAAGCTTCGAATAGATCGATGAGATGTAATTCTTCACCGTGCCTTCACTGAGGGACAGCGCCTCGGCAATGTCTTGATTGCGCAAGCCGGAAGCCAGCTTATGCAGCACTTCCAGCTCACGAGTGCTCAGCCCGTATTCATTACTAATTGCGGCGGGGGCACCGTGCATACTTTTGATCATTTTACCTGCCATCTCCTGCGTGATCAGCGTCCCTCCCGCATGAACCACTCTGATGCCTGCGGCCAGATCCTTGGGATGAATGGCTTTGAGCAGATAGCCCTCCGCTCCATGGCTAAGCGCCGACAACACGTATTCGACTTCCTTATAGGAGGTCAGCATGATCACTTTGACTGCAGGCATCCGTTCTTTGATCACTGCCGCTGCGGCAACGCCGCCCATGACTGGCATATGGATATCCATCAGTACGATATCCGGCTGGAATTGTTCACAGCCATCGATTGCTTCTTCACCGTTCCTGGCTAGACCGACGATGTCCAAGTCCTCTTCCATGGACAGAACAATATGCAGACTCTCAAGGATTAATTCCTGATCATCGGCTAGCAGCACTTTAATTCTCCCCATGCAGCATCGCCCCTTTCAGCGGAATTTCACATCTGACTTCAGTGGTCGCTTCAGGTCCTGCCCCGGACGACACGAACAGGCGGCCTCCCAACCGCTCGATCCGGTCCTTCATAGAGGTGAGGCCGAAGCCAAACTCCAGCTTGTCAATGGGAATTCCGTTATTGCGAATGAGTAAGTGCAGTGTGGACTCGGTACATTGAAGCTCCAGATGCAGGTGGGACGCTTTTCCATGCTTGAGTGCGTTCGTGAAGGACTCCTGGATGACCCTTAGAATCGCTTGGCGCACTTCAACACGCATCGGCTGCTCCGTCCCCAGCAGAGTCAAGGTCATGACTGTTCCCGTGTGCTCCTGGAGACTGGCCATAAGCGCCTCAACCTGCTGTAAAAGAGTGGATTCCTCTTCATCCCCCATCTCGTGCACCAAGCTTCTCATTTCGTCCAAATTACGCTCGGCCAATGCTCTTATCCGTATTAACCTGTCTTTGACCTCAGCAGGCTTGTGATCCATTAGGGCGATGGAAGCGTCAAGGCTCATAATGAGTGAGATAAAGGAGTGCCCTAGGGTATCATGAAGCTCCTTGGACATGCGGCCCCGTTCTTCAATCAAAGTCATCTTCTCAATCTCGGCGGCATAGTGGGTTAACAATTTGTTCTGCTGTTCCACTTCGGCAACCAGTTCATTCTTCTGATGGTATGCACGGGCTACGGAGCTTGCCCAGATCCCGATGAAGCAGAATAACAGATTGTCTGTTCCGAGACTAAGGGTCTGCTCCCAAGATAAACCTGGATAGATCTGAAAGGTAAGAGGGATTAAAGCAACAGCGGGAATAACCCAGAACGTTCGCTTGGTCAATAAGTACCCCATTACAAGACTCGGCAGCAAGTAGTCCGCCTTAGAAGTCAGGTCCGGATGGAAGACAGAATTCACATAGTAGGAACCGCCCAACAAGAGCTCCAGTATGCAGAACCAGACTTTGTTCATGCGTCGTCCCGGGAACCAGCACAGTATAGGGACAATCAGTGCGGCCATTAGCCAGAGGGCGTTCAATAAAAAAGCAGGGTTCGAAAGCCCGCTATCTGTGAAGAATCGGGATGCCAGCAAAATGTAATGGTAAGAGCGAAGAGCAAATATGCCCCAATCCATGAAAGATAATATTTTCTTAATATCGTCGTCCCACTTTTCTAGTAAAATAAACCAGCCCTAGTGAGTCCAGTGTAACATTATCATTCGCGCCCAACAATTGGAGTGGATACAAGAAAGAAGCCATTCAATCAGAATGGCCCCGTCCCCCGTCTCTAATAATCCGAACTCCCTTATGGTGTCCACTGATCGTGGATGATCCCCACAAGCGCCCGGTCTTCGCCGATCTTCTCAAATACGAGCCGAAGGCTGCGCCAGTCCATACCCTCGTATTTTGGATCAATGCCGTCAATGTGGAACTCTATGAAATCATGCGTTTCTTTTGGATAGACCTCATTCAGATTGTTAATCGTCGTTCCCTTGCCGAGAGATTTGTTCAATCCGATCTTGGCATCTTCCATAAAGTTCGCATCATACACAAATTTCTTATGGTATTTGGCGTAGGTAAGCTTGATAACATCCCCGTTCCCGGCATACTCCCGCCATACTCGAACGGTCTTACTAGCCATCGCATTCGTCAGCTCTTCACGTGTTAAGACCTGATCCTTCTCCTTGTCAACATAGGCGTAAGGCGAGAATCTAACACCCTTCTCGGGATGTGCCCAGGCCGCAACCGTCTCCATATTGCCTGACTTCAGAGCTCTAATTACCGTGGTGGCCGCCTCTTGCGCCGTTGGTGGGGCGCCCTCGTCTATCGGTGGCTCAGCCTCATCCGTAGGTTCCTTAGCTGGTTCCTTCACTGGTTCTTTTGCTGGTTCCTTTGTCGGCTCCTCCGGTGACGGTGTGCTGGTTGGGGTTGATGGAGTCTGTTCGGTGGGTGCCTTCTCCTGTGTCGATGGCTTCGATGGCTCCGCTGTGCCGCAGGCGGCCAGCACGAGCATCCCTGCAAGAACCGCCACTAATCCATTAAGCTTCATTGTGAGTATCATCTCCTGTTATTTTTCTAATATATTCCATATTAGACGAAGCAGATGTCCATAATGTTGCAGCTGCATGTGTAGAGGCGGCTTGAGCGGTGAGGAATCAGCGTAATCTTCTTAAGATGGTCTACTCAGTAAATGGAGAATTCAGCACGCCGTGAACAAGCCCCATTTGAAGCAGTGCCGAGCTTAAATTATGGGGGAGTTGATGCTTGCTTTTCAGATCAGCGTCGTGCTTGATTAATTCTATAATAGTCTGCTTAAACCCGAGCCGCGGATAAGACTCCAGAACGGATCTCATCATCTCCTCGGAAATATCCCCCACACGCAAGCCTAATATATCCATACCCGCGCCAAAATGTACCAAAGCAATCTCCGGCTGCTTCTCTTCAGCAATCTCGGACGTATGTAAAATAATAGCCTCCCGCACCACATCGATCTTCTCTTGGGGAAGTCCGTGACTTGATAGGAATCTCTGGGCATGATCGGCCCCTTCATGTTCGAATGAATGCTTACGGCACACGTGTTCCGTTAATCCAACATCATGCAGCACCGCACCGAGAAAGAACAGCTCGGGGTCATACTTCAGACCGTACCTCTTACCCAAGGCATCCCCAAATGCATAGGTGCGCATGCAGTGGTTATACAGAAATTCAGGAGATATTTCGAATACAAGCTGTGCTGCTCTTTTGGCCAGTCCGCTATCTGGAATCGTAATTTGATGCATACTATCCCTCCGTCACAAATATTTAGAGACCGTCCGGTCTCCAATATAATAATGGATGTTCTTCATTTTAACAAGAGAAATATGATACATTTTAGACACCAATACGGATCGGAGGACGTCATGAAAAAGGGAGAACAAACGAAACAGCATATCATCATGAAATCCGCGGAACTATTCAATCAAAAAGGGTTTGCGGGCTGCTCGATTAAAGAAATTATGGACGCAACAGGATTAACCAAGGGCGGCATCTATCGTTTCTTTGCCAGTAAAGATGAGATTGCTCTGGAGTCTCTAACCTATGCGCTAGAGATCATTAACGAGCACTTCACGCGCGCTATCCAGGGGAATAAGTCAGCCATAGACAAGATCTTGGCTATCTTTGATGTGTACGCGGATGTTGTGCATCACCCACCTCTACAAGGCGGATGTCCTCTGTTGAACACGGCCATAGAGAGTGACGATACCCATCCTGCGCTGCGGGACAAGGCCCTTGCAGCCATGAACGGCTTCCTTGCCACCATTCACAATGTCCTATCAGAAGGAGTCCACAAAAAAGAGCTGCGTCCAGATCTGGACCTCAACTCCTTGGCATCCTTTGTATTCTCAATTCTGGAGGGAAGCATTATGGCCAGCAAGCTGGAAGGGGATAACCGGCATGTGGCTACGGGTAAGGAGAATTTGGCCCATTACTTGAGGACTTTCCAGATTCAGTCCCGCTAGAGCGGGACTGCGAGAGTTAAGGGGGCGGCCTCGTGATCTCGCAGCCTATTTGCTAGATACCTAGGGCTGCCGATTGTTGTAAGTTTTTATAATTGGCCAGCTATACCGATATTAGAAATAGGTTAGACATACAATCCTTAGGAGGTATATGAACATGAAGCGGCACACAGGAATTATGGTAGTAGCTATAGGACTTATATTCAGTGTTACTAATATAGCAACAGCAATTGAAGTACAAGCTAAAGGTGTAAAAACATATGGCAATTGCAAAGAATTGAATAAGGATTACAAGGGGGGAGTCGCTAGATCAGCAACAGTTAAAAATAAAGGCGGAAAGACAAAGTATAAGCCTTTTGTCTCTAAGGAACTTTACGATGCCAACCAGTCGCGTGATCGTGATAAAGATCTTATTGCTTGCGAGAGGTAATTCCAATGAGAATATAATGTTACACCACTAGAAGAGCCTGAAAAATGTTCTAAGAAAGAAGTGACACATATGAAAGAACAGCTAAGTCACATGCGGGATAAGTTAAATAATATAAATAAACGTAATCGATCTATCCGCTTGTTAAAAGTCTACCAAAAGTGGAGCTTCGATATAGCGATGCTGGACACTCTAGAAGAACATGAGGGTGCTCAAACAGTCTTAAGAAAGATCGTAGATCCAAACACTAAAGGGAAAGTTACGTTACTAAAACCTTCTCTAGATAATGAGAAATCTATGAGTTTATCTAAAAGGCTAACGGATCTTTATCGTCAAATCAAAGCTCTGGAAGATGAGACGGGTGTTCATGATTTATACTTGGGCTATCCGTTTTTATCCGGTGTTCTTCTTGATGGCACCTTTATTCAAGCTCCGCTCTTTTTGTTCCCGATACGATTGGAGAGAGAGAACACAGGTCTTCAGAAATGGATAGTACATAACGAAGAAGGTGGCCCGCAGCTTAACCGCACACTTTTTTTGGCTTTAAAGAAATTAAACAAACTTGGATTCTCGGAGGATATCTTTGAGGAAGCTGTTTCAGCAGCAGGCTCTCTTAATTTTGAGGAAATTGCAGCTTTTTTGGGAAAGCATCAGTTAAAGGTTCACTATACAAGAACAGGGCTAAGTCGGTTGCGCGAGTACAAGTCAGGTGACATGCCGGAAATGGCAAATATGACATTGCTTGAGAACGCTGTAATTGGTGATTTTCCGCAAGGGGGATCAGCTATTGTTCGCGATTATGAAGAATTGATTCAGTTATCTGAGACGGACGCTCTGTCATTAGTGGGCGACATGATTAGCTCTGAAGATGCTTTACCTATAGAGGCGGGAGCATGGCTTAATCCATCTGAGTCTGATGAGCAAGTCCGAAATAAAGAGGAAATCTTTAATTTACTGCAGACAGACGGCTCACAGGAAGAGATCCTTAAAGAGGCCCGCTATCTAAAAGGATTGGTAGTGCATGGACCTCCCGGTACCGGGAAGTCACAGGTTATTGTCAACTTGATTACAGATGCACTTCATCGGAAAAAAAAGGTTCTTGTCGTCTGTCAGAAGCGCGCAGCCTTGGATGTTGTATATCAACGTATGGATAGCCTTAGTCTCAGTGATCATGTTGCTCTAGTACACGATGAGAAAGTGGATAGAAATACACTCTATCAGAAGATCACTAGGGTTTTGGAGCATAGCGAACTGAAGTTTGTGGAAGCGGTAGAAGAACTGTTCAATGTAACTTCTCGTGTGAATTACCAAGAGCAGCTGTTGAATACGATAGCCCAAGCGCTTAATGAAAGGCAACCTTTTGGATATAGACTGTACGAACTTTACGGAGAATCCAAACCAGTAACGGATTCAAACCAAATTATCACCTTAAACAGCGCAGCTGAGCAATTGACAAGGGAATCGCTAAGAGAAATGTCAGAAGCGGTTTATACCTATGGGGAGTGGTATCAACAGTTTGGTCAGGATACCTATCCATTAAGGCATCGAAATAGCTTTGCTGCTCTCGACATGAAAGCAAAATTAGAAGTAATTGAAAAGATAGAGTTACTAATCCGCAAAGCGAAAGATGCGGTAGCGTATATAGAGACGTTGGATATCGATAAGATAACCCCTGCGTATACATGGCTCGTACATCACAAATTAAATAAGATATATCCGGATCTGGATGACAACCAAAAGCGAACCCTCCAAGGGCTGCGGTTATTCTGGTGGACTACCTTTACAGGGAAATCAATCATCGAAGAGATCACTGGGGGAGAGAAGTTCAAGGGAACAAGCTCGGCAGAGTGGATAGGAATAAAAGAGGCCTTAAAGATTATGCATAATTTGGCCGTCGTTACTGAAGCATTATCCAGTGAAATAACGACATTGAATTTAATTCTCCAAGACAAACAGGTGAGAGAACTGCAAAGCCGGATAGCTGATGGGGACATTCCGTTAAATGAATTGATAACAATATTAGACTATATCTATCGTGATTTTGATGATCTTAAATTAATGGATTCCTTCTGGGAACAAGCAAGCAGTGACCTGAAGAGTGTCATTCAAGCCTTACAGGAGAAAGGTCTGGAATCAGAACAGCCATTACCGCAACTGTGGGTAGATATCTTAAAGAACTCTGCATATATTTACTGGATTGATCAAATCGAAGCAAAGTATCCAGAGGTACAAAAGATTTCTACAAACGAGTTCGGGAGGATCCGCGAGTCATTTGCTAATCTGTTAGAAGAAAAACGAAAAGCGGCAGCAAAGTACTTAATTCATGAACTCAGGAGTCAGGTAGGGCATCTTCAACAAATGCAAGGTAGATCCACAAAAGAGTTGAAACACCAAACAGGCAAAAAGAGAATGATATGGCCGCTGCGCAAGTTGGTGAATGACTTTGCCGACAAAGGGCTGGTAGATATTATGCCGGTATGGTTAGCCTCTCCAGAAATGGTATCCTCCATTTTCCCATTAAAAGAGGGTCTCTTTGACATCGTAATATTCGATGAGGCATCCCAATTAACTGTGGAAAGCGGGATACCCGCTGTGTATCGCGGCAAACAGATTGTTATCGCGGGGGATGAGAAGCAGCTTCCACCATCTAACTTGTTCAGGGCTGGATACGCAGACGAAGAAGATGAGGAAGAGGCTAGATATGATACGGATGAGTCCATTAGCTTGCTTAACCTAGCGAAAAGGCGGTTCCCGGAGAAAATCCTTCAATGGCATTACCGCTCTAAATATGAGGAGCTTATTAACTTCTCTAACCATGCATTCTACAACGGCTACGTACAGATTGCACCAAACGTAACCCCTTTCCAAGAGCCCCCGGCAATTATTTGGAAGCGCGTGGAAGGCAGATGGTTAAACCAATCTAACGAAGTAGAAGCATTGGAAGTTGTTACAGAGCTGAAGGGTATCATGGAGAACTGTGTTGGCAAGTCGGTAGGAATCATCACTTTTAACTCTAAACAGCAGTCCAAGATTTTGGATATTATTGATAAAATGAATGCAGAAGATGAGGAATTCAGACTCCTTTACACAGAACTAATGGCTAGAGACTTGGATGAGCGGTTGTTTGTCAAAAATATTGAGAATGTGCAAGGTGATGAGCGGGATATTATCCTATTCTCTATAGGATATGCCAAGAATGAGGAAGGTAAAGTGTATAACCGATTTGGTTCGCTTAACCAAAAGGGTGGGGAAAATCGGTTGAATGTTGCAGTTACACGGGCGAAGGAAAAAGTCTTAGTGGTCTCCAGCATAGAGCCAGAGGACCTTAATGTGTCGAATACATCTGAAAGAGGGCCCAAACTGCTAAAGTCCTACTTGAAGTATGCCAGAGCGGTATCGAGTGGCAAAATGGAGGCTATTCGTTCTGTAATCCTTGATCTAAATGAAGTCGTGAATACACACGCTGTACCTCAGTCTCTTCATTTCGATTCACCGTTTGAAGAACAGGTATATCAACAGCTGCGTAATTTAGGCTATGAGATTACTACACAAGTAGGTATGTCTGGTTATCGGATCGATATGGCGGTTGTTCATCCTAATGATCACTCCAGATTTATCCTTGGCATAGAATGTGACGGGGCAATGTATCATAGTTCTCCAAGTGCCCGAGAGAGGGACGTTTATCGTCAAAGGTATCTGGAATCTAGAGGATGGACGATTGAGCGAATCTGGAGCCGAAACTGGTGGAGAAATCCTGTGAATGAAATAGAGCGTATAGATCAACGCATCAAAGAATTAATTCGTGAGGAAGAGGTAAGAGAAAGGGTGGAAGTGCTGTAATGTTCCAGTTATAAAAAATGTGATAACCAAAAAGGTGCTATATCGTTTTAATGATTAAAACGATATAGCACCTTTTAATAAGCTTTAGCAATTGTATGAACTATTTTAGAATCTGCTTAGTGGCCGTATTACAAGTGATGGTGTACATAGCAGGTCATCAGTGTAAGAACAAATGTTTGCATTCCTTCATTTCATTTTGTATGCTTGGATATGAGAAATATTGCCATCTATATCTCCACTACTAAACCAGAAGCAGGTGCGAACATGATCCATTTAACCAACCGTCAGGCCCGGCAATTTCTGTTGTTGAAGCATGGGCTTGTGGGTGAATATAAATTTAGTGGGAAGCAGGGCGTGCTGGACTTTGTTCGGCAGGTCGGCTGCCTTCAGTACGATCCCATTGATGTATGCGGCAAGAACGCCGAGTTGGTACTGCAGTCGCGAATCAAGGGATTTACCAAGGGAATGCTCGCCCAGCTGTTATATGAGGATCGAAGGCTTGTCGATTATCCCGACAAGAACCTGGCCATTATTTTGGCCGAGGACTGGCCGTATTTTGAGCGGTACAGGCAAGCCGCCCGGCAGCATGCCGAACGCTATCCCGAGATGGAAGCATTGTCAGCAGAAGTACGGGCTCATATCCAAACTCACGGTGCGCTAAGCTCGGATGATTTGAAATTGGAAGGGGATTTCTCTTGGCGATCGGCCATCCATTGGAGTGGTGGGAACAATTCAGCCCGGTCGGTGCTTGAACAGATGTATTCGACGGGGGAGTTGATTATCCACCATAAGAAAGGAACGCGTAAATACTACGATGCAGCCAACAAGTACATACAGCCACACCTGCTGAATGCGCCAGAGCCGCTGCAGGATGAGCTGGAGCATTATAAATGGCGGGTACTGCGCCGAATCGGTTCGGTGGGCCTTCTATGGAATCGTGCGTCAGATGCCTGGCTGAATATATGGGGGTTGAAATCAGCACAGCGCAACGAAGTGTTCCGCCAGTTAGTGGATGAAGCCCGCATTGCTGCCGTTACCGTGGAACAAATGAAGGATAAGCTGTACTGCCTCGCTGAGGATCTACCGCTAATTGAAGCCGTCTTGCAAAATAATCAGGATCCCAGCCCGCGTTGCGAGCTTATTGCCCCTCTGGACAATCTCCTATGGGACCGAAAGCTTATCAGCGAATTGTTCGGCTTCGAATATACCTGGGAGATCTACACGCCTGCAGTCAAGCGGAAGTTCGGCTATTATGTGCTGCCTCTACTCTATGGAGAGAGCATCATTGGACGAGCCGAGATCACTGTGGAGCGAAAATCAGGAACGCTCGTTGTGAAGAACATTTGGTACGAGACCGGGGTGAAACCAACAACGCAATTGCGAACAGCCCTGAACGGTTGTATCCAGAGATTTGCGCTGTTCAACGGGTGTGAGACGATATCGGCAGAGACTGCCATTTGATATTTCCAGTACTCACACAGCAATTACCAAGTGTTGACAGGCGCCTTTTTGCTATGTTAGGATCAACCTAACCAATATGAACGGAGGGGTTACGTGTGTTGAACTAATCTTCGATATTTCTTGCACAGTGAATTAAACGGTGGTTTAAGGCATTTGGTGTGCATAGTAATCGAAGAGTGGTGCCTTCACGGTAACCTGTTGTAGTTATATGTGACTGAGGACAGAAGCAATTCTGCCGCCTTCATGTCCATATACTGAATTTGAAGAGAATGCAATGGACCCTTTTGGGTGTCAATTCAGAGACTGAATTGGGGCCCTTTATAGGGATTAATTATATCATTGCATTTATTCCCGAATTCTTAATTCGATTACCGTATGCACAGGCCAATAGCCTGTGTTTTTTTATTTACTATATCCACATTGGAGGTAATCAATATGAGGGAACGATTAATAGAAGTCGATGGAATTCAATTATGTACAGACAGTTTTGGCGATCCTGTGCATCCGGCCATTTTGCTGATTATGGGTGCTCAATCCTCAATGATTTGGTGGGAAGAAGAGTTTTGCCAACGGTTGGCGGATACAGGGCGTTATGTCATACGTTACGATAACCGCGACGTGGGACGTTCAACAACCTACGAACCTGGTCAGCCCGGCTATACCTTCGAGGATATGGCAGATGACGCCGTTAGTGTATTGGATGCCTATCAAGTTGAGCAATCGCATATCTTAGGCATGTCCATGGGCGGTATGCTGACTCAAATGATAGCTCTGCGGCATCCGGAGAGAGTTCTGAGCATTACCCTGCTAGCAACGTCCAATTTTGCTCCACATCTCCCTCCGATGGAAGGGAAGGTTATGGATTTTTTCTCGACTCTGGGGGATATCGATTGGACGAATCATCAATCGGTAGTCAAATTTGCGATAGAGCGATCCAAAGTGCTGGTGGGTTCCAAGCATCCTTTTAATGAGAAGAAGATAGGCATGTTGGCTGGAGAAGAGTTCGCAAGAAGTAACAATATGGCCAGCATGAACAATCACGCCTTGGTGACGGGGGGAGAGTCCTATCTGGGCAGGACGAGTGAAATCAAGGTTCCCGCCTTGATTATACACGGTACAGAAGACCCCATTATCCCTTATGCACATGGACAGCATCTTGCCAACGAAATTCCGGGTGCGGTATTACTGACATTGGAAGGCTCAGGACATGAGCTTCATGAGGATGACTGGGACATCATTATCGAGTCTATATCGAAGCATACTTCTGTTCAGTAGCCCTTAACTTAACTGCAATTGATAAATAGAACCACCTGAGACGTTGAATTCACAATGAAGTGCACCCCTTAGAATAGACATTGGAAAAACCCCTGGTTATTCCGATGAATTCTAAGGGGTGCATTTTTATGGCGATTAAAGGACAGAAACTCAAACAGTATTCGGAAGAATTAAAGTTAGAGGCGATTCGGCTTCACGTTGAGGAGAAATGGACATATCGGGAAATCAACGAACATCTGGGCATTCAGGACAAAGATCGAATGAAGCGGTGGATGCGAAAATACCGGGAACTAGGTGAGTATGGCCTGTTAGATCAGCGGGGAAGGCGGAAAGAATATATCGATCAAGACCGGTATGTCCAAAAGCTCAAGCGGGAGAATGACATGTTAAAAAAGTGCTTGGAAATCTGGATGCAGGAGGCAAGGAAGAACGCTTTAAGCTCATCGAGAAAGCGGCAACTCTAGGGAAAATTGCAGACTTATGCCAACTCTTTGGCGTCTCCAAAAGCGGTTACTATGCCTATTTGAAGCGAAAGGGAAACGACCGCGACGCCGAAGCCAAACAACAAATCCGTAAAGTCTACAAGCGTTACGAAGGAAAATACGGGTACCGCCAGCTCCAATTGTTCTTGTGGAAGGATGACGGCATTTGGATGAACCACAAGAAGGTATTGCGTCTTATGCAAAAACTCGGCATTCAGGCCAGTATTCGCCGTAAACGCCGGGTAAGCCCTGCGTACCAAACTGGGGAACGAGTAGCAGAGAACTTACTGAAGCGAGACTTTACAGCGGAAAAACCAAACCAGAAATGGGTGACGGATGTGACCCAATACCGTGTAGGTGAACGCTGGCTGTATCTTTCAGCAATAAAAGATCTGTTCAACAACGAAATTGTTGCCTACCAGCTGAGCGAACGTAACGACAATGAGTTGGTTCTACAGACGTTTGCCAAAGCATTTGCCAAGCAAAAAGACGTGACCGGATTGGTCGTTCACAGCGACCAGGGATTCCAGTACACGTCTCATGCTTACCACGACATGCTGCCAAAGGTTGGCGCCCAAATCAGCATGTCACGCCGGGGCAATTGTCTAGACAACGCCTCTATGGAGAGCTTCTTCTCGCATCTCAAAACGGAAGGACTCTATCCTTATGATATCCGAAAAATGGCTGAGGCACAAAGAAGAATCGAGAAATACATACGATTTTACAACCGAAGACGACCACAGCGTAAATTAGATAAACTGACGCCGGTAGACTACCGACGCCAGTTTGCAGCCTAGGTGTTTTTTTAATGTCTACTAAATGGGGTCTTGACCACAACGCTCCAGGTGGTTCTGTTGTAAGCTGAATAGGCTATCTGGTCAGTTAACTATGGAATCTCCCCGACTCAGTTTCTTTCTGTGAAGACCTGGAAGGTAACCCCGAACCGATCTGTTACCATGCCGTAGGCCGGGCTGAAATAGATTGGCTGCAGGGGCAAGAGAACCTTTCCATCTGCTCGTAACGCTTCATATATCCGCTCTGCTTCGGCTTCTTCCTTGACAGTAATGCAGATGTTGACCTGATCCCCACGCTCGAAGTGCTGACCTGGCTCGAAGTCGCTGACATACAGCTCGGAGTCACCGACTACCAGTACGGAATGGGCAATTCTGTTCTTCGCTTCTTCGGACAGAGGTGTGCCGCCTGCCTCCGGAGATTCTCCGTAAGTTTGTTTGAACACCACCTGCGCACCTAGGGCTTTCTCATAGAATCCGATGGCTTCATTGGCATGACCGTCAAGCATGATAAATGGGGTGAATTTCAAGCTCATCTTGCTTCAACTCCTTATATCGAATTTGTACTGGACTCATCTTCGATTGTATCGGATGATAGTGACAATTCATGTCATGATCAAGAGCGAATTTTATTTGCGGGGTGGATTGATAATGTCTAAGGCCAAACGGCTGATGGAATTAATTATTACGGTCAATCGCAAGCGCCGATTCACGGTCAAGGAGCTTGCCGATGAGTTCCATGTATCTACACGAACGATTCTGCGGGACTTGCAGGAGCTGAGCGAACTAGGCGTACCTCTGTATTCTGAAGTAGGGCCCCATGGTGGATACCGGATTTTGCAAGAACGGCTCTTGCCTCCCATCGCTTTTACGGAGCGGGAGGCAGCAGCGGTATTTTTCGCTGTGCAGGCGCTCCGTCATTATTCATCTCTACCGTTCGAAATGGAGACCTCGGCCGTGCTGAATAAATTCTATAGTTATATGCCGGAAGATGTGCGCGGCCGGATCGATCAGATGAGGGACAGGGTTGACTTCATTACGCCGGTCAGGCAAGCCCAGTCACCGTATTTGTCCGTATTGCTGGATGCAGCCATCGGGCAAGTTGTCTTGCTCGTGGAATATGCCACCAGGCAGCAGAGGGGGCAGCGGGAGATTCAACCGATTGGCATTTACACCCGTGAGGGGCTGTGGTACTGCTTGGCTTATTGCTATCTTCGCAAGTCTTTTCGGGTATTCCGCTGTGATCGGTTCGAATCCGCGGTTCCCTCGGATTCCCCACCCCTCGACTTGCACGAGGTTCACCTGGGAAATAAGGAGGAGCTGACCCGCCTTGAAGGTGACAGTGTATACCTGTATGCGGAGCTGTCCCAAGAAGGCGTGGAAGCATGTGAAGCGGACCCATGTCCGGTTCCGGGGCTTCATGTCCGCCATGACGGAACGGGATGTCTCGAAGGATACGTGGCGAGAGAGGACCTCTCGTATTTCGCTTCTTATTTTGTGGGCCTTGGCAAGCATGCAGCGGTGCTGCAGCCGCCGGAGCTGCGTGCAGGAATCAGGCAGCTGCTCTCTGAACTGATGGCTCAATACACGGAAGAGCAATCTTAAGCGAGTAACCAAGCGGCTATGCCTATGAACAACAAAGAACCCTTCACGAAGAAGGGTTCTTCTCTCTCTCACATTCATGTAAGCTGGCCGATCATTTAATCTCGGTAATACCTCTTTGCTCGAATACAAGCATAACTTGTCCCATAGCACTGCATGCTTTTGGAAAGCCAACATAAGCCGCACAGTGGATAACGAGCTCCACAATTTGTTTAGGGCTCATGCCCACATTGAGGGCTGCATTAAGATGAAAGCCTAATTGCTCAAAAGCACCCTGTGTAATTAACGCGGTCAGCGTGATCAATTCTCTTTGTTGGAAATTCAGTGCTTCTCTGGAGTAGATCTCCCCGAAGCCAAATGAGACGAGAAAATCCGCAAAGTCAGGATAAAACTTCTGGAATGCTTCTATGGCACTTAACCCTTGTGCGCCTACCATTTCATTCAGAACTTCTATTCCCTTGTTATAATGGTCTTGATTTCTACTCATAGTTATCCCCTCTTGGTGGTTGGCGGAATTTCGAATGGATCAATCATAGCTTCGATAACAACCGTTGTATTTGCAAGTTTAGCCTTCTCTATCGAGTCTGCCAGCTCCTGTGCGGTGTAGCATTTGAATGCAAGAGCGCCCATGGATTCCCCGAACTTCTGCGCATCCAGCATCGTGGAGTACACCGTTCCCACAGCTTTCCCTAAGTTCATAGACATTCCTGTATCCACCATATCGATCTTGCCATTATTGAATATGATAAAAATGACATTAGCCCCGTAGTTAACCGCCGTGGATATCTCGGTTCCATGCATAAAGGTGCATCCGTCCCCCGTCAAGCAGACGACCTTAGCCTCGGGAGCTGCAAGCTTGGCCCCAATCGAATACCCTATAGCATGGCCCATGGTACCGAATACATCGTCAAAGTAAAAAGTGCCGGGCATCTTAATGTCAAAATGCTTGATAGCATAGAACGTATGACTCCCATCATCACCAAAAAGGAGTGTGTCCTCATCGAAGGCGGTGTTCATGACTTTGACAGCTTCAACTGCGGACATCGGAGATGTGTTCCGATTGGCATGGCTCTCCCCGGCAGGCTCTGTCACTCTGTAATCCTCTATATTAAATGGCGATCTAGTCACTTCTTTGGTATGAAGTTTCTCAAATAACGCATTCAGGTTTGTTTTAATGTCGCCAATAATGGGTAATGTATTTACTTGAATGGATTTACCTGTGAAAGTGTGGTCATAATCAAATTGAATGACGTTGTGCGGATAATTGGAAGCGTTGAGACCCGCTAGGGACATATCGGACAGCTTGGTTCCCATGACGATCATCAGATCCAGGCCGCCTTCCACGTAGGCACTAGCTTCCTCGGTCCCTCCAAGTCCGTAAGCGCCTAAGGACAGATTGTGATGACTCTCAAATACACCTTTACCTCCTGGCGTGGTCATGACGGGAATACCGAATGTCTCGGCGAATCTTTTCAATTCCCGATAGGCTCTGCTCGAATGCACGCCTTTGCCTGCCCAAATTACCTTCTTGCCAGGGCGGTTGATTAAGTCTATACATAGATCCAAATTCGGAGCAACAGGGTGGAGCTCCTCCGGCAGCTCCATCTCGAACTCAGCAATAGGCTCGGCTAATACGTCTGCAGCAATCGATAGATGAACCGGACCCTTCACTCCTGAATAGGCTTTCTCTATGGCATGCTGAAAGTAAGACTTGAACGTATCCGCTCTTTCCACTCTGGCACTGAACTTCGTAACAGGCTCGAACATTTTGACAAGGTCTGTTCCGAACATCGTGGAGTCTTGACCTAAGGCCTTGCCTGAATCCTGGATCGAAGGATGCCCGGTAATAAATAGAACGGGAAGATGAGAAGCCTTGGCTTGACCAGCAGCGGTTAAGAGATTCGTACCACCCGGACCCGATGTTCCGATGGCAACGGCCAGCTTATTATTCATCAATGCATAACCAGCCGCTTCGAATCCGGCCCCCGACTCATGCTTGGACAGGACGAATTCGATGCCCTGATGGTTGAGATCCAGAATGAGCGGAGTCACCGCTTTACCCGGGATGCCAAATACGTGGTTGATGCCCCATTTCTTAAAATGTACTGCCAGTATTTCAGAAACCTTCTTCATTATTAGCCACCGTTCCGTGTGAGGATTTGATTTTTATATCGTCATTTAGTTGATAGAACGATTTTTCAAAATCATCAACAGAGAGAGGCTTACTAAAGTAATATCCTTGAACAGTATCGCAATTCTTCATTTGTAAAAAATGGAGTTGATCTTCTGTTTCTACGCCCTCTGCGACCACATCTAGATTTAAATTGTGGGCCATTGATATAATGGTGCTCACAATATTCAGATCATTCTGATCTAACATAATATCTCTGACAAAAGATTTATCTATCTTCAAAGTATGAATAGGGAACTTCTTCAAATAGTTCAGCGAGCTGTAGCCTGTTCCGAAGTCATCAATGCTAATCCGTACTCCTAAGGTGTTCAACTGTCCTAATACGGTGATCGCGCGTTCCACATCCATGGTCATCGTCTCTGTAATTTCCAGCTCCAGGTAGTTAGGGTCCATTCCCGTCTCCTTTAAGGTATTGGAAATGACTTCTACCAGGTTGTCATTCATAAATTGCTTGGAAGAAAGATTGACCGCCATCTTGAATTTGGGGAATCCCTTATCAACCCAACGCTTGCTCTGATAGCAGACCTCTCGCAATACCCATTCGCCAACTTGAGAGATTAGCCCGGTCTCCTCCAGAATAGGAATGAATTTATCAGGAGCTACAATGCCATGTTCCGGACTATTCCATCTCAGAAGGGCCTCGAGCCCAATAATCTTTCTGGTCGTGAAGTCCACTTGCGGCTGATAGTACACGATGAATTGCTCGGCTTCGAGAGCCTCCCTTAATGCAAGCTCCAGGGACAGCCTTTCTTTTTCGCTGGAATTGGACTTCATGTTGGCATCGAAGAGGGTATAATTGTTTCTTCCCTTGGATTTCGACCTATACATAGCGTTATCCGCGTAGATCATGAACGATTCAGCGTCCGTCCCGTCATTAGGATAGATAGCTATGCCCATACTTGCGGTTACATGAAATTTGGAACCATTGATGGTAAAGGGAGTACTGAATAGATCAATGATCTCCTTCCCTGTCTGAGTTACCCGCTGCTGTTCATTCAGACCGTGGAACAAGAATATAAATTCATCCCCGCCCATTCTGAATACGTTGCTGCTCTCCCCCAGGTAATGGGTTAGTCTCTCTGCAACTTGTTTGAGTATAATATCCCCGTTGGAATGTCCAAAAGCATCATTAATGGTCTTGAAATTGTCCAGGTCCAGGAACATGAGCACCAAATCAATAGGCTCACCCGAAGTTAGGGATTCGGAAATGTACCCATGCAGGGTTTCGCGAAGTGAGCGTCTATTGAGTAAAGATGTTAATTCATCGTGGTAGGCCAGATAATTGTTCCGTTCTTCGCTCAAATAACGTTCCGTGATATCCCTGAGCTGGGAATAGGCTCCGATGAAGTTATTTGTCTCATCATAGAGAGGTTGGGCGTCGAACAAACACACGACTTCCCGGTCATCTACGGTGCTTAATATCATTTGCACATTATCAAAGCTGACTTTATCAGTAATGACTTGACTCATGTGGCAGCTAACCAGACATCCTGATTGCTGGGTACTTCTCTCCACGATGTTGGTATCCTTGAGGATACGGAACGAGTCGACGACGAAATCATTCACTGAAGTGATGGTTCCCTCAGCATTGGTGATAATAATGCCATTTCTATTTTTATTAATCATAATCTGATTCAGCATATTTAATTTTCTATTCTGTTTTCTAAGCAGAAGCTCTCTCTCAATAGAGTCAACTACTGTAGACAACATAGTTAAGAAAAAGGGATTATGCAGTTCAGTTGCAGTCATAATACATATACTTCCGAGTAGATCGTTGTTATCTGTATAATGAAAGGCCACTCCGTAGCATGCTGATCCATGTAGAACGGTATGGTAATGATCGGATCCTACGAGCTGAATCGGATGGCTTTGTTGAAGAGATAAACTTACGACATTCGTGCCCATGTCCTCTTGAGTAAATTGTGCCCCTACCTGTATACCTAACTGTTCAACTGTAGCTCTTATAGTGGCATCGCCAACCATGTGCAGCAGATACCCGTTCTCATCTGATATGACAATCAGCACCGGGGTTCCGCTAAGCGAGTCCAGAATTTTCTTTGAGAAGAAATCAACAACGGATAAAATTTCACTGTACGTGCTTCTTTTGTCCCGTAATTCCTGGTCTGACATCGAGCGTTTAGGTCTTCTGATTTCATTGGGATCCATTCCTGCTTCGACACATTTTCGCTTTGATTCAACAATATATTCCTGTTCATCGGTAAATTGTATGATCTTAATCACCCCCGCTCTTTAATAGTTGCATAACCATTTTGGAGAATTGTAAGCACTTTGGTTAATTATAAGCCTTAAAGTCATCATATTCCATTATTATTCGACAATTTTAGACGCCCTGCAACCACTTAATAGAGATTTTAAGAAACTTTCTGAAAATCAGTACCCATCTGTTTTATTAGCTTAAAGGATAATTCTACAGGTCTAATGAATCATACCCTAAGTAACGGTAAGTTTTTTGGTGGAGAGTTAGCAGGAATGGAGCTTGATTTTGATGAGAAAAGAGTTATAATTACGTTTAAATGATTAAACGAATGAACCTAAGGGGTAGATCATATGAACCGGCAAACCGAGGATGTCCTTCAACAATTTAAAGATTGTATCCCTCTATTGGACGTGTTGACCGATGAAAATCGTCAAGCGATCATTATGCTTTTGGCACATAATAAAGCGGGGCTTAATGTAAATGCTATTTCTAGCCATATTGATTTATCCAGACCGGCTGTCTCCCATCATTTGAAGGTGTTGAAGCAGTCTGGTTATATTAAATCCGAGAAAAAAGGCGTAGAAAACTATTATGTATTGACTGTTCGTAAGCCACTTGAACAACTTAAATCATTAATTACTGCTGTAGAGAACGAATGCAGGGAATCCCAGTGATAACCATAAGACTGGACGAATGCTGAAGCGGAATTTTATTTAACAAATTGGTTCATCCGTTTAAACTAATAATCTCAATGGAGTGATTCTATATGAAAGTGATAGCCATCCAAAAATACGGAAAAAACATCCCTTTGGTTATGTCAGAACAACCAATGCCCAGTATCGGAGAATATGATGTGCTAGTGGAAATTCATGCAGCCAGCTTAAATCCTATTGACTACAAAATTAAGGAAGGGAAAATGAAATACCTGTTGAATTACAGATTTCCTCTTATTTTGGGAAATGACTTCTCTGGCGTTGTAGTCAGGGTCGGTGACCGGGTGAAAACATTTAAACCTGGAGATGAAGTCTATGGAAGACCCCGCAAAAATCGAATCGGAACAATAGCCGAATTTATTGCTGTTCATGCGGATGACATTTGCCTGAAACCGAAGAATCTGACCTTTGAAGAGGCGGCATCGATACCGCTGATTGGACTTACGACTTACCAAGCTTTTGTGGATATATTAGACCTTCAAAAAGGTCAAAAAATATTGATTCACGCAGGTTCGGGAGGTGTAGGAACCTTCGCCATTCAATTGGCTAAGCTGATGGGGGCTTTTGTTGCCACTACAGCAAGCGAACAGGGCTATGAGCTGGTCAAATCGTTAGGGGCGGATTTGATTATTAATTATAAAAAAGAAAATTTTGAAGAAATGCTTACTGGATATGACGCTGTTTTTGATACTTTAGGTGGAGAAGCTTTGGAAAAATCATTTCGCATACTAAAACCAGGCGGACAAATCGTATCGATCTCCGGTATGCCTAACGCCAGATTTGGAAAAGAAGCCAAACTGGGTTGGTTAAAGACAACCATTTTGTCGGCGGCGAGTCGTAAGATCAAAGCTCAAGAGAAGAAGAGCCGGGCAAGCTACCACTTCCTCTTTATGAGACCGAGCGGGGCACAATTGAAGGTGGTAAAGGAATTCATTGAAGGAGGACTTATTAAGCCTATTATTGATAAGGTGTATCGTTTGGAAGATACCGGACAAGCATTTAATTACCTGGAAAGCGGAAGGGCTAAGGGAAAAGTAATCATTCGAATAAAGTGATTTTCTATCCTGCCAATGTAACATAACCACTTCGCCTACAATATGATGAGTCTAGAAACCTAAAGAGGTGAGCACATGGCAGTCGTGAAATCCAGGAAGCAGGATATTGATATGTTGGCAAGGTTGCTCAGAGCTGAGGCTGAAGCCGAGGGTGAAATGGGCATGCTCCATGTTGGTAATGTGGGTATTAACCGAATTAGAGCGAATTGCTCCGATTTCAAGGGAATACGGACCATTCCTCAAATGATCAACCAGGCGCATGCGTTCGAGGCACTGCAGCATGGTCTGTACTATCAAAAAGCGAGAGATAGGGAGCGCCGTCTGGCACGGCGGGCTGTGAACGGGGAACGGAACTGGCCAGCCAAATTCTCGCTATGGTATTTCCGGCCAGGATCGTTCGAGAATCCCGGACCCTGCCCGCCAACGTGGTACAATCAGCCGTTCGCGGGACGATGGAAGAAGCATTGCTTTTATGAGCCTACGGCGGAAGAATGTGAGAATGTATACAATACGTTTTAGCTATTTGAAGAGGCGGATTGGCGACATATGGGGGCTGCTGGCATAGGCGTGAGGCTTGTGATGCTAACTACAGCACCATCATACAGCCAGGTGGGATATTTTAACAATAACAAGGAGCCATCCTCTAAGGAGTGGCTCCTTGTATCCTTCGGATCAAGCGAAGTGCTGTCTTATATTAGCCAAGTACTCCTCATCAGGGGTAATTTCCTTCATCTGAATGAGCATCTTGGCATCTTCACCAACTACATACCGGAACTTAGGGGTACCGTCTGTAGCCGCCTGGTATATGGTCTCGGCAACCAGTTCTGCAGGGGAGGCGTAGGACGACAGCTGCTCCATTTCTCCTAACTTGCTCCGGAATGCGGTGGTGAATGACTTATAATCTATTAATCCATCGTCAAAAAAGAACTCCATTGACCTCTTGCCAAAGTCGGTCTGGATCGCACCAGGTTCGATCAATTTCACCTTGATGTTCTGGGACGCTAATTCATAGGAGACCGACTCGGAGAACCCTTCCACGGCGAACTTGGATGCATGGTACAAGGACATCGTAGGAAAAGTCACTATCCCGCCCATAGAAGAGATGTTGATCAACAGCCCTTCTTGATTGGACCGGAAATGCGGCAGCATAGCTTTCGTCATTCTAATCAGACCAAACACATTCACTTCAAACTGCCGTCTAATCTGCTCTTCCGAAGCAGCTTCAATGAGGCCCATAGTTCCATATCCGGCATTGTTGAGAAGCACATCAATTCTCCCGAACCGCTGAACCGCTTCCGTGACCGCGGATTCAATGGTATCTTTTTGCTCCACATCAAGCCTTAGCACTAACACATTATCCATGGCAGTGAACTCCGTCTCCTGCTCGGGAGAGCGCATCGTCGCGGCTACGTTCCATCCTCTTTCGGCAAAATACTTTACTGTAGCTCTGCCAATCCCCGTTGAAGCCCCCGTGATAAAGATCGTTTTCATCATCATTTTCCTCCTCAGATTTTATATGCGTTATCCGTAAGATCGTGCTGTAAAAGTGTAATTCGCAGCCGTTCAGCGGTTCTGCGTTCAGCCCTGCTCCTGTATCAGCTTCTCCAGCCTCACCACCCCCTCGGCAATAGTCGCAAGCTTAGCCTTATACTCTTCAATCCCGATCTGGATGCAGATAACCTGTGCGGGGTGCATCTCATTCTTGTGGAGCGAATGCTGTTCAAGCAATTGATCCAGCTTCCTGCGTGACTCCTCCTCGGCCTGCCTGAGCCAGGCAATTACCTTGTCATAGCCAACAAATTCACCAAAATATAGACGCATCATGAAATCGGACTTGCGGATGCTGTCTTCTTCCAGCGGGCCTAGTAAATAAGCGTTAAAACGCTCTCTCCCTTTAGGCGTTATATTTATGAGATTCTTGTTAGGCTTGCCGTCCTGGGGCACGTTCTCCTTCGTAATCAGTCCTTCCTTCTCCATTCGGGCAAGGGTAGGATAGATCGTTCCATAGCTGGAGCTGTAAAAGTTAGAGAACACCGTTTCCAGCAGCTGTTTTATTTGGTAGCCGGTCAAGGCCTCTTTCATAAGCATGCCTAAAATAACATCCTGACTGTTCAACATCTGACCTCCTAAAGGGTTTGGGAAAATATGTATCACTCGCCTCGCATTTAATATATCAGACTGATATATAACGTGTCAATATATAATGTGGCTTCTATATTCGAAGGCAACCGAAACCAAATCTATTTAGGTGAGTACTATTGTCTAGGGTCTTATATGATGTGGAAAAGGAGATGCCCGCTATGCCAAATGATGATCACCGAACTCGTCCTTCTGAGGGTTCTTATACGGAGGAGGGCCGTTATCCCATCGACTTGACGGGTCCGGACAGCCATACACTGGTCCTGCGAAGTGGTGTGGGCAGTCTCTCGATCGGGCCGCCCGAGCCTGGGACAACGGCAGACCTTCATGTCGCGCCGGATGCGCGCATAGACTGGACTGTATTTGATGCTTTTGCCACACCGGCGGGCTCGCCGTGGCCGCGATTTCTGCATTACACAGGAAGTGACGCGGGCTTCCTGGACTGGGCGCAGAAGCGCCCTATTGAAGAGATGATATGGACACCCATCCTATCCGAAGATAAAGTGGTGGATGCCAGCCGGGCTAACCTGCACAGCTTCCATATCCAACTGGGCCCGGATGGCGGGCGGCTGGGTGTGAAGCTTCCGAAGGGATGTTACCTTCTGGGTGTATCCGGCGACCTGAACCGTCTCTCGGCGGCTGGCGATATGCCAGCTTCACTCCTGCTTGCGCCGCGAACCGGGAGGCGCAGAGGAGATGCCCCTTACTTCATGCCGGACCTCGGTGAGCTGCACCAGGTAACAAGCCTGACGCTGCGGAATGCGCCGCTCGGACAGCCGATCTCGCTAGATGGCCTGGACCGGTTCCCGAACCTGGTCTCACTGAGCCTGTGGGGGAATTTCTGCGGCCTGGATCAGTTAGGCCGTCATACCCGGTTAACGAATCTGGAGCTTCGGTTCATGCCTGATCTGGAGAGCCTCCCGTCCTTGGACGCATGGCCGCTGCTGGACAGCTTCATTGCATACAATGTGGAGGAGATTACGGGCAAGCGTCTGAAGCAGCAGCTGAAGGCACGCGCCAAAGCCCGCCCTTGGACCGGGCATGCTTCCGTCAGCCAACTGCGTAAGCCCGAATGGTGGTCCACCGAGTTCGGACGCCCGTTCTCGTCCTGGCCCAAACGCCGGGCCAAGCTGGCTAATGAAGCTTATGATGCTGCACTGGCAAGCTTGGCACAGGCCCGCAGCATGGCCGAGGCAGAGGCGGTGATTACCGCTTTCACTGTACGTTTCAATGTGCTCAAAGGCATCGAGACTACCGAACGGGAAGACCTGGGTGAAGCAGTCTGGCAGCTCAGTCAGTCTGCTAATCTGATTGGCCAGCCTATACCGGAGGAGATGGCTGAACGCTGGTTCAATGCGACGCGAGAGTACTGATTGAGATGTTCCTTAGAACATTTGATGAAAGGGAGCAGCCGAGCCTACTCTTTTCGTATAAGTACTGGAGTTAAATTGAAGACAGAGGATATTATAAAGTGAAGGATTAAAGGAGGGGCGTGTAATGGAGAAGGTATTACCTTTCTTAATGTTTCAAGACGGCAAGGCAGAAGAAGCGATGAACATGTATACCTCACTCGTTAAGGATTCTGAAATAACAAGCCTTGTTCGGTATGGTCCTAATGAAGCTGGGGAAGAAGGAACCGTTTTTCAGGCTACGTTCACATTAAAAGGGCAGGAGTTCATGTGTATTGACAGTAATGTCAAACATGCATTTTCCTTTACACCATCGTTCTCCATCTATGTTGTTTGTAATACTGAGGAAGAAATCGATGAGCTGTATGAGAAACTTGCAGAAGGTGGACAAGTTCTAATGCCGTTGGGTAATTATGGGTTCAGCAAAAAGTTCGGTTGGCTCAATGACCGCTTTGGAGTCTCGTGGCAAATAAATTTTGTCTAAATAATATAATGCGCCCGGTTTTTACCTTAGCCGATCCGCTGGTCATACCCCTGTCACTTGAGAGGGTATAACCGGGGATCGGCCTTTTTTTGTATAATAAAGTTGACTTAATGTATAGTTTAGTATACATTGTGTTTAGCATACTTTACTTTGCAAAGGTGGTTTTGTTCATGACCTATCAGGAAAAGAAAAGCATTTTGTCGTTAATCAGTTCAGTTCTTATCTTTGTGGTGTACTGCTTATACAGATACCCGCTGTATCCGGAAGGGGCACCGGGCTCACAGGAAGTGCTTCACTATTGGGGCTCATTCGTCCTGGTCTTGACGCTGATCTCCATCGCTGCGCACATTGCGATCAGCATCATGTTCAACATCGTCTTCCGGATGACGACAGGGGAGAAGGAGCCCGCCTTCGCGGATGAGCTGGATAAGCGGATTGATCTGCTGGCCTTCCGGAATTCATTTGTTGTCTTTGTCGGCGGTTTTCTTCTGGCTATGGGAGCCCTGGTCATCGACCGGCCCTTGGAGGTTATGTTCATCATCCTCATCGCCTCCGGGTTTCTGTCAGACGTAACCGGTTCAGTGTCAAGAATGTATCACTATAGAAGAGGAGTATAAGATGGGTAAAGTTCTTGTTGGCAATCACATCCGCAGATTGCGATTCAATCATGATGAAATGACTCAACAGCAGCTGGCCGACAAGGTAGGGGTAACCAGACAGACGATCGTGGCTCTCGAGAAGGGGAACTACTCGCCGTCACTGGAGCTGGCCTTTCGGATTGCTCACGCCTTTAACTTACCGCTCGAAGAGGTATTCTTTTACGGACAAAATTCAGAGGAGAGTGGATAACCATGGATTTTCAGGCCAAATCAGCATCAAGGATCGCAGGCGTTCTGTTTATAATTGCTGCCGTCACGGCTATCATCGGTGTTATTCTGTATCGGCCGATTCTGAACGGCTCGGATTACCTGGTTCAAGGCGCCGCGCATGCGAATCAGGTGGTCCTGGGGGCGATTATGGAGCTGCTTCTTGTCGTGTCAGCGGTGGGGACCGCAACGGTGATGTACCCCTTCCTGGCAAGATATCACCGCACAATTGCGGTATGGCACGTGTGCTTCCGGTTCATGGAGGCCGTCGTAATCACGATCGGTGTCATCAGCGTATTGTCTCTGCTCACCTTGAGCCAGGAGTATGTCGCCGCGGGCGCGCCGGATACCGACTTCTATCACGTATCGGGCAGCTTGCTGCATGCAATCCATGAGTGGACATTCCTGCTGGGGCCTAACTTTTTCCTCGGTATTAATACGATGATGTACAGCTATATCTTTTATAAGTCTGGACTTGTGCCTAAGTTCATCCCTCTGCTGGGTATAACGGGGTCATTACTCATTTTGCTAGCTGCCTTGCTGGAAATGTTCGGGGTTATCGATCAACTTTCTGTGTGGGGTGGAATCCTGGCGCTTCCGGTCTTCGCCAATGAGATGATCCTGGCGGGCTGGCTTATCGTAAAAGGCTTCCGTGTCCCTGTTGCTAAGTAGCTGTTAGCGTGGGGAATGCGAGACGAAGTTGTGCGATACGGTACTCTTGTGAAAGAGTATGTGCTATAAGAGGATAAGGGAAGATACGTGATTATTTGAAGAGGGGGTTGTAACACGTGCAGCGGGAAGTTCATGTGATGAAATGTGGAGAGAGCATAGTTGAGTACTCGGTCTATGGCAAGGGCACCCCCATCTTACTGTTCCATGGCGGGCACTCGGGCTGCCAAGAGGAGTTCGGATATACTAAGCTGGCAGAGTCAGGTTACTCTGTCGTTACTCCCTCGCGCCCAGGGTACGGTCGCACCTCACCCAGTGAGGACTTAAGACAAGCATGCGCTCATTACAAATTGTTATTGGATCAGCTGGCATTGGATAAAGTCCATGTCATTGCTGTGTCCGCAGGCGGCCCCACCGGGATTGTGTTCTGTTCTATGTTCCCTGATAGAGTAACTAGCTTCACACTTCAATCTGCGGTAACACAGCCATGGCTTACGCCTGAGGATAAAGAATACAAGGTCGCGAAGCGGATCTTTAGCCCGGAGAGGGAGAAAAGAACATGGAGCATGCTTGCCGCCATGAACAATCTACTGCCAAAGCTCACGTTCAAGATGATGGCGTCCTCTTTTTCAACATTATCCTACCGGGAAATCCTAGAGCGGCTGGACAGCCGATCCTATGAAATGTTCCGGGCGATGAATAATCGCCAACGCTCCTATTCAGGTTTCTTTATCGATATGGAACACACTCAACAAGACTACTCTAAGGAGCTTGCGGGTATTCAGTCACCAACGCTGATCATGCACAGTCACAACGATCGCCTCGTATCTTTAAGTCACCCAAGCTATGCGAAGGCACGGATACCCAATTCTCAAATGTGCATTTTGGACTCATGGGGTCATCTTATCTGGATGGGTAAGCATGCCGCTGAGTATGATGATACCCTGATTTCGTTCCTGGACCGATATAATGACTAACCTGCTGCTATAATCAGCTGGCTGGGTTACACTGTGCGAGCCCCAAATTTCCACACCGTTGACATTACTACGAGTTCGTATTATTATAAAAACAGAAGTACTACGAAATCGTATTAGAAGGAGTTGCCGGTATGCAGCAGCTGTATGACCTCTTCCTCAAGACCGGCTTACGTCCGTTCGCATTCCTGACTGACACCCTGCATTTGGAACAAAAGGTAACCCGTTCGGATCTGTCCACCCTGCTGATCCTGCTCTTTCGGGGCGACCAGACGATGTCGGAGCTTGCCTCCGAGATGGGAGCGCCGCTGAGCTCAATGACCAGCATTGCCACGCGGCTTGAACGCAAGGGACTCATCGCCCGGGCCGTATCCGCGCAGGATCAGCGGGTAAGACTCGTCACGCTGACCCAGGAGGGACGGCGGCTGGCCAAGGAATCGGAGCACATGATGCAAGAGATGCTTGGAAGGCTGGAGACAGCCTTTACCCCCGAGGAGCTTGAGGAATTAACGAGACTCCTGCTTAAGGCGGCCAAGGTATTCCAGAGCGAAGGGCCTGTTAAGCCTTATGAGACGAAGAGCCCTGCGAGAAAAATTAATATTGAGGAATAACCGGTTACCCACCGGTTTTTTTACAAGTAAATACTACGAAATCGTACTAAAAGGGAGCGATCAGGATGAGAATTATTATTTATACGGGTAAAGGCGGCGTCGGGAAGACAAGTATCGCGGCGGCAACCGCAGTCAAGCTGGCACAGCAGGGGAAGCGGACGCTGATCCTAAGCACGGATGCCGCGCATAGCTTGGCGGATTCTTTGGCCGTCCCTATTGGGCCTGACCCGGTACAAATTAGCGCGAACCTGTGGGGTCAGGAGGTGAACAGCCTGAGGGAGACGGAGAATAATTGGGGAGCTGTGCAGGGCTGGTTGTCGGCGATGCTCGATAAGGCTCAGCTGAAGGATATTACAACAGAGGAAATGCTGGTGTTTCCCGGTATGGAAGAGCTGTTCAGCTTGCTTCAGATCAAGAAGCATGCCGACAGCGGCTGCTATGATGTGCTGGTGGTGGACTGCGCTCCGACGGGAGAGACGCTGCGCCTGCTCAGCTATCCCAACGTGCTGAATTGGTGGCTGGAGAAGATATTCCCTTATGAACGCAAGCTGGTTAAGTTCGTCCGGCCTGTAGCGAAGCTGGTCAACCATATTGAGCTCCCTTCCGATCACGTCATGGACAGCATTGAGCGTTTTGCAAGGGACCTTGCAGACATGCAGCAGATTGTGCTGGACCCGGAGACCACCTCGGTCCGAATCGTGCTCAATCCTGAGAAAATGGTGCTTGCTGAAGCCAAGCGCTCCTTCACTTATCTGAACCTGTTCGGATTCAATACAGATGCGGTGATTGTCAACCGGGTGCTGCCGGATGAGGCGGGAGAGGGCTTCCTGGCAGATTGGCGGAACATTCAGAAGAAGTATGAGGAGGAGATTACAGTGAACTTCCAGCCGCTGCCTATCCTCAAGGCGCCTATGATGCGGCAGGAGGTAGTCGGCATGCCGGTTCTTGAGGAGCTGGCGGATATCGTGTTCGGGACACTGGATCCCTCCGCAATGCTGTACCGCGGCAGAACGGAGACGATCCGGGAGGAGGATGGGGAGGTGCTGCTCGAGCTCCGGATTCCTTTTATCGATAAGGCAGATCTGGATCTGACACAGACGGGTGACGAATTGACCGTGAATGCGGGGGCCTGCAAGCGCAAGGTGATTCTGCCCAGGCTGCTGATGGGACGGCAGGTAACAGGTGCGAAGTACACTGAGGACCGGTTAATCATTCGTTTCGGTGAGCGGGATATTCAAGCAAAGGGGTGATGAAGATGAGGGCAAGCGGCTTTGGTCTGAGGCGGACACTGGAGGGTCTGGCCACCATGGAGCGGTTCCTGGATCAACTGGAGCAGCACCAACCCGAGAAGCATGTGCGGAACGCCATGAAGGAATGGCTGCTGGCTTCGCGGGCTGTGATAGACAGTGTGATTGATACGCTGGAGGAGGAGCCAAGTTCTCCCGCCGCCCGTAAGATCACAATTTCCAAGGAGTAACAGCTTGTAGACTAATAGGATAAGGGTGAGGAACGTAATGACATTCAACAGAGTCAAACGACAAGTCGGCATACTCTTAATATTGACCGGACTGCTTCATACAGGAGTGGGGCTGGCCATTTATATGAAGCTTCTAACTCCAATCTTCTCCGAAGGGATATGGAACACGGTTCAAGAGGGACAGTGGGAGCGGCTGACCTCGTTCTGGTTCTTGATGTTCGGCTTCTTGCTAATTATGCTCGGCTATATAACGGATTGGCTGGTCCGGAAAAGAGAGATTTCACCGCCCCCGGCTCTGGGCTGGATGCTGCTTCTGTTGTGTGTGGTTGGAGCCGCGGCCATGCCGGCCTCGGGGTTCTGGCTGTGCATACCGCAGGCTTGGATCCTCATACGGAAATGATAAATAGAGGCAGGGTGGAGGATGAATGCATTGAAGAAGGCGCCCGGTTTGGGCGCCTTCTTCGTCGATGAGAGCCGATAGCTGAACTGCACCCGGTGTCAGGTCATTCGGGATCCAGTTAGAGACGGAACTGGTATATGCTCCGGGCTTGGCTTCGGCCTACGCTCTTGGGGGCATACCTCATTAGTTGATTTCGAATCCGGGTGAATAAGATGCTTTGCGATTGAGCCATTTGTCCAATTCTCCAGGATTGGTTCGAGATGTGCTCAATTCTCTGTCTGCGTCTGGCATCGTAATCGGCGAATGCCTGCTGGTAATTAGGCTGTACATGAAGGCATTCCGCGAGAGTACGCGCATCCTCAATGGCCTGACAGGCTCCCTGTCCCATATTCGGTGTAATCGCATGAGCCGCATCGCCGATTACAACAACCCGATCGGAGTAAAAGCGCTCCATTGGCGTAATATCAACGATATCCCGATGGATGATGTCATGAGGTGCCGTTCTTAGCAGCAGATCTGGTATGGGATCATGATAGTCCTTGAACAGGTGATGCAAGTCCTCTGAAGTATACTTCGCTACGCGGGGGTCATTTTGGCGGGCATTGATGAGTCCATACCAATAGACCTGGTTGCCGGGAAGCGGGACAATGCCGAAGCGGCCTTTCGTTCCCCACGTCTCAATGAAGTGATCGGATAGACCCGGCAGGCCGTCACCGGGTACGATACCACGCCAGCAGGTATAGCCGGCATAACGATAGGTGTCCTTGGGAACAAGCTGCTTGCGAATACTGGAGTGAATGCCATCCGCAGCGACTACCAGATCACCTTCCGCTTGACTGCCGTCATGGAACACAGCCTGTACGTGGGTATCTTTCTGCTCAAGCTGTACTAATGACTTGCCCCATTCAACAGTGCCGGGAGGAAGCGCAGATAATAGAATATGATGCAGGTCCTTGCGGTGGAGGGAATATAAGCTGCCGTACTCCGGGGGTACAGCAAGCTTCGAGATAGGCCGGCCCCGATCGGATAACAGCTGGAAGCCGCCGCTTGGACAGCCTTGACGAATGATCTCGCTTGATATTCCGTAGGGCTCTAGTGCTTGCAGAGCATTGGGGGCGATAATGATCCCCGCGCCGACAGCGGCTGGTTCAGGGCTTCTCTCGTATACCTTCACTTTCATGCCTATATGCTGCAAGGTGACCGCGGCGCATAGACCTGCGATCCCGCCGCCTATGATCAGAATGGTCTGTGACATGGATTAGCTCAGCCTCCTATGTACCATCAATACCGTCCCATACGACATCCAGCTGTTGTCTGAATGCGTCGGTTAAGGTTGTATGTTGACCTTCCAGCAGTGTCGATGACAGGATGGTATGGAAGTACACTCCGACAACCGTCGAAGCGATCACTTCCGGTGCCCAGCGGCTGTCCAGCTTCCCGCTGTCCTTGGCACTGCCGATCATGCCTGCCAGCTGCTGATGCAACTGAAGAACGCTTGCGGATTCTTGGCCCGTCAGATGTACCGACTTCAGAATCTCCATCGTAACCAGTCTCATAAGCTCGCTGTGTGTGGAGAAGTTGTGAAGCAGATCGCATAACACGTTCGCAATCTGCGCTTTGGGATGCTCCACATTCCGGTGCTTCTCCATACTCTGCTGTAACAAGTCGATCTGGGATTCCCCAAGATACAGCAAGATATCTTCTTTCCTCGCAAAATAATTGAAGAAGGTTCCCTTGCCAATGCCGCACCTGGATGTGATCTCCTGCACTGTAACCTGTTCAAATCCCTTTTCACTAAAGAGCTGGAGGGCTTGTAGAAAAATCTGTTCTTTTAATTCTTTCTTACGCGCTTCTCTTAACATGCTGTCACCCCCTTACTTATTGTGACCCTGGTCATTTATTGACCATAGTCATCATATTACCGCCGTGACGCTGATGTCAAGGAGAGAAGTCATAGATTTAAGTCGGCTTAAGAATATTCGTTGACATAGAAAAATAGTTTTCATATAATTCGGTTCATAGGGGAAGATTTTTCCTGTCCCTACTAACGCTATATGCTGTATGTTTTGAATGCGTTTACACAGATCAGCTTATTTTTAAGAGGGACTTATCTAAGGCCACCTATTCATGAAAACGATTGCACTTTTCTCGGAGAAGATAAGCTGCAGCCAGTAGACAGTGTGATTGTTCCAACAAATAGGGTGCTCAAATAATGTCTAAGGGGGGAACAGCGAACCGTATTCAACGAGTACCATAGAGGAATTGCGAGTTAGATAAGTAAGCAGAATCATTTTTTTGAATGCGTTATCATTTGGGCTGCCTATAAATGCAAACGATTGCGTTCGCTGAAGTAGATCGTATGACGTCCACTAGGCCGTGTGATTACTTCCAGTAAGCAGGCTGCTCTTAGATCAGTCAGACAATTGAAATGAATGAGGAGATGATGGAGTGTTATTTCAAAATACCCGGCGTTTAAGGCCTGTTCAGTTTATTGTGGCCTTCCTATTAACCTTTATGATGTTCTTTGGCAGCATTCTGCCAACACCGGTTACTAACGCAAGCAGCGATACAAAGATTGTTGTCATGCTTAATTTGGAGGATGTAACTGACTTTACGGCCTTCGATAAACAGATGGCTACCTTGAAGAGCAGGGGGGTCTACGGGGTAGAGGTGGACATGTGGTGGCATCACTTCGAACCTAAGAAGCAAGGGGAGTATGACTGGAGCTACTATAAGGAGCTCTTTGGGCACATCACGAAAGCCGGATTGAAAATCTCTCCGATCTTCTCCTTCCATCAGTGCGGCGGGAACGTAGGGGATGACTGTTTTTATCCGCTTCCTGAATGGGTCTGGGAACTTGACGACAAAGAGCAAATGCAGTACAAGTCAGAATCGGACTATTATGACAATGAATACATAGCACCTTGGTACGACGGGGCAGTTGATCTATATGCAGGCGCTTTCGCATCGTTTGCTGCGAACATGACGGAATTCAAATCTTCTTTTGAAAAACTCCATATCGGACTTGGACCAGCCGGCGAGCTCAGATATCCAAGTTATAATTTTGCTGATAAATGGCAGTATCCATCGCGCGGCTTGTTCCAAGCCTATTCCGGAGCGGCGGTTGCCGATTTCCAGAAGAAGATGCAGGTGAAATACACAGATATTGAAGCACTTAACAGTGCATGGGGAACTAATCTCGCATCCTTCACTGAAGTCCAGCCTCCAGCGAATGGCGATGATTTTTATGCCAAGAAGGTAGATACAACAACTTACGGTAAGGACTTTCTGAGTTGGTATCAGTCCACGCTGGAGAACCATTTCACGAAAGTTATCGAAGCAGCTCAAACAGCGCTTAAATCTTATGACGAAATTCCATTGAGCGCGAAGATTCCGGGAATCCATTGGCAGTACAGCAATCCCGATGCGCCTCATTCTGCTGAACATGCGGCTGGGCTGTATGATTATTCCCGATTGCTTGACCTGTACCAGGAAAAGGGGGTCGATCTCACTTTTACCATGCTGGAAATGACGAATGAGGGGAACAAGCCAAAGGATGGGGAGCCTGAAAATTATAGCAGACCTCAGGATCTGATCGCTAAGGTCTCGGAATTGGCAAGAGAGAAAGGTATTGCACTGGAAGGCGAGAACGCGCTGCCGGTGGGCAATGCCGAGGGATTCAAGACGATTTATGATGTTGTAAATGATTATAACTATGGCATCTTCACATTACTGCGTCTGCAGAACGTTGTAAAAGCAGATGGTACACCCACTAACCTGCTGGATCCATTTGTAACAACGCTCAGGCTAGGCGAATTGCCTCAGCAGCGGGTCACGATTAATATCTATGATCCACAGAAGGACCCAAATGCAAAGGTATCTCTTGTGGGCAACACTGGAGCAATGGGCAACTGGAATCCTACCGCCGGTGCAGCTATGAAGTATCTGGGCGATGGCCATTGGCAAACAACTCTGAATTTGACAGCAACCGCAACTTATGAGTTTAAGGCTAACCGGGTGGATGATAAGAATAAGCCTGTATGGGGAGCAGATCCCAACTTATCTTGGACAGTACCTTACATTCCAGGCGGCACAGCGGTATTTAAGGCAGATCTGCAGAGAGAAGGGCAAGACGAGCAGCACAAACACTACATCACTGGGGATGTAACCTTAAATGGATCTCAGCCAGGGGGTACAACGGTAAGCTTGACAGACGCCAATGGTAACGTGTTAACTGCGGCTTTCGGCGAGGAAAAGCAATCGGAGCATGGCAACTATGGACTAATTGCGGCTGCGGATGCTGACAAAGCACATTACTATTTCGAAGTACCAAGAGGTACCTACACGCTGAAAGCTGCTAACGGGAACCATACGACCCAACTGACCATTCTGGCGAATTCCCAGACGCTTTCTGATGAGAATCTTCTCATCGATAACGTGCCGGATTTGCAGCTCGGTGACGCATTCACAGTTACGAAAAAGTCGTTCAGCACCACAGCCGGCGTATCGGCATCCGTAAATGTAGCGCCAACTCCGCTTGGATCAGACATTGCGAATAAGGTCGTTATCTTCATGCTGATGGACGGCAATAAGCCTGTAGGCATCAATGCGGTTGGCGCATCCGGTTCAGCGGCTCAGGACGTTTCGACATTCTTCAATGTTGCCGGCGGCAGCAACTACAAGCTGAAAGTGTTCGTTGTGGATGCTTATGATATCAGCAGCACCACGAATATTGGCAATGTGCTGGCAGAACCGTTAGTGCTTCAGAATAAATAATATAGAAAGTCGAGGAATTCTGCCGTGCCCAAAAAAATATTAGCAACTCTATCAATATCCCTCGCGGTCGCTATGACAGGCGCCTCGGCGGCATATGCCGCCCCAGTCCAGCAGTCGGTAATGGACCTTAGCGTACAGGTTCCGGCGAGTGTGGTTCAGGGAAGTTCACTGGTGATCTCCGGCGTCTCCACGTTGTCATCGGTCAGTATCAAAGTCATTGGACCGAACCAATTGAACCTGTTCTTCGATGTCGTGGATGTGGTGGATGGAGCCTATCAGGACACGATAACCATACCGGCCAATGATTCGAAGTGGCCTGCGGGACAATATACGGTCGTAGCGGGACAGGGAACCAATGTGAAGACAGCCAGCTTTAACGTGACTGCGCCACCTAGTAGTGGAGGTGGAAGCGGTGACGGAGGTGGTTCAACTACCACACCATCGAATCCGGGGGGAAGTACCAACCCGCCCGCTGTAGGATTGAATAATCCAATGCTTCCAGCGGGCACGGTTGTTAACGATCTCTCCTCAGCAGTGACTGTTCAACCGGCTGCTGCCGGATTGTCTCAAGTCGTACTGGATAGTAAGAAGGCAATCGCCGGTATTCAAAGCGGCAAAGAGAACGCTAAGGCATTTGTTATCTCCATTCCAGAGGTGAAAGAATCTAAGGCGGTGGCTGTGTCCATTCCTGCAGATGTGTCGAAGGCCATTGTAGAGAAGGGGGGCACCGAGGCCTCCATCCTGGTTGCAACTCCATTTGGTGGATATCATCTGCCGCTCAAAGCATTGGGCAGCAGCCAACTCGATACGATTGTGGTAACCGTATCTCAGGTCAATGATGAGAAGCAGAACCAAATTCGCGAGAAGACTGTTGGCAAAGGGTTAGCGCTGCTTGGTTCGCCGACAACCTTCACCGTGGAGCTGGTAAAGGCTGACGGAACCAGACAAGAAATCGACAACTTCAACAATATCTATGTGCAGCGTTCTATTCATATCGGTGGAACGATCGATACTTCTCAAGCTGTAGCTGTTAAGGTGAATGAGGATGGCAGTCTGATTCCGGTTCCAACCTACTTTACCAAGGATGCAACAGGTTTCTCAGCCGTGATTAATCGCACGAGCAACAGCACGTATGCGGTGGTGTCAGGAACCAAATCTTTTGCTGATATTAAAGGTCATTGGGCCGAAGCAAATATCTCCAAGATGGCCTCTCATTTACTTGTTAATGGTATAACGGATACGAAATTCGGGCCTCAACTGAACATAACTCGTGCCGAATTTACTAGTTTGGTAGTTAGAGCACTCGGGTTATCGGATAGTACCGGAACTACATCTTTTAAGGATGTGAAGGAGACGGATTGGTTCTACAAAGAAGTAGGTATTGCTGTATCCGCGGGGTTGATTAAAGGCGAAGGTGATCAGTTCAAGCCTGGAGATCGCATTACCCGTGAGCAGATGGCTGCTATCTTTGAACGTGCTTTGAAATTTGCCGGAGCTTCCGTACCGAATTCGACAACGACTTTATCGTTTGCGGATAAGAACAGCATTTCAGCTTGGGCCGCTCCATCGATCTCCGCGGCAGTTCAGCTCGGGATTTTGAAAGGGGATGAGCGCGGATTGCTCCATCCTGGAGCCCCTGCGACTCGCGCCGAAGGAACGGTTATGCTGGAAAGAATGCTGAAAGTGGTTAAATTTATTAACGAATAGGCTTCAACGTCTAGGACTCTCTTGAGCTATTGCTCAGGGAGTCCTTTTCAAGTTGCATCTACCGAACCGATTGCGAAGATGGTAGTCCGAATACGAGCGACCGGCTCTAAGTCAATCCTTCTAAAGCGGCAGCCGGCCCCCATAGGCTGCCACTACTCACTGAAGTACTGAGGATAGAACAGTCACTCACGGTGAGAAAATACGAAGTTAATCTGCAAACTTCCACTCTGAGAAGATATTCATTTTTTCATACAACTCTTCGTGGTCGATCGGCATGTTGCTCTCAATCCACCAGGTGATCACACCAAGCACGGCTCCGATGTAAGCCTCTATCTTAATTTGCATATCGATGGAATTCTCTTCAATCGAATTATGCTTGGTCAAGTATTCCCTGATACCCCTCCCCATCTCTCTTCGTAACAGATTTCTCAAAGAATCCCTCTCTTCGGCTAACAGAATGGAGAAAAGCTTCTTATGTTTCGTTGCCAAAGAGAATAACTCTCTAAAATTATCGGATGGAGAAAAGGATATATCGGCAATGCCCTTAAATTCTTCCTCCGCAATTTGCTGCATAGCGCGTGAAAGCAAGTCGAATTTATCCTGGAAGTGCGTGTAGAAAGTAGTTCGATGTACCATCGCTAGATCACAGATCTGCTTCACCGTTATATTCCCGAACGGCTGTTTCTCCATTAACTCTAACAGAGCGTTGTATAACAGCTTGTGAGTTCTTCGGACCCGAAGATCTTCAGTTGTTGTATTGTCCATGACAGATTCCTCTTTCTGTATCGTTTATCGACAAACTTAAGATTTTATCGGTTGTTGAAATTAATTATACATTATACCATTTATTGTATAAATGCATCTTAAATATACAGATGTATAATTAAGGAGTGGATTTCAATGGCCAATTTAAGTACTGAATGCCAACTTACTGCTTTTGAACAGCAATTGCTTCAGAGTGCTACCGAGTTAGTTCCCTATCTGCAGAAGTTCGGCACTATGATCGATGAAGAACGACGTATTCCTGATGAAGTAATTCAGAAAATATCGGATGCGGGGCTGTTTAAGCTTGGCACACCGAAGGAGTACGGGGGGCATGAGGTTAGCATTCGTGCTATGGTCGAGATTATTTCCGAGGTGGCTAAGGGGAATGGTTCTGTTGGCTGGGTCGTTCAAATTATTAACGGAAATAACTATAACGCATCCCTATCATTAGCTTCGGACGTATTAGAGTCAATCTATAACCAGGTAGAGGAGATGCGATTCTGTTCTGTCTTGTTAGCACGTAAAGCGGTCGTGAAGAAAGTAGAAGGAGGGTATTTGGTAGAGGAGGGCTTTTGGGGGTTCGGTTCAGGTTCAGAGCATGCAACCCATGCCCTGTTAAGCCTCAAGGACGCCAAATCCATGCAAGAAGGCAGGGCTTTGGAGGAGATGCTGGCCGTTGTACCCATGAGTGAGGTCACAATCGTTGACGATTGGTATACGATGAGTCTGAAAGGATCCGCAAGTAATAGTCTGGAACTCAAAAATGTGTTTATACCTGATAGACATGTCATCACCATCACCCATCAGGGAGACTGGCAGCCCGCCGAACTGGCAGGACGTGACAGATACAAGCCTTACTCACAGCTCATTCTCAGCATCACAACGGGAATAAGCGCGATTCTCGGACTCGCTAGAGGGGCTGTCGAGTATTTTGCCCAGAAAGCACCTCACAAGGGAATTGCGATGACTGTCCATAGCTCTCAAGCTGCAGTGGGCCATATCCAATATAAAGTGGGACTTGCGGCTATGAAGGTCGAATCCGCTCATCTTCATATCAGTCGAACCATTGACAATTTGGAGCGTCATGTGCAGAATACAGCACCGTTTAGTCTAAAGGAATCGGCACAGGTGCAGACAGATATGACCTATGCAGCCATGCTGTGCTGGGAAGCCGTAGATATGCTAATGGCAGAGAGCGGAGGAAGTGTGATTGCCGATTCCAACCGCTTATCTCAAATATTCCGGGACATCAGAGGCGGCTCCAATCATGCGCTGACTACAGCGTCGACTGGACTAGAGCTATACGGACGAGTACTGATGGGTGTGCCTCCACAGTTTTTCCCTATCCTAGCCCGAAGCCTTGTGCTCTCTTGATACGCAATTATGACAATTCCACTCCCAAACCAAGCTGTACTGGAATACAAGCCAGTTTGGTTTAATACCAATCCGCCAATTGCTGACCCAAAGTGAAATACCAACAAATAGCTTTGTTGAGGGGGCGCCAAGCTCCACCTGAGTGAGTGCTCCCCAACGATCATCATTAGAATGAATAAGAAGATTAAGAAGTTGTTAATGGTAATAAACACAATATAACAGCAAATACGCTAATCACGATGGTGATACTCTTGCGAGCACCGATCCAATCAACAATCATATATCCGGGTTATCAACTGTAAAAACCGTTACCTTGGCCCTTATTAGGGTAGAATTAACATTGAAATTAAGTATCCGTGCACTATTCCTTCAAGTAACTGATAAATCTTTTGTATCAACCTGATGGAAAAGATTCACTGATTTCAACGAAAAAAGTCTTTTACTAAACTAACGTATGATGTAAGATGTATTTTGACCTCTTTAAAGCGGTGAATCGAAAAAATTAGATGGATGAAAGGGCTGATAGCTTATGAGCATTAGAGAGAACGTAGAGCAAGTACAAGAGACCTTAAACCCCTTTGAAATTGTACAAAAACAAATTGATGAGGCAGCTTCTTATTTGAATCTTCCGAAGCATGTTACCGATATCCTGAAAAGACCTAAACGTGTATTGACCGTGAACTTCCCTGTGAAGATGGATGACGGCAGCGTGGTCGTGTTCGAAGGCTACCGTTCCCAGCACAATGATGCTGTAGGTCCAGGCAAAGGCGGAATCCGCTTCCACCCGGACGTTACACTGGACGAAGTTAAGGCATTGTCCATGTGGATGTCCTTCAAATGCGGCGTTGTTGGCCTTCCTTACGGCGGCGGCAAGGGCGGAGTAATCTGTGACCCGCGCACAATGAGCAAGGGCGAAGTGGAACGCGTCAGCCGCGGCTTCATGGAAGCTATCGCTGATTTCATCGGACCGGACAAAGATATCCCGGCACCGGATGTCTACACAACACCAGAGATTATGGGCTGGATGATGGATACATACAGCCGCCTGAAAGGCGTTAACACGCCAGGCATCATTACAGGCAAACCGCTTATCCTTGGCGGATCCAAAGGACGGAATGAAGCGACAGCACAAGGCTGTGTATATACTGTACTCGCTGCACTCAAGGAGCTTAACATTTCTCCAGAAGGCGCAACAGTTGCGGTACAAGGCTTCGGTAACGCTGGACGTATTGCTGCCCGTCTGTTGGCTGAACAAGGCTGTAAAGTGGTTGCAGTCAGCGACTCCAGAGCGGGCTTGTATCAGGCGGAAGGTCTTGACTTGCAGAAAGTGTACGAGCTCAAAGACAACGCCAAGCTGGCAGACTACGGTCAATCCTACCTGATTACGAATGAAGAGCTGCTTGAGCTGGATGTTGATATTCTTATCCCGGCGGCACTTGAGAACGTAATTACTGGCGCCAACGCATCTAACATCAAAGCCCGCATCATCGCTGAAGCGGCTAACGGACCTACAACTCCAGAAGCAGACAAGATTCTGCAGGAGAAAGGCGTGCTCGTTATTCCTGATATCCTGGCGAACGCAGGCGGCGTTACTGTATCGTACTTCGAGTGGGTACAGAACCTGGCTAACTTCTACTGGACGGAAGAAGAAGTATTGGAGCGCCTGTCACAACGGATGTACGCTTCTTATGATGAAGTTCGTGCCCTATCCCGTGAGCATGGCACCGATCTGCGTACGGCTGCTTTCATGATCTCCATCAAACGGATCAGCGAAGCAATGAGCGCACGCGGTTGGATCTAATCCCGCATAACTTGAAATGGAGGACACGATAACCATGACCCAACCTATTTCTATCGGCATCGTTGGCTACGGCAATCTTGGACGTGGCGTCGAGGCGGCAATCCGGCAGAATCCTGATCTTCGACTGGAAGCGATTTTTACGCGCCGCGATCCCCAAACACTAGAGTCGGGCACACAGATGGTGTCCATTAACGATATTGAGTCTTATAAAGGAAAAATCGATGTGCTGATCCTGTGCGGCGGCTCCGCGACAGACCTGCCGGAGCAAGGTCCGGCTCTGGCGAAGCTGTTCCATACGGTTGACAGCTTCGATACCCATGCGCGGATTCCCGAGTATTATGAGGAAGTACAGGCAAGTGCCCGTACGGCGGGAACGGTCAGCGTCATTTCTACCGGTTGGGATCCGGGCTTGTTCTCCCTGAACCGTCTGCTCGCGGAAGCCGTGCTGCCGGAAGGTAACGAGTTCACCTTCTGGGGCAAAGGCGTAAGCCAGGGCCATTCCGATGCTATTCGCCGTGTTCAAGGCGTCAAGAACGGCATCCAGTACACCATTCCTCGTGAGGAAGCGGTGGCGCGGGTACGCAGTGGGGAGAACCCGGAGCTGTCTACCCGTGACAAGCACCTGCGTGAATGTTACGTAGTGGCTGAAGAAGGCGCGGATCGTGAAGCGATTGCGGAGACCATCCGTACTATGCCGAACTACTTTGCCGATTATGAGACTGTGGTTCACTTTGTAAGTGAAGAGACACTAGCCGCAGAGCATGGAACTATGCCGCATGGCGGCCATGTTATCCGGAGCGGACGGACAGGTGAGGGGAATACCCAGATCATCGAGTTCGGCCTGAAGCTGGACAGTAATCCGGAATTCACGGCCAGCGTGCTGGTTGCCTATGCCCGTGCGGCATACCGCCTGGCACAAAAGGGAGAGTCCGGTGCGTACACCGTCTTCGATATCCCGTTTGGCCTGCTCTCACCGAAGTCACCGGAGCAGCTGCGCAAAGAACTGCTGTAGCAGATTCGATCCAGCGGCTTGCCGCTGGTTCGCTGTAAGCTGCGGTAGGGCATACCGTGAATTTCTTATAGGTGAGGGCTGTCACAGCCCTCACTTGAATAAGCGGATGCTGGACTGCTCCGTAGTTATAATGAATGACATAGAGACCGTTCTTTTCGTAAATGGTTGGGTGATCCCTCCATTTCGGACGAAGAACGGTTTCTTTGCGTTGATTTGATTCACTTCGTACAGTAAATTGGCAGGTTAGGCGTCGAAATCGACAGGTTGCTCACAAGCTATAGATTTGGAAATAACCCATAAGCGATAATGAACATATACCGGCCGGGGAGTGAGAGTACAATGAAAGTTGAAGTGGAAATTAACGAGCAATATACGGAGACAACCATCACCGTCAAAGCGAAGGAATGGAATGCGGAACTTGCGCTGCTGATGAATAAGCTGCAGGGGAAGACGGTGAAACGGCTAATTGGAGTGGAGGATGAACAATCGATTCTGCTTGATCCGGGTGGAATTGACTATGTGTATTCCGAACATCGGAAGGTGTTCGCATCCATTCAGAATCAACGGGTAGAGCTGAGAATGAAGCTGTATGAAGTGGAGGAGATTCTTGCGGATGAATTCACACGGTTCTCGAAATCGGTGATCGGCAACTTGAATCAGATCGAGCGGTTTGAATTATCGTTCAACGGGAACCTCTGCGTGTATTTCAAATCAGGGAATAAGGAATATGTATCCCGGGGTTATGTATCGGAATTGAAGAAGAAATTAATATTTGGAGGTGGATCTGATGGTCAGTAATATTATAAGACGAGTATGGACAGGGTTCGGCGCAGCTGCCGTCTTGTCGCTGATTGCCATTGGAATTCTTGTTATTACTGATACTGAGGCTACGGTAACAAGTATCTGGCTTAATCTGATGGGGAGTATGGTCATGGGCGGGTATTTTGGGGCGGCCTCATTTATCTTTGACAAGGAGAGTTGGAGTCCGCTTAAGCAGGTTGTTATACACTTTCTATTGTCGCTCGTAGTGTTCTTTCCCCTTGCTGTAAGCGTAGGCTGGTTCCCGGTGAGGCTTACGCCGCTGTTGATGGGCGCAGGAATATTTCTTGTCACCTATATCCTGTTTTGGTTCGTGATCCGGGCGATTCTGATGAGGCAGGCTGCAGGGTTGAACAGCACGGTGAAAAGGAAATAGTAGGGCGGCTGGCATGGCATCCAAAGGTCTGTGGCAGATTGAAGATAAGAACTCAGGAGGCAATATCACAGCGGCCTCAGAGCAATCGGTGACCTTGTAATTCGGAGATATGTGCTGAGTAAGAGAGAATGTACAGGTCCGTGCGTATTTTTTGAACAGGGCAACAGCTAGTTCCCCGTCCTTGTACGAGAAGAGGGCAGATCAGGGAGTACCCTTATCCTGCCTTTTTCCCGTGTTACCTATAATTCAATGCACCAAACTATCCAGGTCCGGCTGCAATTTGCCCCGCAGAACATACAGCATAATGGCGCCAACAAGGAACGCGGCGGCATCCGCAATGACGAGTGACCAGACCACTCCGTGGAAGCCGTTCATGCGACTTGCGATGTAGAGTACAGGAATCAATGTAATTCCTTGAATAACGGACATGATGAACGCGGCCGTTCCTTGCGCTGTGGCCTGAAAGATCCCCGTGAACAAAGTGGTCATTCCGGTGATGAACAAGGATAAGAACGTCACATGCAGAATGTAGCTGCCCATTTCGACTAATTGCGGGTCATTCGTAAACAGGCCAATGAGGTGGTCGGAAATCAAATAGACCATGACCCCGAAGAGGGCGGCAAGCGTCATTATCGCTTTAATCGTAAATCCAATGGTGGTCTTCATACGCAGTTTATTCGCTGTGAAAGAGAAAGCAATGAGCGGCACGACCCCTTCGCACAACCCCATCAGAATGAACTCAGGAAATTGCAGAAGCCGTGAAGAAATCCCGTAAGCGGCCACGGCCTGATCCCCGTATTCAACAAGATAATGGTTGAAAATAAGTGACATCCCACCGAGGAAGATACTCATAATAAACACGGGAACTCCAATTTTGAATACATTGCCCAGAATGTCCCTGGTCACCTTGAACCACCGGACGGAGATCGTTAAGAATTGGCTCTTATACCCCATATGGAAGGCGTAGAAAGTGCTCGCAGCTATGTTAGAAATGACCGTAGCAGACGCAACGCCGATCACGCCCCAGTGGAACACATAGATGACTAACGCGTCGAGAATAATGTTCACGACAACACTGAGCATCATGCCGGCCATGGATGTGACGGCTGATCCCTCCGAGCGCACCATATTCTCCATTGTGAAGAATAATACGACGAAGGGTGAACCGATAAGCATGATTGTCACATAATCCTTCGTGAAGCCGAAAGAGTCCTGCGTTGCTCCCAGGCCATGTACGATCGAATCGATCAGCGGAAGTCCTACAGCCATCACAATAAGACCGAGAACTAAGCTGCTGTAAAAAGCGAACGAAGACACGTGCTTGACCTCATCGTACTGTCTCTCTCCCAGCAGACGGGAGATGAATGTGCCGCTGCCGATGCCAATCAAGTTCCCAAGCGCCATGATGACAGCGAATAATGGCAAGGTTAGCGCAAGTGCGGTGAGCATGGCTGTGTTGTGGAGTGTGCCAAGGAAATAGGCATTCAGAATGGAATAGATGACACTCATTGATGTGCCTAGCATCATGGGTACAGCGAAGTGAGCTACGGCTTTGGCAATCGGTGCTTTCTCAAAGTAATAAAGGTTTTCCGAATCCATGTGGATCACCACTTTCTATTTTATTTTCGAGCCACCATCTAACAGTGTTAGTTTGAACCTTACAGTGTTAGATGATATCATGAACCTATGAACCTGTAAAGCATAAACTTACACTGTTAGATAAAAGGACGGATAACGATGAGAAAACAGCAGCCTCAGATCTCAGAGGATAAAATTCTGGAGGCTTCATGGGAGCTTCTTGGTGAGGAGGGCATTGAAAAATTCAGTATGAGGCGGTTGGCCGACCGGCTGGGGATTCAGGCCCCTTCTTTGTACTGGTACTTCAAGAGTAAGCAGGATCTCTACCAGCGTCTTGCTAACCAGGTCTCGAAAAACATTCTGGAAGAGTTCAGTTCCGAGGGAGACTGGAAGGAACAGCTGACGGAGCTCGCAGTAACGGTACGAAGCGTGCTCAGCCGGTATCCCTGCTCCACGCAGCTCATGATGATGACGCTGCCCCACGAACCTGACATCATTCGGTTCACCAACCGTATGCTGCTGTGTGTGGAATCGACTCCACTTGACCAGGAACAGAAGATGCAAGTCGTTGTCACCCTTGTGAACTACGTCTACTATTTTGTTCTGGATGCTTATCAGCACCAGCGTAATGTCGCTGCTATTCTTAAGGAACAGAAGGAGCTTCCGGGGGAGGAGATGAACAGGCTGCTGGGCTCCATGAGCGAGTCGGAAGCGGGACTGTTCCGAAACATGTTCACGAACGGGCTGTTCGAGCTGATGGGGACCGACAGGGCTTTTGAGTTCGGATTGAAGCTGATACTGCTTGGGGTTGAGCAGGTGATCAAGGAGCAGGAGTAAGGTATAGAGGTTGCAAAAAGTAAGATGCTATTTCCAGCATAGTTGTTGGGATTAGATGATCGCTTACATGCAGCTTCGGTCACATGACCAGACATAGATGGCTACCCAACTAAATAAAAAAATCGTACCAAGGAGACCCCGCGGGGTCTCTTTTGGTACGATCTGAGATTAGTTCGAGCTTGAAGGATATGCAAGCAGCTTGTAGAGCATTTTGGACAGTTCTGCGCGGGTTACCTGATCCTTCGGATCAAACCGGTTACCGCCTTTGCCATTGATCAAGCCCAGCGCCTGGGCTTGGACCACGGCTGATTTGGCCCAGCCGGAGATCTCCGATGTATCAGTGAATGCAGCTGAAGATCCACTTGTTTGTGGTGTTTTGTTCATTCTCCCAGCCAGATTCATCAGTACAGCGGCCGCCTCTTCCCGGGTAATCGGGTCCATAGGGCGGAACTGCCCGCCGCTTCCCTGCATAATGCCCAGTTCTGCAGCTTTAGCTATATATCCTGAGAAATAGGCGTTCGAGGTCACATCTTCAAAGGCAGACGTGGATTCCGAAGCTTGCTCTGTCAGGGACCTTACGGCAAGGATGGCAAAATCCGCACGGGTTATATCCTGATTCGGCCCGAACCGGTTCTCGTCTATTTCTGTAATGATGTGCTTGGCGGCGAGCTTGGTGATGAATTCATCCGCCCATCCTCCTGATAGATCCGCGAACCGTTTATGATACTCCATTATGGCGAACTCCCCGAGTTGATCGGTGGTGAAGCTTACTGTTGATCCGCTAAATTGTCCACCGATGTATTCGGCTTGTCCAGCACTCAGCTTATACACGCCGGCATAATCCCGATTCAGCTGCGTCTTCTGCTCATCGGTCAGCGTCCGGGTAATCGTAACAGGGCCGCTCAATTGATGAATCGCTGCCGCGGATTGCCCCTTGGCAAGCGTCATCCCCAGATTGAAGACCAATCCGTTTGAGGTGAGCTCCCCACGGCTGCCAGCGGCAGCGGTCAGGCGAGCCTTCATGTCTGAATCCAAGGTTGTGTCGATGTCCACAACCAGCTTATCTGCTTCCGCCAAGCCCTTAGGCAGGGAGGATCCCGGTAGTGTCAGGGCTGCTGTCGGTGAGATAATCTCCATCGTCAGCTTGCGGTCTGTGACACTCTGCAGAGCCGCGGTATCCATGACCAATCTCGAATTCTGCTGCCCGCCAGTTGAACCCTTCAGTTCGACTTGAACTTTCCCGTCAGCGGCTTCGGAGGCGGCTTTCTTCATGGCCTCATCAGTGATTGTGTAAGTCCCGTCGCCAGATGCCTTCACCTCAATTGCGCCTGGCTTAGCTCCCGGCACAGTTGGCTGCACAGGAGCCGGTGAACTTCCTTCGGATGGGTTGTTCCCCGGATTGCCCGGCATTCCTCCACCATCTGTGCTCTTACCACTATAGAAGCCCCAGATGTCAGACAGCTTGCTGCCGCTGAATCCATCTTCCGCTTTCACATACCACTGGATGTAACTGTCCGGTTGAAGAGAGTTCCATTGGACCGAAGTCTGGCTGCCACTCTTCACATTCAGACTGCTTCCAATCAGCTGATCTGTGTAGACTTTCACACCGAAATAGTCGGTGGCCACTCGCTTGGTACGCGGCTGAAGGTCCAGGTCGAGGGAGAATTCGTCCTTGCCCTGATATTTAGGATTTTCGGCCGGATCATAGAAGTTGTATTTATCCAGATAAGGAGAATACGTCTTCATGTGAAGCTTGTTGTTCTTCATATCGAACTGCATCAAGCGGATATATCCAAGCCCGCCTTCCGGTGCGCCTTGGTAATCGGCCAGCATTTGATAGACTTTGCGGTCAGGCACTTTGTCGCCATTATCGTCGATCTCATCCACTTTTAACTGGGCATCATGGTAATGGCCCGAGAGCGTGGCGAACACATTCTTGTTCGGTAGAACGACTTTCTCGTAGATTTTATCCGCGATAGGTGCCCGGTTGTTGGATACAAGCATGTACTCATGCAGAGCGAGTATGGCTTTCCGCTCCGGATATTTGGATACAATTTCGTTCATCCATTCGATTTCCTTGTCTCCGAGTCCCCAGCCCATATAGACGATGATAAAGTCATTTCCTCCGGCGGACACGAGATCGTAATGCCCGCGATTGTTCTTATAAGAGCCGGCAAAAGTAGGCATATTCTTGAACCGGGACTCGCCGAAATACTCCCAGTACTTCGTATAGTCGTTCTCCTGATGATTCACATCATGATTTCCCGCAAGAACCCCGTAAGGGATATCGGCATTTTCAAGCACCTTCATGTTCTTATCGGCTTCCTGCCATTGATATTCCTGATACGATTTATCTACAATATCTCCGGTATGGATCACATACTTCAGGTTAAGCTTGTCCTTGTTGTCCGCAATCCACTTCACGTTCTTCTGGTAAATATATGGGAAGCTTTGTGAATAATATTGGGTATCGGACATCCATATAAATGAGAAGTCATACGGATCTTCTGTAATAGGGCCTGACTTAGCGGCGGCAGGAGAAGCGATCTCGTCCTGTACCAGCACTTGAATAACTTGTCCATCCGCATATTTGCCTGCGGTTACCTTGGCATGTAACTGGAAGTCCTCACTTCCAGCAATCACATGATCAAGCAGCTCCCACACACCTGAGGACTTGCTCCACGCGTACAGGCTCACCTTCCGTCCCTCGAGCGACTTGCCTTTCCATTCGATCTCCACCTGATCCGTTGACTTCACGGTAGGATCAAGCTTCACTTCGAACCGCTGGTATGGGAATTTCTCATCAGAGTCATTGACCAGGTATTTGCCATCCAGCTTGCTGATTTGGGCATATTCTTCCTCCGTCAGGGCCAGCTCACCAGCGGGAACCTTCTCCCTCGGGGGTTCGGTTACAGACGCATTCTTATAACCTGCGAATCCTTCCGCACGGCTGCCATCATACTTGAATCCTTTATAAAAGCTGATCTTAAGAGGGTCGCCCGTAGGATCCTGCACCTTGACAGTTAGCTTGGCGTTGTTCCCAAGGCTGCTCTGCCCCTGGGCTGGTGCCACCAATTCGGGATTCAAGGGGTTCTCATTGGGAACCTTGAAGGTTACCTTTGTCTGTGTGGTATTGCCAATTGTATCCGCAGCCTGAATGGACAATTCATGAGGTCCCGGCTTCAGGGTCCCTGAGGTTGCAGCATAAGGCAGGTGTATGACCTCGCCATCCAGCTTCACTTCTACTTGATCCACACCGGCCAGTTTATCCTCAATCTTGGCATTAATCGTAAAGGCACCCCGGTATTCCTTGCCTTCTTCCAAGTTCGGTGTAATGGATGGAGGCGTATTATCCACAGTGACCTTGGCAGCTAGGGACTTCTCTTGATTCTCAACCTTTACTTGATGCACTCCATCTTCATAATTCTTGGTGTCCCAGCTGTAGGCTTGGGCTTGAAGCATGGATGAGGTCAGATTAAAGCGGAAGCCAATGGATTCCGACTTCCCGGAGCTGTCTCCCATTTTAATCTCTTTGTCCGGGGTGCTGTACGCAGGGTCCCATATTTCGGTTCCGTCGGCTAACAGAAGACGTACATTTCTGATCTCGAAATCATCTTTATTCTCGCCCGGTCTCGGATCGAACGGGGATGACTTGGAGCCAGCCCGGATATAAATGACATTGTCCGTCCCGAGCTGCAGCCGGTCGGCGTCAATCGGATAGGACAGGGTCGTATAAGTGGGAATAGGGTCGAGGAACGTGTACAGGATCGTCTTATCCTCACTGCCCGCGGCAGGTTCCCCCATCGTCACCGCATTCTTGAAGTAGTAATCGACATTCTTGGCGTCAAAGACGAAATACGCATCATGCTCAAGGGCGGCATACGCTTCCTTAGAGATTTCCTTGCCATCAATGCTGAGCTTGAGTGAACCCGGTGCGGTATTACGGGCAGCTCCTTTGAGTGTACGGGTATCTTTGACCAAGTCTCCATCCTTGAAGTTCAGGCGAAGATCCTCCCCGCTAGGTCCTCCTGTAATGGATATGATCTTGGTCTCAGACTTGATAACTTGAGTTCCATCTGAAGCGGCAAAATAGTAAGTTAGAGACTTTCTACCGATCAAATCTGCGGAGGACAGAGGGTAATGGTACAGACGGTCTCCGTAGTCCTCGGCGAGATTGTGTTCCACGAAATCCTGCTGTTTATCGGATTTGGTGTAGATTTTGACCGAGACGACCTGCTTGTCATCCTTGGCATCCACCTTGAGGTCGATGCTCTTGGATTGATCCACGGTGGTTATTCCGGTTAGATCCTTCACAGTAGGCGCCTGAAGATCCGGCTCAACATGTACAGGGGTGGAAGGTACAGCCTCGTTGTCCACACCCGGAACAGCCTTCACCAGTCCGGAGCTCATCTTGATCATCGTGGTGCCGCTGACCGGATATTTGTATAGAAGTGCGGTATTTTCCTTCGTCTCATCTCCTTTAGTTCCGCCCTCATATAGCGTATCCGCGTCATAATAAGCGGCAGAGACTTCTTTCTCTGTGTTCGTCTTGATTACAACGGCACGGCGGCCGGAGTTGGCCAGCCCTCCACTCTCAATGGTGAACAGGTTGCTGTCTAGGGTAAGGGAGGTCTGGTAAAATGCGTTAAAATCAGCGGCCGTATAACTGGCGTTGGCCCCATTCTTAATCCAGAAGACAACCGACTTGCCGGCAGGAATTATGAATTGTTCTTTATTGGACGGCCACTTGGCATCGGCCTGTATGCCGGAGTCGGGATAACGGTAATAAACTTTGTAGTTGTTGAAATCAACCGGCTGATCCGTGTTGTTGTAGACTTCAATGAATTCATAGGCATCTGACGATGTCCCTGGCACATTAGTGGTATTAGGTACCACCTTGGTCACAAGCAGAACTGGTGCCTTCACAGGGTCGAACGCAGGCAGGTCCACATCAACCGAGTATGCCTGTTCAACCGAATTCACCCGGATCTTATAATCCAGCTTGGATTCAGCGAGTGCAGCAGCCGGGATGACAGCGGAGTATTCGCTGCCGCCCTTCTGGGGAAGTGGAATCACCTTATATCGCGCCTGGGAAGGCGTCTTATACAGCAGCTCTGCCGACAGGCTGCTTCCAGACGTATTATCCGGATTCTGGATCTGGGCCGTGATAGGCAGATCCTTCAGGCCCTGTGCTTGGGCAGCAGGCACATGCGTGATCTGAAGTGTGCCAGTACCCGGCTCTTCCGGAGTAGACGGCTGCGGAGGAATCTGCGATTCCTGCAGCTGTCCCGGAGTGGCGGGCAGGGACTCAGGCTGAGCCTCCATGATCATTTTCAAGCCGCCATCTACGGGATAACCGAAGCGGATACCGTGATTGGCCTTGGATTTCCCTGAGGCAATCGTATATTCAGCCTTCACCAGGTCGGCTCCCTGCTTGGTCCGGATGATCAGGGAACGGGTCCCCGTATTGGCCATGCCATTGCCGCCTTGCTGGCGGAACAGATTCTTGCCTTCTACCAGAGAAGAGGTGTAATCCGCCCGGGTATAATTGGTATTGAAGGAGTCCGCGGCCAGCTCCTGGTTGCTGCTGTTCTGCACCCAGAAGACAACAGCTTCGCGGGGTGGAATCTTTACAGCTGAACCTGAATTTACTGCCCACTTTGTCTCTGTAGAGCCGTTGACGTAATAGAAATCATACTGCTCGAAGTCCACTTCCTTAGTGGTGTTGTTATACACCTCAATGGACTCATAACCATCCACGGAGCCGGTGCTGGATGGGGTTCCATCGGGAAGCAGCTCCGGAATGTTGCTTGTATCCGGCACGATCTGCGTAATCAGCAGCGCCGGCGTGTTCACCTGCTCCGTAAGCAGCTTCGGACTGCCATTAGTTGGTGCCGTATATGTAGGCGTCAGAGCAGGCTCGGTCTGTTCATCACGGGCCGCCTGCTCTGAATTCTCTTCCACAGGAGCTTCTCCCCCTGTTCCTGTAGCGGATGCTCCCTCAGCAGTTCCACCGGTTGCGGTCACTGGGGACGGAATGGCGCCTGTCTCCTCTGCAGCCCCTGCCGCAGGCAAAGCTGAGCCAAGCACCATGCTGCTGATCATCAGTATAGATAACCAGTTTCGTAATTTAAGATTCCTGTTCAAAGCAACTCTCCCTCTCCAAATAGACGCCTTTGTTAGTCCTTCGACAAAATTTTCGCATGGACATTTCTCCATACTAGGCAATCTATGTTACAGAGGCATAAAGCCAGGGTTAAGCGGGGGTTAATCCGCTCATTCGGGTATACGTGGAGTTAACTTTGGTTTGACATACCCCACGATAATGGCAAAAGAAAAGCCAGTAACAACCGCATATAGCAATGCGGCCATTACTGGCTTACAATCAATTAGAGTTATCCGCGGTAAATATCCTGCCATTTCAGCAGCCGCTTCTCCAAGAAACGCACGAAGGAGTCGGTCAGCTTACCGGCCACAGCGAAGACGATGATCCCGACAAATACGATATCTGTCCGCATATAAGCCCTCGCGTCCTGAATCAAATAGCCGATGCCCCGGTCTGCACCCATTAGTTCAGCAACCACCAGGCACAGCCAGGAAGTACTTAGGGATAAGCGAACCCCTAGCAGGACATTCGGCATAGCCCCCGGCAGAATGACCTTGGTCACTTGTTGAATGCGACTGAACTCCAGCACGCGGGCCACATCGAACAGCTTGGCATCCACGTTGCGAACGCCCAGGAACGAATTGACATACATGGGGAAGAAGGCTCCCATAGATATTAGCAGCACTTTGGACACCTCACCGAATCCCAGCCACAAGATGAACAAAGGCGTAATCGCCAGCAAAGGGACGGTCCGCAGCATTTGAATGGTCGGATCAAGCAGCTGCTCTGAACGCTTGAATAGTCCAACTAATAGACCTATTAACAGACCGGACCCGCCGCCGATCAGGAATCCGGACATAGCCCGCATGATACTTGGCTTCAGATGGTGCCATAGTTCGCCGGATACTGTGACTTCGTAGAAGCTGTGCAGAATAGTGAGAGGAGGCGGGAATAGCTGGGCCGAAATCCACTCGAGCGAGGAGGCTGTCTGCCATAAGATGAGTACGATTGCGGGAATGAGACTTCCCCGTACGAGGTGGTGCGAGAATTCTTTTTTCTGCATGAGGGAACAACCTTTCTTATGATGTTAGACAGACCAATCTTCGACCGTCTGCTCCTTGTCGGCGAGTGCGCTAATTACGTGAGTTCGCAGCTCCTGAAATGAACTGCTGAGCCGGTCTCTTGGAAATGGCAGGTCGATGGGAATAATCGCTTTGATCCGTCCAGGCTTGGCATCCATGACGATAACGCGGTTCGATAAGAATATGGCTTCGTCAATATCATGGGTCACAAGCAGCATGGAGGTTTTGTTCTCACGCCAGATATCCAGCAGGGATTCCTGCATATGGTTACGTGTAAAGGCATCAAGGGCACCGAAGGGCTCGTCCAGCAGCAGAATCTCGGGGCTGCGCATCAAAGCCCGTGCAATAGCGACCCGCTGGGACATGCCTCCGGAGAGCTGCTTCGGATAAGCCTTCTCGAATCCGGTTAACCTGACCAGATTAATCATGGCATCTACCCGCTCCCGAACCTCCTTGTTCTTGAGGGATAGCTCCGCGGCTATATTCTTCTCAACGGTTGCCCATGGAAATAGACGATGCTCCTGAAAAATAAATCCTTTATTCTTGCTCGGTCCAACATTATCCTTGCCATTAAGCCGTACCTGACCCTCGTACTGCATATCCAGGCCAGCGACGATCTTTAGCAGCGTGCTCTTCCCACAGCCGCTCGGTCCGATAATCGACACAAATTCCTGTTCGCTCAGAGTGAATTCAATATGATCAAGCACTTGATTTTCTTTGTTATCTGTACGAAACGTCTTGGTCAAGTGGCTGATTTCTAATGCGGCTGATGTCATTCCGGTCTCCCCCTGTAACGATACCCTGTGTCGTTCTAGAATTTATTACGGATACTAACAGACGCAGAAGTTCATTGTCAATAGATTAATAGACGGGCTTATCTCATACTGAACTCGGGTTCGTATTTTGATATTCATGAATCAAATACTTTAGAAACTCCCTTTGGGCAATAGAAAAATGCTTATAGTTGGTGCGTGCCCAGCCTAGAGAGATATGAAGAGGCTCATGATTAATTAGGGGGATAATGACAATATCCCCGTTCTGGATCAGCGGGTCATTCACCATGCTGTACTCAATGAACATGCCGATAGCGGCGCCCTGGGCAATCGTTCTTTTGAGCAGCTCAATATTGTTGGACTTGAAGATGAGATTGACAGGACCGTACTTGTTAGTGAAGTCTTCCAGGTACCAATTCGAGAACACGCCATCGATATTGACGAACGTATGGGACAGCAGGTCCTGCGGGGATACGCTCTTTCTTGAAGCAAGCGTTGTTCCCCGTCCGGCACATACCACAATTCTGGAATCCAGTATTTTGTTAATCGTAAGATCCTTCATGTGATTCTTGTTCAGATTGTGGATATAGATCAGACCGAGGTCGGCGCGGTCCTCATTCAGATCCTGAATAACCTCTTCGGTGCTTCTGCTCACTATGGACAGATCCACATTGGGATAAGCTTTCTTGAAAGAAATGATAGACTGGGTAAGCACCGCCATAAAGTTCGGGCCAATCGACAAGCGGACTTCCCCGTCGATGAGCTGCTTCTCTATCTGTGCTTCTTCCCTGATCTCCTCAATGGTGGAGAGGATGCTGCGAATCTTCTCGATTATGATGCTGCCGCGGGGGGTTGCCTCCGTGCCTGTGCGTGAGCGGGTGAACAGCTTGAACCCCAGCTCCTGCTCCAGCTTGGAGATGGATTTGCTTATTGCGGCCTGGCTGACATGGATTTGTTCGGCAGCCAGGGATATGGAGCCTGTCCGGGAAATGGCATCTATATATTCAAACTGTTCAATATTCATATTAAGTCTCCTTTTTTAACATAACTAATAGTTATAATACCATAATTCATAGTATCTTCACTACATTACTAGGGAATAATAGAATAGGATTATACGAGAAAAAGGAGTTTTGACCAATGAATACGAAGTCAACCAGACAACCCAAAATCACCGTGCTATTAATGGCTATGATTACTGCCCTGATTCTATCTGCCTGCAACAGCACTGGATCTACAAGTAATGGGGCATCTAATAGCAGTTCGAGCAAGAAGGAAGCCACAGTGAATATTGCGATTAACGGAGGATTGAACCTTCTTACGATCGCCAAGCAGAAAGGCTGGTTTGAAGAGGAATTCTCCAAAGTGAATGCCAAAGTACAGTGGCATGAGTTCCAGAGCAGCGTACCTCTTCTGGAGGGACTTGTATCGGGCCGTGTGGACTTTTCCTTTATCGGTGACGGAACCGTGGTAACAGGCAAATCAGCCAAAATGCCGTTCACGGTGATCTCGACAACAGGCGTGCAGGGCAATCAGAACAGTGTGATTGTCAAGCCGGATAGTCCGATTAAATCCATTGCCGATCTGAAAGGCAAGACCATTGCAGTCGCGAAGGGTTCATCCGGCCATATCTTCCTGATCAAAGCGCTGCAAAAGAACAACATGGCAGAAGCCGATGTGAAACTGGTAGATCTACAGCCTGGTGAAGGCAATCCCGCGTTCCAGACAGGCAAGGTGGATGCTTGGGCAATCTGGGATCCGTTCGTAACTACAGAAGTTCAGGCGAAGCGTGCAAGAATTGTGGAAAGTGTTGACTCCCTGGGCATTGTTGCACCAGCCGTCATGATTGGCCGCGACGAATTTATTAAGAACAATCCTGATCTGACTTCAGCATACCTCAAGGTCTACGAGAAGACTGTGAAATGGGTCAATGCCAACAAAGATGAGGCTGCAGCGATTCTGGCCAAAGAGAAAAAGATGGAGCTTGAGTTAGTCAAGACTCTGGTCAACCGTACGGAGTACATTAATACCCCGGTTACCGGAGAAGTTCAAGCGGCTATGCAATCCACAGCTGATGTTCTGCTCAAGTCCGGCACAATTAGAGAAGCGGTTGATATCAGTAAAGTATTTGATAACTCATATATTGAGAAAGCCCTAAAATAAATGCAACTGAGAGGGTGAGACAGCATGAACAGGATCAGCAAAGCAGCAGATTCCATTTATAACTACCAGCAGACGGCCGTGAAGATTAGACAAAGTGTGGAAGGCTTACCTGGAGATCTGCTCACATGGAAGCCAGATGCGAAAGCTTGGAGCATTCAGGAGATTGTGGGTCATCTGATTGATTCCAACATTATTAATTCCTACCGTATTCGTAAGATCATCTCGGAGCCTGTCACTCAAATTGTTACCTTCCAGCATGAGAGCTGGGTGAGCAACCAGCAATTTGGCGACACGGATATCAGTGAAATGTTGAATGCTTATGAGGCCATAACGCGCTATAACGGCTTGCTGCTCAGCAAGCTTTCTGAAGAGGAATGGGAGAAATATGGCTTGAAGCAGGAGGAGCCTATAACCGTTGCTCATATCATAGACAAGTTCATCTGTAATCACGTGGATAAGCATCTGGGACAGATTGAACGAAATAAGTCGGAATACGCGCACTGCGTTCAGCAGTAGGCGGAAGGAGAGACTCTTATGACGCTGGCACAACGCCTGCTTGAACGAGCAGAAGAGATACAGTCTGAAGTCATCGACTGGAGACGTTACTTACATCAGCATCCGGAGCTGTCTTTTGAGGAAAGTAAAACGGCGTATTATATAGAAGAAACTCTTTGCGCTATGGGGCACATGGAGGTGTCACGCCCGACTCCAACCAGTGTCATGGCCCGGCTTATAGGCTCCCGCCCGGGCAAGGTGCTGGCCATCCGCGCGGACATTGATGCCCTGCCTATTGAAGAGGATACGGGTCTTCCTTACTCCTCCGGAAATCCAGGTGTGATGCATGCCTGCGGGCATGATGGTCATACAGCGACGGTGCTTGGCGTGGCCAAAGTCATGGCCGAGCATCAAGCGGAACTGGAAGGGGAGATCCGCTTTATATTTCAGCATGCGGAAGAGCTCCCCCCCGGAGGAGCCGAAGAGATGATCGCCGCCGGTGTTATGACTGACGTGGATACGGTCATCGGCGCGCACTTGCAATCCCCCGTTGAGGTGGGCAAGGTCGGTGTTGTAGCAGGCCCGATGCTTGCTTCCCCGGATACATTCTATATTACGATTAATGGCAAAGGTGGACATGCGGCAGAACCGCACAGGGTCATTGACAGTATCGCAATCGGTGCCCAGGTGGTTAATAATTTGCAGCATATTGTCTCAAGACACGTCAATCCTATGGATCCACTGGTGGTCTCGGTCACGAAGTTTATTGGCGGGCACACGCATAACGTGATTCCAGGAAGTGTGGAACTATGCGGCACGGTCCGCTGCATGGATCTGGAGCTGCGCGACGAGGTGCCTAAGCGCATGAAGCAGATCATTGAGGGCATTACTTCGGCCCATGGGGCAACCTTCGAATTCCGTTACGAATATGGGTATCGTCCTCTTATTAATCATGAGTCTGTCACCAAGACGATTGCGGAGACGATCCAGGAGCTGTACGGGGAGGAAGCCTTGTATACCATCAAGCCAAGCATGGCGGCAGACGACTTCTCCGCGTACTTGAACTCCGCGCCGGGTACCTATTTCAACATCGGTGCTGGCCGCAAGGAGAAGGGGATTATCTATCCCCACCATCATCCGAAGTTTACGATTGATGAAGAAGCACTCTTGATCGGAATGAAGGTATTCATCTCCTCAGCCTTGAAGCTGCTGGCTAAGTAGATAACCAAGACAGAGCTGTTATATAGAAGCAAGAAGGGCACTGGCTGCATCTGCAGCCGGTGCTCTTTTGCCTATTTGGAGGATGATAAAGGATCGCCTCGCGCCCGGATATTGGTATAATAATGTTAATTATGGATGTAATGTATTATTCAACCTGGGGAGGGTGCCGGATGAAAGGGGCAATTTTGTACATAGAGGATGATCTGGAGATTGGGGAGCTTGTGACCGAAGACTTGCAGCGCAGGGGATACAGTGTGAACTGGCAGACCTCATCTGAGCAGTATCATGATGGTATTGTCGAGATCGACCTCGTAATCTTGGATATCATGCTGCCGGGACTGGACGGGTTCACTATCGGGGAGCGGATCAGGGCGAGCCGGCGCGATCTGCCGATCCTGTTCCTCACTGCCCGCACAGCTATTGAAGATAAGCTCAAGGGACTGGAGTATGCGGATGACTATTTGACCAAGCCGTTTCATCCCGACGAGCTGGCGGCCCGGTTAGAGGTGCTGCTGCGCAGGTTCGATAAAACCCATTCCGACATCATTCAGATCAGACACATTCAGTTCGACAGAAGGACTCAGCAGATTACGAATCTAATGTCCCAGGAAGAAATCAGACTTACCGAGAAGCAGTTCAAGATCTTTCTCTACTTCCTAAGGCATCCGAATCAAATTATGACCAAAGAGCAGATCTACGAGGAAATTTGGCAGCAGGATTACATAGAAGGTGACAAGACACTGGCCGTCCATATTCGCTATCTGCGGCAAAAGCTGGAGCTCGACCCGCAAAATCCCGAAATTATAGAGACGGTCCGCGGTATTGGATACAGAGTGAAGCAATGAAGCTGTCAACCAGGTATTTATTAATTATTGCGCTATCGATATTTATTTTTCCGCTTACTTTTATAGGGGTGAACCTTGCTTACTACTTCCTGTTAACGGGTCTGAGCGAGCATTCTACAGAAGTCCATTACGATCCTGATCAATTGAAGAAGGAGTGGACGCGAAAGGTTGAAGAGCTTCGGAGCCAGCCAAGTGAGGAAGTGCTTCATGGATTGGAGCGGGCGAATACCTACCTGAACGCCTACGTGGAATGGGTGAATTCATCCGGAACCGTGTGGACAATCACTGACAAGTCGGTACAGGAGCAGGCGTGGAACATTACGGACGCGATCAGCTATATGCGGAAGGACGAGAATGACGGGATGTATACGGTGGCAGTGTACCTGAAAGGGGCTGAAGACGAAGGGTATGTATTCCTCAAGGTTCCTCAGCATCTTATCGGTTCCAAGTGGGATGTTATGCGCAGCAACTATGTTCCGGTATGGCTTGCCATGGTGCTCCTAGTCTGGTCCTTGGTCATATTCATTTCATGGATGTTCTTCAACAAGCTGCGCAAGCGGCTGGTTAAGATGCAAAGCAAGATGGAGATCAAAGGGGATCAAGCAGTTCCTGAGATGATGGAGGTCAGATACGAAGATGAAATAGGACAGCTTGAGCATTCATTCAACCGGATGGTGGGGCAGCTGAAGCAGAGTAAGGAGGCCGAGCAGTATGAGATGGAGCTTCGCAAGAGCTTGATTGCGAACCTGTCTCATGATCTGCGGACTCCACTTACCGTTATCCGCTGGCATGCCTTCAGGCTGGAACAGCAGACGTTGCCTCTGGATGGGAAAAAATCCGTACAGGTCATTCAGGATAAAGTGGATTTTCTAGGGACACTGATTGATAATCTCTCTTCCTACACCCTGCTCAGCAACGGGAAATTACCGAAGCACTCTGAAGAGACGGACATTCGTAAGCTGGTCAGATCTTCATTGTCCTCCTGGTATGTTGTGTTTGAGCAGTTAGGCTTTAAGATTGAGGTGGAATTGCCGGACTCGGTCGTTTGGAAAGTGGATAAGACCTGGTTCATGCGAGTGCTGGATAATCTGCTTCAGAATATCATTCGCCATGCCGCAGACGGACAATACGTATCGGTTCGTACAGTTAAGGAGCCTGAATACACCGCCTTAATGATCGAAGACCACGGGCCGGGGATTCTGACGGATTCGGAGCGAAAGGGACATGGAATCGGCTTATCCATAGTATCTTTGATGCTGGAACAGATGGATCTAGCATTCAACCTGAAGAGCGATGATGAAGGAACCAGGGCTATCATTTATCCCAAAATAAAGACCGGCGGCGAATGAGCTGCGGATCAACCAGCATCGGTGCTGCAGACTAAATCCAATGTGGAGGCGGTCTGCAGAACCGGTGTTTTTTTAATCTGATTTTAACCGCAGCTGTACCCTGATTCTAAATTTCGCTTCCTATACTGTAACTGGGATTAAGATAGACAAATCTAATTTAGTAAAAGGAGGCGGCAAGGCTATGACCCATTCACCGTATCTGCTTCAAGTAGAGAGTTTGAACGTTAGTATGAGAGGCGTCCCCATACTGGATCAGGTCAATCTGACGTTCAAGAAGGGTAGAATCTATGGACTGCTCGGCCCGAATGGAGCGGGCAAGACAACGCTGCTCAAGGTACTCTTGGGCATTTACAAGCCGACATCCGGCAAAGTCATGTTTGGCCATCAGGATCTGTACGAAGGCTCGAACAAGGAGGTTCGAGGAACGATTGGAAGCATCATTGAGTTCCCGGGCTTTTATGAGAATTTGACGCTCTTTGAGAACCTGGATCTGCACTTGCGCTATCAGAGGGGATCCTCATCCCCACCGGAGATTGACGCCCTGCTGAAGCTCGTCAGTCTGTATGGTCACAGGAACAAGCTGTTCTCCCAGACCTCACTTGGAATGAAGCAGCGGCTCGGCATTGCGAGAGCCATGGCCCATCAGCCGCAGCTGCTGCTCCTTGACGAGCCGACCAACGGGCTGGATCCGCAGGGGATTAGAGAAGTCCGGGATATCCTGATCAGCCAGGTGCTTAGCAGGGGAATGACCGTCATCGTATCCAGCCATATTCTTAGTGAAATTAATCTGATGGCCGATGAGCTGATCATTATGAATCAGGGCAGGGTCGTATTTGTGACCAGCGATATGAAGAAGAACCAACCGGTCCATTCACTGGAAGATCTGTATTTGCAACTAATATCGGGGAGCCAGGCGCATGAATACGCTAATTAAGAATGAGCTAATGAAGCTGAAGCGGTTAAAGTCCATGTATCTTGTCCTGATTCTTAGCTTTCTCCCTTACATTATCAATACCATTGGTCTATTGCTTATGCGGGGCAGCAGAGACGCGGGGAACTATTACTTCTTTGTCTTTAACCAGTATGCGATCTTGTTCCCTACCCTGATCTTCATTTTCACAGGGTATGCCTTCTATATGGAATTCAAGAACCGGACTCTGATGCAGTGGATGTCATACCCCCATTCGAACTTCAGGCTGATTTTGTCCAAAATGATCTCTACGTTCATTCTACTTATGGCGTTCTCCCTGCTTAATCAGCTTGCTCTATTTGTGACGTTGTGGACAGCCTATGCGGAAAGTGTAACGATCATACAATTAGCCTCCTGGTTCGCAGGATCGTTCAGCTTTGCATTCCTGAGTCTATTCAGCATACCTATAGCTGCCGTCTTGGCCTTTATAACAAGAAATATTGTCGGGGTGATTCTCACCGGTGTGGCCTCCATATTCATCACAACGATATTGCTTGGGCTTAATCTGTCTATCACTTATCCCTTCTCTTATATCTACCGGGTCACAATTCGGCTGTATGACTCCTCGTTTGGTTACCCCGGTATACAGTGGTATCTATGGGGAGCTGTGATTCTACTTGGATACACGGGAATTTCCAGTCTGCTTCTATATATAACGGTACGGAATCCACGGCTTAGCTGATCATTCAGAAAGAGGTGTCCTATGGAAAAGATCATATTTATTATATCTATTGCTTCTCTTGCCGTTGCTCTGATTGTGTTCATCGGCAAAGTGCTTACGGACGGGTTGAATAAAGCGTTTGATTGGAAAGGCAAGCCATCTAAAATCATGCTGTGCAGCTTTTTAATCTATATGATTAGCTTTGGAGTCTATATCTTTGTGAGTAAAGCTTCTTGAATCTAATCTTGACTCTTGAAGCGCAGAACGGTAAGATCTTAATAAGGACGTTAGTGGGTACTAACTACCGTTCGCTTGCAATCAGATTAGTGCTGAGAGGTGATGATTTGGAGGATAAGATAACAATGGATAGTAAAAGCAGGCTGATGCTGGCGGCCATTGACCTCATGGCCGGGAAGGGTTACAAGAGTGTGGCTACGAAGGAGATCGCCTCAGCGGCAGGGGTCAGTGAGATGACGCTGTTCCGCAACTTCGGCACCAAGTTCAATCTGCTTGAGCAAGCCGTTGAACGTTATCACTATTCGGTGGAGATGACCCAGGTCTTCAGCGAGAATGTGACCTGGGATCTGAGGACGGACCTGCTGACCATCAGCCGGATGTATCATGAGATGATGGACCGCAATCGCAAGTTATTTCTTATCGTCTTAAGAGATGACGAATTGGCCGGGATCCGTGAGAAGGCACAGAAGCATCCCCGCAAGTTGCTGGAGCTGCTGACAGGTTATTTTACCGAGATGCAGAGCAGGAACCTCATGATCCAGACGGATGCGGAGACTCAGGCAATTACGTTCATGTGGATGAATTACGGAGCGTTCGTCTCACAGCTGTTCGGAGTCTCGGCCATTACGAAGGTCACCCTGCCAGCATTTATAGAGTCAAGTACAGATTTATTCGTGAAGGCGCTCAGTCCATAAATCTGCTAGCTTCTATTACAAATGAGAGAAGGGACCATAATGAGAAGTAGACCATCCACTTCGAACAAGATTGTCGGTCAGACAGCTTCGGCAGGCTTCCAGATAGGCGTTCGAAGAACACTGCCGATCTCCCCAGAACAGGCATGGGCGTATTTGACCTCTGCCGAAGGGTTGAAGCTGTGGATAGGCACCCTAGCGAGACCATCCTTCAGCGAGGGGGAGACCTTCCATGCCGCGGAAGGAATCTCGGGTCAATTCCGGGTCGTCAGACCTTCCGCACAGCTCCGTTTAAGGTGGGGAAAGAAGGAGTGGGAGAAGCCTTCTACTCTGCAGATCCGGCTGCTGTCCAGTCAACCTGGCAAGACGACGATTAGCTTTCACCAGGAGAACCTGGATCATCCCGCTACGCGGGAGCAGATGAAGCTGCACTGGGAAGGCGTACTGGCCGCTATTCAGGATCAAGCCAGCCATTTCAATCACGTTGAAAGTGAGGAATCCCAATGAACAGATTCAGTCATATTGATCTGCGGGTCAATGATCTGGCCCTTGCCCTGCCTTTTTATGAGAAGCTTCTGCCTGAGCTCGGATTTACGAGAACCTTTCATAGTGCGGATTGGCGGGTATTTGCCGCGGATGGGGAACTGCCGGGCGCCGCGTACTTTGCGATTACGGAAGACCGGGAGCACAAGCCTAATGCCAATTTGATTGGATTCTGGGCGAACGATCAGGCGGAGGTCGACCACATCGCCGAAGTAGTCACTCAAGCGGGGGGGACGATTAACGACGGCCCGCGGCTGTTCCCGATCAGTCCGACTTATTACGCCGTATACTTCGAAGATCCGTGCGGGAATAAGTATGAGATCGTGCATCGGCTGAATTAATGCTTACTTTAGTAGACGGATAGATGTTAGTCGGCTTGCAATATGGTAGCATTGAACTGGAAAATTAGAGTGTATAACATAAGGCAGGGCAGGTTGACGGAGAAAAAGGAGCGGGTAGGAATGAATACCGAGTTTTTGGTTGGTTTTATAGAGACGGCTCACATGAAGAGCATAGCTAAGGCCAGTGAGGCTCTGCATATCTCGCATACGGCTCTAAGCAAGCAGCTCAGGAGCCTGGAGAAGCAGTTCGATGTTCAGCTGTTCACCCGTTCCTCACAAGGCGTCGAGTTGACGGAAGCCGGGAAGATTCTATATGAGTCCTCGAGACAGCTGCTGGATCAGTTGTCTGATTTGGAAGACAAGCTCAAGCCCCTGAGAGCATGGGGGCGTATCAAGATCGCATCCGTGCCGGATATTGCAACCCGATATCTGGTATCTGCGCTGTCCAGGCTCCAGGATCAGGGTCATGAAGTGGAGATCGTCTACCGGCAGTCTACAAAAGAAGTATACAAGCTGCTGTTGGAAGGGGAAGCGGATCTAACGGTGGCCGAGCGCTTCTCCATGCACCCGTCCATATGGAGCGGGGACATAAGCCAGGAGGCATTCTATGTGGTCATGCCGAAGGATCATCCTCTAGCCGGTCAACAGGAGATCAGCTTGGTGGAGTTAAGCGGTCAGCCGCTTGTACTGTATAGCCTGGGGTGCACCATCAGGGCTACGCTGACACAAATGTTCGCTGACCTGAAGAAGCCCATGAACATAACAACCGAGGTTGGCTTCAGCGAAGTCATCCTCGGTTATGTAGTGAATGGGTCAGGCGTAACGGTATTGCCGGAAGCCTTTATTTCGCAGATGTACTCGGACCGGCTGGTCTATAGACCCTTGAATCACCCGGACGCGCACCGGACCATCGCGGTGGCCAGCCTGGATCAATCGAAGGGCCAGCGCATTCTGCGGCTGATTGGTTAGTTCACCAGGGCAGGCTCTTGAATCCCGAATATTTGCAGGGAAATATAAGGATAGGTGTTGTATCGAACAGCCAGCTCAAGTTCAAGCAGTGTGAAGCGTTCGATGGTCCGGTTATTCGCGAGCTTGCCGGCATGAAGGAACCGGAACGGGAGCGGCTTAACGTACTCGATAAATGTATGAACCGCAGCGTCATCGTCTCCTGTGACAAGTACATCACTAACCTGGCCCTGGTGCAGAGGTTCGTCAACGACTTTGAAGAAGGTATTCTTAAATGCGCCGATCACAGACGATTCCGGCAGTAAGGACTGAAGCTGTTCGGCAGAAGATTCCCCCCAAGCCGTGGTGAATCCGCTGAAGTCCTGATTGAATGGATTCGAGATATCGACAATGATCTTTCCTTTAAGCTCTTCCTGATGAGCAAGTGCCCACTCCTTCAATACGGATACATGATAAGCTGGAATAATCAGGCCTGCCTGCTGCGCTTCCTCATTCGTGCACACGATCACGTTGGAGAGATTCAACTGCTGTACCAGCTGCTGCGCTTCCTCGGGACGGCGTGAACCCCAATAGATTGTATTCGTACTGTGCGTACTCAATTGCTTCACCAAAGCTTTACCCATATTGCCAGTTCCCATTACCGAAATTTTCATGTTTGATCACTCCTCTTTGTTATTGATCTTAGCTTATCAGGCACAAGGGGATCACAGAAGTTCCGTAATTTCGGAGCCATACAACTTTTGGTTTCGGCTGCCGCACACCGCACACTTGTGAACATACTGAATTATCCCGTTATCCCCGTTGAAGATGGACATTCGGCATAGGTATAATAGATACATGCGAACTCCAATCATTTCCTCCAAGCTGTATATCCCTGTGCCCCGGTCCAAGACGGTTCCGCGACGGCGGTTAACCGAGAGGCTAAGTATGGGCTTACACCGAAAATTGACCCTTGTCTCTGCACCGGCGGGCTATGGCAAAACAACGCTGGTCTGCGAATGGCTGGCTGACTGCGGTCGGCCGGCCGCATGGCTGTCCCTTGAACAAGGGGACAACGAGCTTGCGCGCTTCTTAACTTATATGATCTCCGCTCTTCAGACCGTGGTTGAGAATGTTGGTGAGGGCGTCCTTACTGTACTTCAATCACCGCAAATGACACCAGCTGAGCCGATTCTGACGGCTCTTGTTAATGAACTCGCGGCTGTGCCATCACCGTTCATCCTTGTCCTTGACGACTACCATACCGTGAGCTCAATAGCCGTTGATGAAGCGGTATCCTTCCTGCTGGACCACCTTCCCACACAGATGCACCTTGTAATTACGACTCGTGAGGATCCTCCGATCTCTCTGTCCCGGCTGCGGGTACGGGACCAAATCACCGATCTGCGCGCTCCTGACATCAGATTTACGATGAACGAAGCCGAGGCATTTTTTAACCATGTCATGGAGCTTAACCTCTCCCCGGAACACATAGCCGGGCTTCACTCACGCACCGAGGGCTGGGCTGCCGGCCTGCGTCTGGCAGGAATCTCCCTGCAGGAGGACCATGACGCCAAGCGGCTCCTGCAGTCCTTCTCGGGCAACCACCATTTTGTGCTGGATTATCTTGTAGAAGAAGTGCTGCAGCAGCAGCCCGAAGCCGTACAGGATTTCCTGCTGCAGACATCTCTGCTGGACCGCTTATGCGGATCGTTATGCGATGACCTTCTGCGGAATCCTGAGAGATCTGGCCGGGAAATGTTAATCGATCTTGATCGTAAAAATTTGTTTGTCATTCCCCTGGATACAGAACGACAGTGGTACCGGTATCACCATTTGTTCGCGGACATCCTTCGAAGACGGCTGCTCGAACGCATGGATGGGAGCAGTATCCTTGAATTGCACAGACGAGCAAGCGTATGGTACGAGGGCCATGGCTTCGAGATCGAGGCGTTCCGCCATGCTGTGGAAGCCGGGGACATCGAGCGAAGTTCACGTCTGCTTGAAGGCGGCGGGATGCCGCTGCATCTGCGGGGGGCCGCAAGTTCGGCGCTGGGGTGGCTGGACTCATTGGCTGCCAAGGAACTGGATGCCAGACCACAGCTATGGGTGTATTATGGTTCTGCCCTGTTGATCGCCGGCAAGCCAACAGAGGTTGAACACAAGCTTCGGGCCGCGGAGAAGGCTTTGGCAGGCGTGGAACATGATGAGGGGGTCCGGGACTTGATCGGATACATCGCCGCCACCCGTGCTGCGTTGGCATCCCTGATGCTGAGCGATAATCAGGACGGGGCGGAGCCCAATCTTCGACTAGCCGAATCGGTTATGCAAGGCTCGCTGCTCGAAGACAAGACCCAGGAGCTTATTGAATTGATTGAGCCAACGCGAAATACCGGGGTACAAGGAACAGACGGATTGGACCTTGTTATTGCCGAGTCACGCCGTGCGCTCGCCTATCTTAGGCCGGATAACCTGCCTGCCAGGACGGCATCATCCTGGATGCTGGGTGTCGCTTGTCAGCGGCGAGGGGATTATGCCGAGGCGTGTGAAGCCTATAGTGAGGTTATAGCGAATTGCCGAAAAGTAGATCAGCAGCTGATGGCTGTAACAGCCCTGATTGGAATTGGCCAAATCAGGGAGGCGGAAGGGCGGCACGAGTTGGCGGCAGAGCGTTACCGTGAGGCTGTGAGGCTTGCCGGAGATCTGCCTCACCCTGCGATAAGAGAGGCTCAAGCGGGTCTTGCCCGCATGCGTATCGAACTCGAAGGTGAACGGAAGAGCCCTTTGATCGAGCCGCTTAGCCCACGTGAAAGCGAAGTACTGGAGCTCATAGCCTTGGGACTGTCCAATCCTGAAATTGCCGGGAAGCTGTTCCTGGCGCTGGACACGGTGAAAGGTCACAACCGGAGGATCTTCGAGAAGCTCCAAGTAAGGCGGCGCACGGAGGCCATCGCCCGCGCCCGCGAACTAAATCTTTTAGGGAACACGCCTAAGCCACACTCCTAAGCCACACTCCTAAACCACACTCCTAAACCACACTAAAGTGTCTATAGATCCGATTCTCCTCAAGCTATACTTCAAATAAACCAGCAAACAGGGTGAAAGACATGGATCCGTGAATGCGGTCCATGGTCCATTCCATCCGGAAGAGGAGATAGGGTATGAGAAAGATCGAGATAGCGGCAGGGGTATTGTTCTTGTTGTCAACGGCTTCGTTCCTGATCGGGAGCGGAATGCTGGATCCTATTCTGCACCGGAGTGACCTGCTCTACAGCATCGATTCCAATCGAACAAGTATATTCACGGGGCTGATACTGGAATTAATCAATGCCCTGGCTGTTGTAGGGATAGGCCTGTTACTGCAGTCTGTGTTACACAACCACCATAAGATGCTTGCGCTAGGCTACTTCGCTTCCCGGATTATGGAGTCTATATTGCTCATCGTCAGCTTAACCTGTCCGCTCATTCTCCTGGTGGTAAGCAAGAAGCCTTTATCCGCAGGAACCTCCGCTGAGTCTTACTTGCAGACAATAGGAAGCTTTGCCGTGGAAGCTCATTTCTTGTTATTTGAGATAGCAATGATCGTGCTGAGTCTGGGCAGCTTGCTGTTTTGTTATATCCTTTACCAGTCCAGATTGGTTCCGCGGTTATTATCCCTCATTGGCTTCCTTGGGTATGCGGGCTTGCTCGCAAGCAGCTCGCTGTCAATCGCCGGTCTGGATATAGGGAGCGTCCTCTATATTCCTGGAGCAATATTCGAACTGGTGCTGCCAATCTGGCTCATCGTGAAGGGATTCAGAAGGAGCGGTGGCGATGTTCCTTTTACAACATAGTTAAATGGATAAAGATAACCAAAGGCGGCCTTGGATTAATGGGCTGTCTATTTTTTTGGATAAAACTTGACCTTAGGTCAGACCTAAGGTGTATCGTTGAGATATTCCAGGTCTCACCCATAGGAGTGATTGCGATCAGAAGCGAAATTACAATTAGTGAACTAGCCAAGCTGATGAATGTGTCGGTTCATCAAATCCGTTATTTTGAGGAGAAGGGTGTGCTTCAGCCTGCTTATACAGACACGAATCAGTACCGGAAATATGGTATGGATCAGGTCTACGAGCTAGCCCGTATCCTGCTGCTCCGTAAGCTGGAGGTACCTGTTCAGTCCATTAGGGAATGCATGACCTCCTATTCCGCAGATCAGCACCGGCAGCTGCTGCAGCATTCCTTGCAGGATATCGAAGCGGAGCTGCTGCGTCTTCAGGAGCTTCGGCAGTTCATTCTCAAGGTGCTGCAGGAGCAGCACAACAGCGGCTTGCAGCCCGGTCAATACCAAGTACAGAAGCGTACTCGTACATTTCTCACCCCGTTCATTAAGCTTGACTCCTCTTCGAAGCTGAATGCGGCGCTACTGGCTGAGAAAGCGGGCCACATTCCGAACCTGTTCGAATCGGATATCCACTATCTGTATGACGGCACGGATACCGTTACTTTATATCTGGAGGCGCAGACTCCGGGCGATGTTTCCCTGCCGGAAGGGGAGTACCTTACCCTGCAATGTCTCGTACATGAGGAGGAGCTTGAACCCCGGATTGAGCAGTTTTTCGACTATGCTATTGAACAATCTATTCCTCTAACAGGGCCTCTGATTGTCACCGAGAGATCCTATTTATCACTGTTCAGTGCCAACAAGCTGCACTATGAGCTGCAGGCTTTGATCGTGACAGCTGCACATCCTGAAGAGGAGAACCCGGCATGAGCGCATACCCGATTACAATAGAGCCCATGCAGGCCCGGTATAATGGCCAGGTCGGGCGATTATTGGCACAGGCGTTCCATGGTAAATTTCATAGGCTGACGAACATGCATGAGAACGATCTGGCTCTATTTTTCGAAAAGGTGCTGGAGTACGTCCCGGATGAGCCGTTCACTCAGAGAATGATCGCTCTCTGGCAGGGAGAGGTGATCGGAAGCATAGCGATGAAATGGAGACCGGCTAGTGATATCACGAGCGGGGGCAGGAGTAAGCTGGGGCTGAAGGTGGAGCAAGAGGAGAAGCAGCAGGTGGAGCAGAGCCAAGGGCAGTTCCAAGAGCAGAGCCAAGAGCAGAGCCAAGAGCAGAGCCAAGAGCAGAGCCAAGAGCAGAGCCAAGAGCAGCCGCAGCTGCAACTGAAAAAGCAAAAGCAAAGGCTGCCATCCTGGCGGACTTTCAGCCAATCTGGCAGATGGAGCCTGGTCAAGATGATGATCGGCCTCTATGCACTGGAGCATCAACCGGGACCAGGCGAATGCTATATCGCAGATCTTGTTGTCCGTTCGGACCAGCGAAGCAAGGGCGTTGGCAGGCTTCTTGTGCAGTGGGCACGGCAGGTCGTGGAGCTGGATCCGGAGCTGGATCGCCTGAGCCTGCATGTCTCTGGCAGCAACCCGCGTGCCAAGCAGCTATACGAGCAGCTGTCATTCCAGACGCATTCCCGGGAGAGCCGGCTTCTATTGCATCTGTTATTCAGCGAATCGAAGTGGGAGTATATGGTGCAGAGGATAGGGGGAGTGGAGATTCAATGAGAAGGAAGAAAATTTTGATCTATGTGATGATCATTGTGCTGCTTATAGGAGGTACGGGCGTCTACATTGTGGACCAGAACCAATTTGACATGGAAGAGCAGAGAGTCGAGATCCAATCAGCCGGAGGTAAGCTGACGGGTACTTTGGTGCTGCCGGGAGAAGCTGCGGGCAAGCTGGGTCTCGTCCTGTTCATCCATGGCGATGGAGCAGTTAATGCAACCCACGATGACGGGTACAAGCCGCTATGGGAGCGGCTGGCCAAGCTGGGTTATGCCTCCTTGTCCCTGGATAAAAGGGGGATCGGCGGCTCCGAGGGAAGCTGGTTAGACCAGAGCATGGATGATCGGGTAGAGGAGGCCCGCGAGGCGATTGCCTGGGCCCGGAAGAACCCTTTGATCGACCCGGACAGGGTCGGTGTGTGGGGAGCCAGCCAGGCAGGATGGGTTATTCCTAAGCTTGCCGCGAAGGAGCGGCTCGCCTTCAGCATCCTGGTCTCGCCCGCCATTAACTGGCTGCGGCAAGGAGCCTATCATACACGTGAGCAGATGCTGAAGGACGGTTATTCGGAGCAGGACATTCAAGCTGAGAAGAAGTATGACGACAAGGTACGGCAGCTTTTGGCCGCGGGGGCCGGCTATGACGAATATCTTGCGATCGCGCAGGGAAGCAGCGTAATGTCGAAGGACAGGTGGACATTTGTGAGTAAGAATTTCTTATCAGATGCTGCCGATGATCTCCGCCATTTTCATTCGCCCGTACTTCTGCTTCTAGGCGAAGAAGATATCCATGTGGATTGGAAGGAGACAGAGCGTGTATATCGCGATAAAGTAAAGCCGGAACTGCTGACGGTGGCGGTCTTCCCGGACGCGGAGCATTCGATGCTCAGCAAGAAGACAGCGGATTCGGAGCTTAGGGCATTTATGATCAGTCTATTCGCGCCCAGGCACATCACGGTGCCGGGTTACATGGATCAAATCGAACAGTTTATCAGACGAATGGAGTAATCACGGCAACTGGCTTTATGTCTGCATTTCCGCCTCCTGCTATGGTACACTATGACCAAATGTGTCCAACCTATTTCAACCGCCAAAAGGAGGCAAATATGAGCGAGACGGCAATGGATCTGCAGATATTAGAGAATTTAAAGCCGGAGTTAACATCATTCTGTTACCGGATGTTAGGATCCATCGATGACGCAGATGATACGGTTCAAGAGACTTATATCCGTGTATGGCAAGGCTGGAGCTCATTCAGGCAGGAATCGTCTTACAAGACGTGGATCTATCGTATCGCCTCCAATTTATGTCTGGATAAGCTGAGACAAGCCAAACGCCGTATTCTGCCCGTTGATCTCTCGGGTCCGGCCGCCTCCATCCTCGAACCCCGCGAGACCCTGCCCGAGTCCTCATGGATATGGCTTGCTCCTGATTTTGGAGAGAATCCCGAAGAGGCCCTTATTCGTAAGGATACGCTGCAGCTCTGCTTCATCGCACTTCTGCAGACCCTCCCTGCTCGCCAACGTGCCGTTCTTATTCTGAAGGATGTATTCGACTGGCCATCCAGACAGATCGCCGACACCTTAGGCATGTCGCCTGCCGCTGTGAACAGCGCTCTGCAAAGGGCCAGAGAGACGATGAACCGAACTCAGCTCCGTTCGGATCAGCTCAGCAGGATGGAGGAAGAACCTGATCGTGAGCTGTTATCACGGTATGTCGACGCCTTCGAGCAGTTTGATATCGACGCGCTTGTCGCGTTATTTCATGAAGAGGGCTGTATGTCGATGCCGCCATTCGAAATGTGGGTACGAGGTACGGGCGACTTGTTCAAATTCTTCTCGCTGACTCGCGGGCACTGCGAGGGCTCCCGCTTCCTCCCGGTAACCGTGAACGGGGGCTATCCTGCTTATGCGCAGTATATGCCGAGTCCCGGGGACCCTTCGGTCCTGATCCCTTGGGGAATTCACGTGATTGAGATGAGAGACGGGAAGATCCTCCACGTCCAAAATTTTATTAATACCAAATTATTTATAAGATTCGGGCTGCCAGAGCAAATCCACCGATGAATTTGGAATCCGGCCAACGTCTATATAATTGAGAACCACAAAAAATGAGGATATCGTGAGAGGGGATCTTTTAACATGGGAACAAGTAATCCGACCAAAGTAACCGTTCAGGCCGTCATTCAGGCACCTGTTGACAAAGTATGGAGCTATTGGACCGAGCCGGAGCACATTACGAAGTGGAATCAGGCTTCCGAGGACTGGCATGCGCCGAAGGCGGAGAATGACTTGCGCCCCGGCGGCAGCTTCCTGACCAGAATGGAAGCGAAGGATGGCAGTATGGGATTTGATATGGGCGGTGTCTATGACGAAGTGAGAGAGCATGAACTGATCTCATATACCATGGGGGACGGAAGAAAGGTTGAGATCATCTTCGCGGGCCAAGGCAACGAGACGAAGGTCGTTGAGACGTTTGACGCTGAAAGTTCACATCCGGTTGAATTCCAGCAAGCGGGCTGGCAGGCGATTATGGATAACTTCAAGAAATATACGGAAGAGTCTTAGGAGGTGCAGCCCATGACGGTACAGCTGACCCCGTATATCACCCTGGAGGGACAGGCAAAGGAAGCGATACAGTTCTATGAACAAGCCCTCGGTGCCAAAGTGCTCTCGCTTGCCACGTACGGTGACATGCCGGATATGCCGAGTACATTCAGTGACGATCTAAAGGACCTTGTAGCACATGCCAAGATACAAGTTGGCGCCTCGGAGCTTATGTTGTCGGATGCCCCGGCGGGTACCCCTATTGCGAATGGTAAAAGAGTCACTATCTGTATTACAACAGACACAGTGGAGAAATCCAAACAAATCTTCGAAGCCTTACGGCAGGGTGGTCAAGTCAATATGCCGTTTAAGGAAGAGCCCTTCAGCCCCGGATTCGGGGATGTAACGGACAAATACGGAATAACCTTCCAGGTATATACGGAAGTTCAATACTAGATGAACGATAAGAGCGCCGCTAGCGGCGCTCTTATCTGATTTATTAGGGTATACACTTCTGAATAAATATCGCAAAGAAGAGGCCATTTATAAAGGATGGCCTGTTTGCAGTTATAAAAGGCAGTGTAGAGAACCAAATCACACTTAAATGAGACTTATATCTATTGTGTAGGTAAGTATTAATTTCCGTTTTGTCTTCTAAACTTGATATAATAAGTATATCGAGTTAGGAGGTGTAGTTAAGTGGATATTAAAGAAGTAATACTACAGGGAGAAACTAAATATGTAGAGTTTAAAAGCTGGGTTAAGGCAAATAAGAAAGAGTTATTGAACATTATAACAAATGAAGCGGTAGGCTTTGCTAATACAGACGGTGGTATTATACTGGTCGGTGTCGAGGACAATGGCGAAATAACCGGATGCACTGATTACGAAGAACAAAGTATCATTGAGAGCATATATGACAAAACTATACCTAAGCTTTTTACCGATATAGAGGTAATTAAAATTGATGATAAGAATATTTTGAAAATAACAATCCTTAAGTCTCCTGAAATTGTAGCTACTTCAAAAGGTGTTGTATTTAAGAGATTAGGGAAAAATACAAAGCCATTTTATCCATCGGAATATTCATCAAACAATATTAAAGGATATAAAGGTGACTACTCCGCTAAAATTATTGAGCCATCTTCTAGAAATGATATTGACTTTACTGAGGTGGAACGTTTAAAGCTGAAAATACAATTCCGTGACAAGGACTCTACTTTATATCAATCAGATAATATTACCTTTCTAAAGGATTTGCGTTTGATAGATGTTGTAGGTGATGATATTCACTTAACAGTAGCAGGATTATTGTTTATCGGAACTAAAGAAGCAATTGCTAAATATATGCCACAAGCGGAATAATTTTACTTACATATAATGATGGGCATACCGAATATAGTAAGCGACTTGAATTGAAGATGCCTTTGATTCAATCTGTAGATAGAATTCAGCAGTTTTTTGAAGATAGAAACGGTATAAAAAATATTCAAATGGGGCTATTTAAATTAGAAGTTCAAGATTATCCTATTAATGTTTTTCAAGAAGCGCTACTTAATGCGATCTCACACCGGGATTATGAAAGTAATTCATCCATTTTTGTTAAGTTTTCTCCTAATGAAATAATCATTGAAAATCCCGGTTCATTTCCAACAGGGGTTGATAGTACAAATATTATTACGCATCCTTCCTCACCGAGAAATAAATTGATTGCTGAAACACTTCAAAAATTAAAATATGTACAACGTTCTGGGCAAGGTGTAGATATCATTTTTAAGGATATGCTTTCCTTAGGGAAATCAGCTCCAGAATATAACCTGTATTCTGAAGCAGTAAGTTTAACTTTAAGAAGCAGTTTGGAGGACATTGAATTTCTCAAGTTTATTACTAAAGAGGAAGAGAATAACGGCGAGTTTTCAGTCTCTGAAATCTGTATTTTAAAATACGTTAAATCTAATAAAACTATTACACTAGGAAAGGCTGCAGAGGTGGCACAAATTACAACTCAATCGGCGGCAAATGTTCTAACAAAACTTTGTCAAAGGAGGAATATCCTCCAAAGGGAAGCTAGAAATAAATATATGTTTACTCATCGAGTATATGAAAGTTTAGATGATAATATTGAGTACACAAAAGATAAGGATTTTGATGAAATACAAGCTAAAACAATGATTATTGATTATTTGAGGAAAAATGGTGTAATTACTCGTTCCGATGTGGAAAGGTTATGTGGATTTTCATCTACAAGCAGTAAACGCATTTTACAGCGTTTAAGAGATGATGAAATAATTGTTTTAGAAGGCAGAGCAAGAGCAAGTAAATACAAATTGAAACCATAGGTCCAATAAATGGATTAGTCCCACAAGGTTTGGACCGATTTTGGACCAATAGTGGACCGATAAATGAAAGTTTGGACCGATTTTGGACCAATAGTGGACCGATACTATAGAGTTTGGACCGATTCCTTTAGCTGATTACCAGTGTAGATCCTGCCAAACGGAGCAATTGACCCTATGAAAACAAACACAAAACGAGACCAAACACTATAAGCAAACCACCTGTAACCCATTTGAGTGTACAGGTGGTTTTTTGTTAATTGACAACGGGAGCTCCAATCGCATTCTTATGAATCTCCTCTGATCCAGCATCCAATGCTATCCGGTAATACAGGCATTTATGCTCGATGACCTCCATGGTCTTCTTTAGTTCCTCCATCTGCGCTTCTACAATAGCTTTGCGTTCGATGAACATGTCGTACCTTTGCTGCAATGTGGAATCCCCATCAGAACACCAATCAATAAAATTTTTAATTTCCCTTATCGGCATCCCGGTGGATTTAAGACATTCAATTACTCTCAAGGCGCCAATATCGGATTCTCTGAACAATCGGGCTCCGCTGGCTGTCCGTTCCACGTAAGGCATAAGCCCCTCCTTGTCATAGTAACGCAAGGTATAGGGGGTAAGATTCAGTTCTCGTGCAACTTCACTGATCGTATACGTTCTCATCCTGCATCTCCTAATCTCAAGATCCTAGACTTCGAGTTAACTCTATAGCGCAAAAGGAATTCTACCATGACATTTACTGGAAGTCAAAGGCACCTGGTTCGAAAATAAAATGTGGCTGTTCACCGCTTGACTTAGAGTTAACTCTAGGGATTAACATGAGGATGCAGCAGGATAATGCATGTGTGGAAATGGTACGTAAAATACAATTTTCTTGGAGGTCTTACTATGATAACTGCCAAAGCACGAGCTGTTGATGGTCCGGACAAAACGTTTCGGGCGACTGAAATTAAGCGACGGGATCTTGATTTGCATGATGTTCTAATTGAAATTAAATATGCCGGCATATGCCACTCTGATATCCACACAGCTCACGGGGAATGGGGGCCGGTGAATTATCCCCTCGTACCAGGTCATGAGATTGCGGGAATTGTCACGGAGGTAGGAGCTGAGGTTACAAAATACAAGGTTGGTGACCGGGTAGGAGTAGGCTGTATGGTTGATTCCTGCGGCGAATGTGAGAGCTGCCGTAAAGGGCAAGAACAGTACTGTCTCAAAGGAATCGTCCCTACTTACGCGGGTGTGGACAAATACGGGGAACCTACCCAAGGCGGGTATTCTACTCACATTGTCGTAACAGAGAGCTTTGTAGTCCGGATTCCAGATCACATTGAGCTTGACGCGGCTGCCCCACTGCTGTGCGCAGGGATTACAACCTATTCGCCGCTCAAACACTGGGGCGCTGGTCCAGGCAAGAAAGTAGCAGTCGTGGGCATGGGCGGTCTGGGTCACATGGCTGTCAAAATTGCACATGCTATGGGAGCTGAGGTAACCGTTCTGTCCCAAAGCCTGAAGAAAAAGGACGATGGCCTGCAATTTGGCGCGGATCACTACTATGCTACGAGCGAACCGGATACATTTGAACAGCTTGCCGGACGATTTGATCTCATCATTAACACGGTAAGTGCGAGTATCGACCTTGACGCTTATTTCTCACTTCTTACTCTTGATGGTACTATGGTGAACGTCGGCGCCCCTGGGGAGCCATTGTCGCTGAATGTAATGTCCCTCATCGGTCATCGCCGTTCATTTGCGGGTTCGATGATCGGAGGCATCCGTGAGACGCAGGAAATGTTGGAGTTCTGTGCGGAGCACGGTATTGTACCTCAGATCGAAGTAATCTCCGCTGACCAGATTGACGAAGCCTATACACGAGTGTTAGCTTCAGATGTGAAGTATCGATTTGTGATTGATGTTAGCACAATGTAAGTAATCCTTGACATTCTACCTACTGGTAGGTAATATGTGGGTATGAATACTAACACAGTGGATCAAATTTTAGACACGGCACAGCTGCTGGTTCAATCCGTAGGCTTCAATGCATTTAGTTATGCCGACATCTCGAAGGAGATCGGTATTCGCAAGGCGAGCATTCATTATCATTTCCCTAACAAAGCGGATTTGGGAGAGGCATTAGTAGTGCGGTATCATCGCGGCTTCGTTGATGCTCTGGCCCAAATTGATGCGGGGACACAAGACGATCTGGAGAGGCTGCGCCAATTCACACTGCTCTATAAGGCGGGCCCTTCGCAGGATTTCCGGCTCTGTCTGGGTGTGATGTATGGTGCCGATTATGTTACGCTGCCTGAAGAAGTACAGGGAGAGCTTACCGGGTACTTTGCCACCAATCTCACCTGGCTGGAGCAGGTCATGGATCGTGGATTGCAGGCTGGAACGCTGACCTTCAAGGGAACGGCGCAGGCGGAAGCCCATAAATTTCTTGCCGCGCTCCAAGGCGCACAGCTGCTTGCACGAAGCTTCAAGGAGATCGGCAAGTATGACGTCATCGCCGAAGAATTAATAACGGCTTTAGTTCCTTAACTAGAGCCGTTATTTTCTAAATATAATCTACCTATTAGTAGGTAAATAAAACAAAAAGGAGCAAATAAAACTATGAATTTTCAAGGTAAAGTGGCTGTCATTACAGGTGGCGGAAGCGGTATGGGGAAGGCGGCAGCTATAGAGTTAGTGAAGCTGGGCGCGAATGTCGTAATTAATGGCCGGCGTGAGCAGGTATTGCTGGCCGCGGCGGCGGAGATTGATCCTTCAGGGGAACACGTTCTTGCTGTCGCAGGGGATATAAGACATCTTGATACCTCCAAGAGCATCGCAGAGGAAGCCGTCAAGAGATTCGGGGGAATCGACATACTCATCTCCAGTACAGGCATTTTCAAGCCTACCCCGTTCCTGGCGCATACGGAGGAGGACTTCTACTCTTATACGGATACCATTGTAAAAGGAACCTTCTTCGCCGCACAAGCGGTTATACCGGAGATGATCAAGCGCGGTGGGGGAGCCATCGTCTCGGTAGGTTCCATGTGGGCGGAGCAGGCCATCGGCGCAACGCCTTCAAGCGCATACTCGGCCGCTATGGCGGGAAGACATGCTTTGACACGCAATCTGGCCATTGAATTCGCCAAGGACCAGATCCGTGTCAATACCGTTGCTCCCGCTGTGGTGGAGACGCCCGTCTACGAGAGCTTTGTTCCTGAGGATCAGTTGAGAACGGTGCTGGATAGCTTTAACGCCTTCCATCCGCTGGGGAGAATTGGTCAGCCCCGGGACATGGTATCCGCTATTCTTTTCCTGGCGAGTGACGAGGCAAGCTGGATTACAGGAACCATCCTGCCTGTTGATGGGGGGGTATTGGCCGGCAGACATAGCTAGCTCCTGCAAAAGACTAACAGCACCCCTCCATAATTGGAGAGGTGCTGTTTGCGATTTGAAGACACTTTTCACCATCCACGCAGAGGGCAGGCCTTAGTACTCTCCTTTGATTACAAAGAACGAGCCCCGGATCGTGCCAGCTAATTTGGACTTCTGTCTGGCGAACTTGAACTTCCCCTCCAACTCCCGGGGTATTTCCATCCCCTCAGACAGCTTAAAACCAACGGCCCGCTTCTTAGGGTCATCCACCGTATACATCACATTGATCGCAAGCCCATCTTCGTAGAAGACGTAGGTGAATTGAATGTTTTCCACCTGAAAACGGGATGTTTGTAATGGCTTCGCCGCGAACTGGATATCACGTTCATCTTTTAAAATCCGATTCACGTAATCCAGGTTCTCCTGACTCTCGCTTGCGGGTACGACTACAAACTCATGCTTGTACTTGTTCATGAAGTAACGGGCCTCATTAGCCCGCAGCCCGGCAAGCGCTTCGGATACGGGTGAGGATTCCAGCCCCACCGTAGATACATTTTTGAAATCAACGATGTCGGACACTGCTATTCCTCCTTAGAGTTCTGTGATTGATGGTACAGCTAGTTTATTTTCTTACAACTGGGATCCACATTTCACCGAATACCTGGCCGTTCCGCCGCCCCATTTCCACCGCCGCATTCGGCCCTCCAACATATGCAATGTGGCTTGCCTCCGGCAGGACTTGACCAAAGGCAATTCCGGCCAGCTGATTGCTGAGCTCTTCTGCTGTCTTCGCTTCGCCTTCAACAACCAGGTATTCCCCCTTAGGGAACTGGATAAGTCTTGATTCCCACGGCACTGACGCTTCGGTCATAACACCGGCATAATACATCATCTTGTTATTCACCGCTTCGCTCACGGCAAAAATGTAGTCATTTACCGCAATAGATTTCAAGGTGTCCAGCCTGCCATTCTGTTCGGCGGCCGTCCAGAAGTCCGCTTTTTCCTTGTTGATGCCCGCATAGTCGGTATAAGCGCTTTTGAGCTCCGTTCCGATTCCTAATACGGTAAAGCTGTCTTTTTCAACCAAATTATATTGTGCCATTGTGATCAAACCTTCCTTTTCTTAGATATTTTAAATGATGTGTCATTCACTTGATGGGTTTATAATAACCTTAAATTGTGTCAAAAAATGATACTGTTTAGGAGGCCCTGATGAAGAAAGTTGAACGGATCAATATCATGATGCGGTACATCAACAACCGTGCCCATTTCACTATTTCTGAAATCATGCGGGAATTCAATATCTCCCGTTCAACCGCGATTAGAGATATTAGAGAGATTGAGGCTATGGGAGTGCCGCTGGTAGCTGAAGTGGGAAGGGATGGAGGGTATTTTGTCATGAGTAATTCCGTCCTTCCCTCGGTCCGCTTCACCGATAATGAGATCAAAGCTCTCTTTATAGCCTTCATGGCTACAAGAAATCAACAGCTTCCTTATCTCAAGAGTCGTCAGTCCTTGGCTGAGAAGCTGCTTGGACTGATCTCGGAGAACCAGCAGGATGATCTTGTTGTCTTGAATCAAATCCTGTTATTTGAAGGCACCAACCCCAATAATCCCGACCTGCTTGACCTGTCGGACCTTCCACATCCGATGCTGGAGAGGCTTATCCAGATTCTACTCTCAGACAACTATCTGCAAGTGACCCTTACGGAGGGAAATGACATACAGTCTTGTCCGATTTATCTCCTGCACCTCTATCGTGAGAAAAGCGTATGGCTGGTGGAGGGCTTTGATTTGGAGGAAGAGAAGAGGCGGATCTTCCCTGTCGACAATCTTACCGATGTAGAACCGTACCCTTCCAAGAAGAGATTAAGCAGGAAAAAGATTTTGGAACAACTGAGTAAGCGGGAGGAGGTAATCAACCTCGTCCTTGAGCTTGGTCCTAAGGCCATTGCCCAATTTAGAAAGTACCATCCTCTAAAGATCACTATTTCCTATACGAATCCCTACCAAACCACAGCCATACTTAGGACTTATATCGATGTTGACAGATCCGAAGAATTGAACGAAATCACAAGCTGGCTGCTGTTTCTGGGTGGGGATATCAAGGTTAGGGAGATGCCGGAGGAGGTTCGGGCAAGTCTTCAAGCGAGGGTAGGGATGTACCTTCCATAACCAGAAGATGGCGCAGGCCTTAGGATAAGCTGGTGCGGAGCCTGGAAGTTCTAAGGCATTCTCACCTGTATGATGGGAAAAAATAGGTTGCTTTTTAATTTCAGTTATGTAATGTTACACATGTGGAATATTAAGTGTCTGAGTGGATGGAGGAGACTTGTGAGTAAGCTTACAACCGTTGAATTAGTGCTGCTGCAAATTATTGCAGAGACAGAACGATTGTCCGGATATGAGATCAATAAGCTCATCGACCAGAGAGGCTACCGGGCATGGACCAAGATTGGGACCACTTCTATCTATACGGGCTTGCAAAAGTTGAATGAAAAGCGGCTGATCCGATCCGAGGACTTGGGTGGGAAAATGGGGAAGGGACCATTACCCGTCAAATTTACAATTACTGAGGACGGGCGGCAAATCATGCAGGGTGAAGTGATGGACTGCTTATCATCCACACGCGAGCGAGACATTCGATTTGATCTCGGCCTAGCCGCGCTGCCTTTTATTCCTAAAGAGAAGGCCAAGGAGGCACTCAGGGAGCGGCATCATTTTTTGAGCAATACGTCACTCCAGCTAGAGGAGAAATATGAAGCTCAAGGCGGACAAGGGCTTCCGCTGCATGTTCGGGTGCTGTTTCTTCATCCGCTGAGTCTGATTGAGAAAGAACTGCAATTTATTGATCATGTGATACATGAATTGGAAGGAGAGATGGAAGGGTGATCATTGACCCTTATGTACCGTTCAGAGGAGAGCATTGTGAGACTACGGCGATGGGCAACCTGCTGTCCCATGCGGGCATCCGGCTGTCCGAGCCCATGTTGTTTGGCATTGGTGAAGGCCTGGGATTTATTTATTGGAACAGTAAAGGCATGGACTTTCCGTTCATTGGCGGAAGGGTTAAGCCCGATGAACTGACCACCCGTATTGCACAGCGTCTCAATCTGCAGCTTAATGTATCAGAGACGACCTCATCTGCGAAAGCATGGTTACATGTCAAGGGCAGCATTGATCGCGGCATTCCTGTAGGTCTGAAATTAGATTGTTACCACTTGGATTATTTCAACAGTAAAGTGCATTTCGCGGCACATTATATCGCCATGTATGGATACGATGAGGAGTATGCTTATGTGGCGGACACCTCTCAACAGGGGGACATGACCAAGACACGCCTCTCTACATTGGCTCTCGCCAGATCTGAGAGAGGACCCATGAGCTCCCGGAATCTCTCCTACACCATCGACAAGACCTCCGCGCTTCCCCAGCTGGACTCCCTCCTCCGGGCCTCTATTTCAAGCAATGCTTATCAATATCTGAACCCGCCGATCCGCAATATTGGCATAAGGGGAATCGAGACCATGAGTAAGGCAGTCCTTAAGTGGCCAACATCAGATGACCCCAATTTAGCCCATCACTTAGGTATGACCGCCTTAATGATGGAGAGAGGAGGGACAGGCGGCGCGCTGTTCCGCAATCTGTACAGAGACTTTCTGCTGGAGAGCCTGGAGGTTCTGGGTGACTCAAGGATAGAACAGGCGTACCAGCAGTTCATCGGGATCGCTCAGCTATGGAATGAGGTATCAGCTTCGATAGATCATGCGGGAAGGTCAGGGAACCTGGACGAGCTGAGACGAACCTCCGAGTTATTGATGCAGACCGCCCGGAAGGAACGGGAGGCTATGGAGCTGCTTTTGGATATCGATAAATAAGGTGGAGGGAAGCTTGGCTAAGCTCCGTTCAAGATCTATACCTTTCCAGCAGCTGGGAGATGATGTTCATCGTATCCTCCACCGATTCCGTTACATTTGGCATTTGTGCAATCCATAGAGAGGATTCGTTCAGCGCTCCTGAGAGGATATGGGTTAGCGCATCAATGGATACGGATTGAAAGTATCCTTGCTGCTGCATCAATTGGAGCTGCTCGTGCAGCAGCCGCATAGAGCCTTGCTCATCCATGCTTCGCCAAGCTTCCCAACCCAATACGGCTGGTCCATCTATTAGCATGATTCGCTTATTTCTGGGTTCAACGGCAGTGCTGACAAAGGCGTGGCATCCGAGAATGAGCTGGTCCCATACGTCTTCGCTCTGGCCTGCCTCAGCTTCAACCTTCAGGGCAACTTCACGTTGGACAGATTCCAGTACAGCGAGAAAGAGCCCCTTTTTGCTTCCAAAATGGTGATAGACTGCCCCCCGCGTTAAATCAGCTTCCTTAACGATCTCGTCGAGTACAGCAGCAGCGTAGCCATGCTCGGTAAAATGCTTTCTGGCTATTTCTTTGAGTTGGCTGATTGTCTCGTTAGTCTCTTCCTTAGTTTTTTTCACGAAATTGGATACTCCTATCTGCTATCAGACCATATATTCTCAACGTATTGAGCACTTTCCTCATCTGAGGGCGGGATGATCTTGATGACGTCAATTAGAACACCGTTAGGGTCACTTGTTATGAAATGCCGCTGTCCGAATTCTTCATTGCGGATATCTAGCTGTAATGGGAGTTCTCCGGCAATAATGAGCCTGTGGTACTCCTGATCCACATCATCCACTTCAAAGTTCAGGATCAAGCCTTGGACTGATTTCTGGTAAGCCGCAGGGATCGTGGGATGTGAGGCATCCAGAAGCGCCAATTCAAAAGGAATGTTCCCACCCGATTTCTTTAGACTAACATACCAGTCCGCTTGATACACGATATCAAACCCAAAATATTCAGTGTAAAATCTAGAGCTTTCCTCAACCTGCTTGGTCAAAATAACGGGGTAAAAGCTATTTACTCTCATAAGGCGGATTCCCCTCTCCTGTTTGATGTATTTAACTTAACATACATACTGTATGTTTGTAAACGAGAATTGCTTATGCGTAGAGTAATTTTATTTGACATTAAGAAGCTAATTTTTTTCAGAAAAAAGGGGCCACCCCGCAAAGGATAGCCCAAAAACTTACTGCTGCTGACCGTGTGGCAAGACTCATTCCATGACAAGCCCGCCGGTAACCGGTGTGTAGGTTCCTGTCAGAAAGCGTGCGCCATCTCCGGCGAGAAAAGAAATAACCCCCGCCACATCCTCCGGCTCGGCGATCCGGCCAAGTGGTGTGAAGCTGCCTACCACCCGGCTCTCTTCCTCAGATATCATATAAGGCCCCTCATTTCTAATGTAGCCGGGAGCGACGACATTGGCCGAAATCCCATAGGGGCCGAATTCCTGAGCAATATATCGTGCGAACGTATTGAGTCCGCCTTTCGCCGTACCGAAAGCGATATACTGCGGGGTGGGGTCTTTGCCCTCCGTGCTGGACAAATAGATGATCCGGCCGGATTGCTGTGCCATCATGGCCGGGATGACTGCCTTGGTTGTCTCAAACACTGCCCTTAGTTCATCGGTCAGCTGCCGTTCGAACGACTCCCAAGTCAGCTCGGTGAAGGACGCGGCTGCGGCCCTATTATTTGTATTGCATATAAGAACATCAATACGTCCGAATTCCTGTATAACTGCTTCCACGAGCTGTTCCATCTGCTCCGGACTCCGGGCATCCGCCGGGATCGCCACGGCTTCACCACCAGCCGTAATAATCTCGGACGTAATGGATTCATCGGTCAGCTCATGTCCCAGGTCGGTCACAACCACCTTCGCCCCCTGATTGGCCAATTGAATACATGTCAGTCTCCCGACACCCCGGGCGCCTCCGGTGACGATGACCACTTTTCCAGCTAAAGACAACATTAGCAGTCCCCCTTCCCTGAATTTATTCCTTATCCACGGCGCCATACCGCCGCGCAATATCCAGGGCGGTCTGCCTCACCCTCGCGGCAATATAAGCAGGCTCAAGCACAATCACATCGGTTAGATAATGGAGCACCATACGGATCAGCCAACGTTCGCTTGAGCAGGTCGTTCGCACAATAAGCTGTCCATCCGGCAAGCGCTCAATCTCCTTTTCATCAAAATGGTCCATCACGGACACGGCAGCAGAGGCATTAAACTGAAGGACAGTTGGGATTCTCCCCTCCGTCTCCTTGTTCTCAGGGGCCCTCCACCTGTCATTCAGCTGGGCAAGCGACTCCGCCCGGCGGATGAAGGTGTCGGCCTGGACGTCCAATGCCCGAATACGCGTCAGCTTGAAGATGCGGTAGTCGCCCCGCAAGCGGCAAAAGCCGTGAAGATACCAAGCGTAGTTCTTGAGCACAAGCGCCATCGGCTCTACCTCGCGCGCTTGTTCATCGCCCGCTCTGCTCGTGTAGTTGAATCGAATGAGCTTCCGGTCCTTCACGGCCTGGTGAATCGAATCATATCGGATTTGGTCTTCATTGTTATTTCTCCAAGGGGTGAAATCAATATGAATACGGTCTCCTCCTCCTGCCTTGCCCTGCTCGGCTTTGGCCACCATCGCGCCAACTTTGCCGAGGAGGAGATCCATATTGGAGCGTTCATAGGCCTTCGTAGATTCGAGGCCGCGAAGCGCAGTGGAGAGGACGGTTAGCTCATCGAAGGACAGCAGCTGCCGATCCAGCCGGAAGCTGTCCATAATCTCGTATCCGCCTTCCATGCCGGTATAGGAGACAATGGGGATGCCAGCTTGACCGAGTGAATCGAGATCGCGATATATGGTGCGTAGAGACACCTCAAGCTGGTCCGCCAACTCCTGTGCTTGAACCCGCTTTCGATTAAGCAGCAGAATCGTAATGGTCATCAATCGTTCAAGCTTCATGGTCATCCCTCCTTAGGGCGGCAGGCGGGAGCCTGCCAATATCTGAATTAATGTACGGCTGCGAATTCTTCACTTTCCGCAACCGGCTCCATTTTACTTTTCGTCATCAGGAATGCTGCAATCAGCGCCAGAACGGCAGGAATGAGACTCCAGGCAAAGGTTGCTCCAATAGAGCTCGAAAGTTCTGTAGTAATGGTATCAAGCAGATGAGGATCGACAGATTGGCGAAACGCCGGATTCAGCAGTGCATGGGGATCGCTTAGGTTGAGGTCAGCCGGCACTGCTACGCCATCCTTGCTGAACGAGTCAGTGAGCTTCGAGTGCAGGCTATAGCTCTGTATAATCCCGAATATAGTAATGCCAAGCGACATGCCAAGCGAACGGTTGAAATTCAAAGTGGCGCTTGCCGCCCCGCGCTGTGACGCAGGGAACGAATGTAGCACGGAAGTACTCAAGACCGAGAAGGAAGCACCAATTCCAAGACCGATCAGAATCATAATTCCTGTAATGGCCAGCTTAGAAGATTCTACCGTAATCTGCGAGAGAAGGAAAAGGCCAATCAACAGCATCGTCAGCGTCCCGACCATAATCGTCCGGTATTGCAGCTTTGTCATCAGAAATCCGCCCAGCGTCGCCGTGACAACGGAACCCATCATCATCGGCAATAAGGTCAACCCTGAATTGGAGGCAGAACCGCCAAGCACGCCTTGCACATAGATTGGAATGAAGATCGCTGCTGTCATGTACGCTGCGCCGCTGAGCATGGCGACCAGATTACTGGTCGTGTACAGTTGGCTCCGGAACAAGCTGAACGAGATGATCGGTTCTGCGGCTTTTTTCTCAACCACGACAAGCAAGGCGGCAAGGACTACGAATCCTGCGAACAACCCGATAATTTGCGGAGAATCCCAGGCATATGTTTTGCCGCCTAGCTCAAGACCAAATATGAAGCAGACCACGGCTCCTACGAGTAGAACGGCACCCGCCCAGTCGATCTTTTGCTGCGCATGCGCTGCCGATTCCTTATAGAACAAGGCAATCATCAACAAGGCAATGAATCCAAGCGGCAGATTGATGTAGAAGATCCACGACCAGTTGAGGTGATCTGTAATGTACCCGCCGAGCAGCGGGCCAATCACACTCGACAAGCCGAACACCGCTCCGAATGCTCCCATCATCTTCCCCCGGTCCTTAGAGGGCACGACATCGAACAGAATTGTGAACGCAATGGATACCATGGCTCCGGCTCCAACCCCTTGCACAGCCCGGTAGATACTTAACTCTACGATAGATTGCGCCATTCCGCACAACACGGAACCGATCATAAATACAATAATCCCAAAGATAAAAAACCGTTTGCGCCCGTACATATCGGACAGCTTGCCGAAGATCGGCATGCAGGCCATTTCCGCGACCATGTACGCCGTGGTGACCCATACGAACTTGTCGAGTCCTCCCATCTCCCCAACGATGGTGCCGATTGCTGTGGAGACAATCGTGTTGTCCATCGACGCCATCAGAATTGCGAGTAAAAGCCCTCCTACGATGGCTGCCAGTCTGTTTCTCATACGCTCATTCCTCTCTTGTACCTGAATTGATTGGTGAACAATCATCTGAGGCTATCATAAGCTACCCTTGTTGACATCTGTGTGTCAGGGAGGGAATGGATTATAGTCAGAATGCAATATCCTTATATATCCAATTATGTTAACATAGAGAGGATGTCAGATAATTTTGGAGGTGCTGTTTTGATAAAAATACAACGTTCCATCGCAATTATGCTAGTACTACTCTTGTTCTTCAGTATGGGGCTCACAGGCGCGTATGCGGCAAGCAACGACCGTCTGGTAACAAGGGGCCAACTGACAGCATTGATCAATCAGACGTTTCAAATTAAGGTAGACAAGCCCAAACAAGCATTCTCAGACGTACCTTCTGGCAGTCCGCATGCCAAAGAGATCGCGATCGCTGTGACTGCAGGATATATGAAAGGTACCGGGGCAAAAAAATTCCAGCCTAACGCCAACGTTACCGGCCCTCAGCTGGTCGTTATCGCCTGTAATCTGCTTTCCTGGAAAGGTATAGAGGCAGGCGGCAAGAATGCGGACATACCGGCATGGGCCGCGCCTTACTATGCCGCGCTGGGCGACTTCGGACTGTTGGACGATCTGGGACTTCCCGCCGGCAACGTCACCGTAGAACAGGCGCAGAAATTTTTGGCGAAGCTGTCTTATGTGGTACAAGCCGCGGCCAACAACAATCCCTACGGGGCCAAGCAGGTTGGACTCAAGGATGACTTCTACGTCTACACGAACCGCCAATATGTTGCGGATCCGGTTATTCATCCCGGATATGCGATGGCCGGCACATTCCAGGATGTCATGAAGAAAGTGAGCGGCACGGGAACCGAGATCATGAAGCAATTGCTGCAGAACAAGACTGCTGCGGCTAACGGGTCCTCCGAGTGGAGAGCGGCCGAGATTTATGAGATGTATACCGATGTACATACGCGCGAAACCGCAATTCAGAAGCTTCGTCCTTATCTGGATGAATTATATGCTGTCAAGGATACTGCGGGGCTGAGAGCCCTGGCCGATAAATATTCGGATCGGTTCAACCTGATCCCGTTCATCGGATTTATGCCTGTTGAAGACACCTTGGGGGATCGCAAGAAATTTGCGGCCGCCTTCATAGGCACCAGACTGGGCTTGGGCACGACATTCTATTATTCTAATGATCCGGCTATGGCTAATGTTCAGAAGGCCTACATTGAGTACATTGAGCGGGTATTGCGCTACAGCGGCGAGAAGGACAAGCTTCCTGAACGCGCCAAAGCGATATTGGAGCTTGAGAAGCAGCTCTCCACCAAAGCTACGCCTGTGGAACAGATGCAAGACCCTAAGGCATTCCTCAAGAAGTCCAGTTGGGACGAGATGAAGAAGGCAACGCCGAACTCGGGGCTGGCTGAACTAGCCATCAAGCGGTATGGTCTCCCAGCCGATATGACCGTCTACTCTCCCGAGCATGACTATATTAAATTCGCCGACAGCCTCATCACGAATCAGAATCTGCAGACGATCAAGGATTTGCTTGCTATAAGCACGTTCCAGGCGTATGAAGCTGCATTTGCAGAGACCACCCAAAGCTTCCAGGATGATCTGATGAAGGCGGCAATCGGTATTGTGCCTGAGAAGCTTCCGGTGGAAGAGCGAGCGGCCGCTTTGGCTCAGGGAATGGAATCGCAAGCGTTTGACAAAGTGTTTGTCAGCAAGTATTTTCCTAAATCCAGCAAAGACGATGTAAAAGATATTGTGAACGAGATTATCGCGAAATACGAGGTTCGGATTAACGCTCTTACATGGATGAGCGCCGAGACCAAAGCCAAGGCTACCGAGAAGCTGAAGAATATTAGTGTGAACATCGGCTATCCCGATGAATGGACACCGGTGCCTTCCTATCGCTTCGCAAGCCGAGCGGAAGGCGGTACCCTGTTCGATGCGGTAATGAGCCAGAAGATCGCCATAGAAGCAGCAGGCAGAGAAGCACTCAAGAAGCCGTATTCCATAGATTTATGGAGTGTGCTGCCTGTTATGACGGTGAACGCATTCTATCAGCCTTCAACCAACAGCATTACTTTCCCGGCCGCAATCCTGCAGGCGCCTTTCTATGATCCACAGGCGAGCCGTGAGCAGAACCTGGGAAGCATAGGTACAATTATCGGCCACGAAATCTCCCATGCCTTCGATGTGAATGGCGCCCAGTACGACAAAGACGGCAATCTGGCCAACTGGTGGACGGAGGCGGACTATACCGAATTCCACAAGCGCACTGCGCAAGTTGCCAAGGAGTTGTCCAAGATTGAATTTGTGCCGGGTCATAAAGTGAACGGAGAGCTCACACTTGCGGAGACGATTGCGGATCTGGGCGGATTATCATGTGTCCTTGATATTGCGGACGACAATCCGAACGCGGACCTCTCCAAGGTGTACGAAGGGTTCTCCCGCGCATTTGCGGCATGGATGCCTGTAGAGCTGACTGTCGGATATTTGCAGACCGACTCTCATGCTCCGAACAAAGTGAGAGTGAATTTTGCCCTGCAAATGCTTGATTCTTTCTATAAGGTGTACAATATTACCGACAAAGACGGGATGTACCTGCCACCGGAACGGCGCGTCTCCATCTGGTAACTGAATGCAAGCAGGCTCATGACAGAGGCACCCGTTCGGGTGCCTCTTGTATTTAGACCGTCTTAGAGAGGATCACAGCCTTCTTTCAAAAAGGCAATTGACAACGGCGCACAGGTGTTATAGCATGACTTTAATATCCTAATACGTTGATAAGGAATAGTACGCTTTTCTAAGCGCTCAGAGAGCTGTTGGTTGGTGCGAAGCAGCCGCGAAGAAGAATGGAACTCGCCTTGGAGTTGCCCGCTGAACCAGGGAAAGTAGGCGGAGCCGGAATCCTGACCGTTATCATCAGGAGGGTATGAGGTAACCCGGTAGGGGAGCTCGTATCCATAGAGTGCATGCCAGCGGCATGAATTCGGAGTGGTACCGCGTAAGATTTCACAGTCTTTCGTCTCTGTTATATGGAGATGGAAGGCTTTTTTTGTGTTATAACTGCCCTGCGATGACCGGGTGCCAACAAATGATGGAAGGATGGATACCTATGAATAACGTTGATAAATACGCCAGAGGATACTTTATGCCGCCGGAGGCAAGCCTGAAATGGACCCGCAAGGAGTATATTACAGAAGCTCCGACCTGGTGCAGCGTGGACCTGCGTGATGGGAATCAGGCGCTGATCGTTCCGATGAATCTGGAGGAGAAGCTGGAATATTTCAAAATGCTGGTGGAGATCGGATTCAAGGAGATTGAGGTCGGATTCCCTGCAGCGTCGGAGACGGAATTCACCTTCCTGCGCACCTTGATCGAGCAGGATCTGATCCCGGAGGATGTCACCATCCAGGTGCTGACCCAGTCGAGGGAGCATATTATCCGCAAAACCTTTGAATCTCTGAAAGGGGCCAGAAAGGCCGTTGTGCATTTGTACAACTCGACTTCTGTAGCCCAGCGGGAGCAGGTATTCCGCAGGTCGAAAGAAGAGATTATCGACATCGCGGTGAACGGGGCCAAGCTGCTTAAGGAGTGCGCGCTCGAGACGGAGGGGAACTTCCAGTTCCAGTATTCGCCGGAGAGCTTTACAGGCACGGAGATTGAATTTGCACTGGATATCTGCAACCAGGTGCTCGGCATATGGCAGCCGACGGCGGAGAATCCGGTAATCATCAATCTGCCCGCAACGGTGTCCATGTCGATGCCGCACGTCTATGCGAGCCAGATTGAGTATATGAGTGAACACTTGAGCTACCGTGAGCATGTTATTCTATCGCTCCATCCGCATAACGACCGGGGAACCGGGGTGGCGGATGCCGAGCTCGGTATGCTGGCCGGCGCTCAGCGTGTCGAAGGTACGCTATTCGGAAATGGGGAACGGACAGGCAACGTGGACATTGTCACGCTGGCCCTGAATATGTACTCGCACGGGGTGGATCCGAAGCTGAATTTCGAGAACCTTCCTACGATCCTCTCCGTCTATGAGCGCCTGACCAAGATGAGAGTCAGTGAAAGACACCCTTACGGCGGTGAGCTGGTCTTCACGGCTTTCTCCGGCTCGCATCAGGATGCGATTGCCAAGGGCATGAAATGGCGCGAGGAGAAGGATCCGCAGCATTGGTCGGTTCCATACCTGCTGATCGATCCGCTGGATATTGGCAGACAATACGAAGGCGATATTATCCGCATCAACAGCCAGTCAGGCAAGGGCGGAATTGGTTACATCCTGCAGCAGAAGTACGGTCTCGATCTTCCGCAGAAGATGCGCGAGCACTTCGGATATTGCATCAAGAACGTATCCGATCATCAGCAGAAGGAACTGCTCCCGGATGAAATCTATGATATTTTCGTTAAGGAATATGTCAATCTGAATGCGCCAGTCGAATTGGTGAAATACCGCATTAACGACGAGGAGGACTTCGAGACTGTTGTAGTTGTGCGGGCTGATGGTGAGGTTAAGGAAATTAAGGGTACAGGGAACGGCAGACTGGATTCGATCAGTAATGCCCTGCAATCCTACCTTGGACTGGAGTATGGCAATCTGATCTATACGGAGCACGCTCTGGAGGCAGGCTCCAAATCGCAAGCGGTCTCTTATATCGGCATCACGGCCTCTGACAGCACCGTATATTGGGGCTGCGGCATTGACGTGGACATCATGACCTCTTCGATAAAAGCGCTCTTTAGCGCCGTGAACCAAATGAGCCGCAGTGTGAATCAGAACAAGTAACTTCATCGGCGTTGCAAGCAAGGGCCATCCCGGATAGGGATGGCCCTTTAGCTTGCCGGTGCAGACTGCATAGGGAACTGCATCCGAGCAGCACAAAGGGCAGGGGCTTCTCAGAAGCTCCTGCCCTTTGGTGGCTGAACGGCATGCGGTATCACTGGTTCGCGTCTCTAACGTGATGACGCCCTATGGGCAGCACGAGAGGAGAACCCGAGATGGGGTCCTCGATCACCGAGCAGTCCAGCCCGAAGATGTCTTTGACCAGAGAGCTTGTAATGACCTCGGAAGGCTTGCCTTCAGCGATCAGCTCCCCCTGATACAGCGCATAGATATGGTCCGCATAACGCGCCGACAAGTTAATGTCGTGAAGGACCATGACAACTGTAGTTCCGTATTTGCGGTTAAGGTCTGTGAGCAGATCAAGGATCTCGACCTGGTAAGTGATATCCAGAAAGGTTGTCGGCTCATCCAGAAATAGAATATCCGTCTGCTGCGCCAGCGCCATGGCAATCCATACGCGCTGTCTCTGACCGCCGGACAGCTCATCAATATGATGATTGGCAAGCTCCGTAATATTCATGATGCGCATCGCTTCGGCGACAGCTTCCGTATCCTTCCTAGTCCATCCGCTGTGCCAGGATTGGTGCGGGAATCTTCCCCGCCCCACAAGATCCGCGACCGAGATCCCTTCCGGGACAACCGGAGACTGCGGCAGCAGGCCCAAGACCCGGGCCAGCTGCTTGGGAGGAATTCGGCCGATGGGCTTCTCGTTAAGTGTAATTGTGCCCGATTCAGGCTTGATCAGCCGGGCCAGTGTCTTGAGAAGCGTGGATTTCCCGCAGCCGTTGGCTCCGATAATCACGCTTATTTGATTACTGGGAATAACAAGACTGACGCCTTGGACCACCGCCTTGTGATCGTAGCCCGAGGTGACTTGTTCGGCCTTAAAAAGATGAGTCGGTTGCATTATAGTTCACCCCTTCGATTCATTCGGATTAGCAAGAAGATCAGGTACGGCGCTCCGAGTAGTCCAGTTATGATACCGACCGGGAATCTGTATTCAAAAGCAAATTGGCCGATCAGATCTGACGCCAACACTAGATTAACACCAACAAGTCCTGCCGGAATGACGCCCGAGAAGCCAGCTCCGGTCAGTCTTTTGGCAATCGGTCCCGCAAGGAAGGAGACAAAGGCTATAGGTCCCGTGGTAGCGGTAGCCATAGCAATCATACAGACAGAGCTTAGGATCAGCACTACCCTTGTCTTGTCCGTGTTCACACCGAGAGAGGAAGCCGATTGCTCGCCAAGCTCCAAGATGCCCAGATGTCTTCCCAGCACGATAACAATAGGCGCAAGGACAACAACCGTGATAACCAGGGGCGGGAGCTCCTGCATCGCGGAGCCATTGAGGCTTCCCGTGAGCCATCTGAGCGCGGCTGGAATATCCTGCTGTGCACTGACAAGCAGAAGATAGGATATCACCGCGTCAAGCATGGCTTGTATGCCAATCCCGACAAGGATTAACCGCCCGACCGAGAAGGTCTTCCCTCTGGACAAGAGATAAATTAACAGGACAGTAGCCAGACCCGCGGCAACAGAGGCGACGGATACGACAGTCCCATTGGCGTGAAGAATGATGATGCAGAAGACGGCTGCCGCGCTGGACCCGGACGTAATCCCGATAACATTCGGGTTCGCAAGGGGATTGCGCAGCATGGTCTGGAAGGTATAGCCGGCCACCCCGAAGGCAAATCCGGCAAATAGTCCTGCCAGCATTCTTGGAAGACGTATGGTATTTACGGCAAAAGACGCGCCCTTGATATGCTCTCCCGTAAGCACGCGGATGACATCCTCAACCGGGTAGATGGTGCTCCCCAGTAAAAGCATCGCGACGCAAAGAATACATGAGAGTGCCGCCAGCAGGCTGGTAACAAGGATCCAGCGGCGGCGTCTCCGGCGACGGCCCGCCATAATAAATTCAATAGATGGATTATTCATAGTGATCGCACTTTCGATTTCATAGCTAGGATAATGAGGATGGGAGCCCCAATAAATGCGGTGACCACGCCAACCTCAAGCTCTCCGGGGCTGCCGAGGAGCCTGCCGCATATATCGGCTATAGTCAGAATAATGGCTCCTGATATAGCGGACATAGGGATAACAAAACGCAAGTCAGGCCCAAGAATAAGGCGGATGACATGCGTAGATAGGAGACCAACAAAACCAATAGGGCCTGCCAGCGCAGTAGCTGCGCCGCACAGTAGAACACCCGCAAGAGCCGATACCAGTCTAAGGGTTCCCGTTCGAACGCCCTGTCCGGTCGCAACCTCGTCTCCAAGTGCCAGCGCATTCAATGCCGGAGCTGTAAAGATCGCGATCAGAACCCCAATGAGCAGGAACGGGGTAAACGTGGCAATGGCACTCCAGGAAGCCGAACCAACGCTCCCCACCTGCCAGAATCTGAATTGATCCATGACATAAGAGCGGGGGATCATGATGGCGGTGACCAGCGAGGAGAGGGCGGCCGTAGTGGCCGCTCCTGCCAGTACAAGCTTAATGGGCGTGGCACCGCCACGCCCTACAGAGCCGACTCCGAATACGAATACAGCAGTTATCGCGGCTCCGGCTAAAGCGAGCCATATATATTGATTGGCGGTGCTTATGTTCAGGAATGCAATGCCGCATACCACGAACAAGGACGCGCCGGTGTTAACCCCTAGTATACTCGGGTCCGCAATAGGATTGCGGGTAACCGACTGCATCAGCGCTCCGGATACACCGAGTGCCGCGCCGCACATCAAGCTGAATACGGTCCGGGATATTCTCTTGCGGACTACGTTAGCCTCGTAAGAATCCACGTTAAGATGGAACAAACCATTCAGCAGTTCATCTATTGCCACCAGCCGGGAGCCTAGGACCAGAGAGGCCAAGGCGCACACACCAAGCAGAACTAGGCAGATCACCAAGATAAGTGTGAAACGTGCCGGGGTGTGCGGCTTTAACCTCTCTTTTCCTGTACCTGAAATGCTGCTCATTTGATCTTGTTAATGGCACCTTCGATTAATTTGAGGTACTCATCAATGGTATAACCGATTGCCAGCGGATTCGGGTTACCGGCAGCTGCCAGAGGTGTACCGTCACCGATGAACACTACCGAGCCGCGCTGGATTGCTGGAATTTTGCCAAGCAGAGGATCTGCCTTCACTGCTTGATATAAGTCTTCGCCGCCATATCCGATCAGGATATCGGCATCGTTAAGAATATCGGCGTTCTCAGCGCTCAGATTCATGGAATAGTTATTAGGATCCTTAATTGCCTTGGTTACACTCTCCGGGTAGACCATGCCAAGCTCCTGGAGGAAAGCGCCGCGGGGATCTGCCGGTGTATAGATATGAAGCTTGGACATGTCCTTAGCTGAGAAATTGACCCAGGCTACCTTTTTACCTTTAAGTTGAGGGTATGCGCTGGCTTTATCTTGAATTAACTTCTCTGTATCCTTGATGAGCTGTTCGCCTTCTGCCTTCATGCCCATGCCTGTGGCATTCAACAGAACCTGCTCGCGCCATGTGGTCAGCCACGGGGTAGTTGGATAGGCTACAACTGGAGCAATCTTGGAAAGAGTATCATAGTCTTCCTGGGTGATGCCGGAGTAAGACGCAAGAATGACATCCGGGTTGGAGTCGGAGATGGCCTCAAAGTCAAGACCGTCGGTATCCTGGAAGATGTTCGGCTTATCCGCGTCCAGCTCTTTAAGCTTCTTGGCAGTCCAAGGCAGAAGTCCGCTGTTATCCTGAACACCGTAATTTGCCGCGGAGAAGCCCACCGGTACAACGCCAAGCGCAAGAGCCACATCATGATTCGCCCATTGAATCGTAGCTACCCGTTCAGGTTTGCTCTCGATGACCGTTTCCCCGAAAGCGTGCTTGATCTTAATCGGATATTCCGTCGTTGTTTTCGGAGTCTCGGCAGCTGCTGAAGCAGCCTTAGCTGGTGTCGATGCAGGAGCTGAACCAGATGGCTGACTGGAACAACCGGCCAGGGCCAGTATCAGTACAACTGAGATTAATAGTGTGTTAAATGAGAACTTTCTTGTGGTATTCATATGTGCACCCTTCCTGATTGTGAGATCTATTTGTAGTCTCATTATTTGATAATGATTATCATTATCAAATATATATTCATCTTTGTCGATTTGTCAATGCAAATTTTGGAATCTTGCTTGTAACCTTGCAAGGGTGAAGTTCCCCTGAGAGGACAAAGAGATGCGATAGCATGATAAAATGGTAGAACAAACGTTTAGTGAGTCATACCCATACAGTTAGGAGGGACCCATGTTACAGAAGGCGAGAATTAGTGTGTTATGGTCCATAGTCTTATTCTTGATGGCGGCCTTGGCAGGTTGCGGAGCACCTGATAATAAGGGGGCACCCAGCGGGGCGGATATTCCAGCGCGGAGTGCGGGAAAGTCCACTGCTAACCCAGCCGAGACCGCTGAATTGGTTGTATCGGCGGCGGCCAGTATGACGGATGCCCTGAAGGATATTCAGCAGGCTTATGAAGCTGCGCATCCTAATATCAGGCTGAATTTTAACTTTGGCGCATCCGGCGCTCTGCAGCATCAAATTGAGCAGGGGGCGCCTGCGGACTTATTTCTGTCTGCGGCTCCAAAGTATATGAAGGCACTGGTAGATCAGCGGTTCATCGATATCAATCAGCAAAAGAAGCTGCTGAGCAACGAGCTTGTGGCTGTGGTGCCAACAGACGGGACTGCAGAAATTGCGAACATGACAGACTTGTCCAAGGACAGTGTGAAGAATATTGCGATGGGGATTCCGGAGAGTGTGCCTGCAGGAGGTTATGCCAAAGAAGCGCTCACACGCCTGAAGCTGTGGGACCCGCTGCAGCCCAAGATAGTCCAGGGGAAAGACGTAAGGCAGGTTCTTCAATATGTAGCAACGGGAAATGCAGACGCCGGATTCGTCTATAAGACAGACGCCTTAACCTCGCAGCAGGTAAGGGTCGCCTTCACAGTAGACCCCGAATTGTACAAGCCAATCGAGTACCATATCGGTATCGTTAAGGCGACCAGGCATCCCAGAGAGACCGCGGACTTTTACACATACTTGCAGTCAAAAGAGGCGCTTGACGTCTTCGTTAAATATGGATTCTCCATTCTGAATTGACCGGGGAGGCAGCGTTCAGTCTCATTATTTGCAAAATATTGCTCCACGTGGAACTTTTTCAGGCTTATTGTCGAATGGGTGGAGGATTATAGCTGGCTCTAACTACATTGCAATTGGAGGTGGGGAAATGGGTTTTCTTCAGATTACCAAGGATAATATTGCGGATGAGCATCTATGCTGCGCGTTAGGCGCCAAATCTTATGAAAATGCCGTGGGCGAAAAGAAGAAATGGATTTCCGAAAGAATGAGTGAGGGTCTTGTGTTCTATCGCCTGGATGAGCGGGCCAAAGTATTTATTGAATATCTGCCCGCCGAAAGCGCATGGGTTCCTGTTGAGGCTCCCAACTACATGTATATCAACTGTTTGTGGGTCTCCGGCAGATATAAGAATCATGGCTATGCCAGACAATTGCTGAATTATTGCAAGGAAGATGCCTTATCACGAGGCATGGATGGGATTGTACATATTGTAGGGAAGAAGAATTACCCGTATCTGAGTGATAAGCGTTTCTTTGAGCATGTGGGATTCAAAATCATGGATCAAGCTGAGCCTTACTTTCAATTAGCGGTTTGGAGGTGGAATGAGCGGGCGGTTATACCTTTCTTTGCTAACCAGGCAATACGGTCTCCTGAACGTGAGGGTGTGTGCATTTATTACACGGCTCAATGTCCGTTCGCGGTGGGTATGGTGGAAGAACTGGGACAAGCAGCAGAAGATCAGGGCGTCCCATTTCAGGCACACAGAATCAATACGAAGGAAGAGGCGCGGACAGCACCATTAGTCTGGACTACTTTCGGTTTGTTCTATAACGGCAAGTTCATTACTCACGAGATATGGAGCGGTAATAAATTCAGCCAATTCCTGATGAAGAAGCGCTCGGAAGCATAGTATAACTGCTAGATAGCAACCTTTCTAATGCTATTAGCTGCGTATTAACCAAGGAAGACATTCATGCTGAACAAACAAGGATATGGACTATGGGCAAGTGGTTATGGCCAGACAGCGCGGTTAAGTAATGATACTGGTGTGTATTCGTTTGGCGGGATGCAGCAATGTGCTGAATGGATGTGCTGAAGGGTTATTCCTAATATCGAAATAAAGAAGCTTAAGATCAATGTAAGAATTTCGACAGGTGAGGGAAAGGCTGCCCTGGTAGACTGAACTTAATTATTTGCAGGTTCATCTAATAGGAGGGCTAATCTTGTTCATCAAATTGAAATTTGCCAGCTGGCTGCTGCTTGCAGCGTTGTTATGCTCCGTAGTTCCAGCTTCCGTAAGTGCGTCCGCTCCAGATAAGCCAGAGCTTGAGGCTTTCCTGGATGAATTCATGAACAGCAAGATGAAGCAGTATCCTGTGCCCGGTGCCGTGGTGTCCGTGGTGCAAGGCGGCCAGACTGTCCTGATGAAGGGGTATGGGTATGCCAATCTGGAGCAGAAGATGGCCGCCGATCCTCACAAGACAATCTTCCGTGTGGGGTCGATCTCGAAGTCGGTCACTTCTACAGCGGTTATGCAGCTGGTTGAGGAGGGGAAGATAGACCTTCATAAGGACATTAAGCAGTATGCTCCGGATCTTAAGCTATCTTATATCGATCATAGTCCGATTACGATGCATCATCTGCTGACCCATACGGCAGGCTTTTGCGAATCTATCTATGCCGTAGGACGTGATAAGGATCAGCAGATACCGCTTGAGGAAGCGGTTAAGGCAGGGCTGCCCGGTCTCTGCCGGAAGCCGGGTGAACAGATTGCCTACAGCAATCAGGGTATGTCCTTAGCCGGTTACCTGGTCCAGAAGATAGAAGGCAAGCCATTTGAGGAAGTGATCCGTGATCGTCTCTTCAAGCCGCTCCAGATGAATCACTCCAGCTTTCACTTTGAAGAATCGGATCCTAATTTGGCCAAGAGTTATTCCTATGAGAATGGGAACTATAAGGCGGCTCCTTACTCCTATATACACTACCTCCCTTCGGGAGCCTTGAACTCAACGGCAGAGGACATGACGCATTTTATGATTGCCCATCTCCAGGAAGGGCAGTATGAAGGAAGCCGTATTCTCTCGAACAAGGCAGCCAAGCTGATGCATGAGACGCAGTTCACCCCGAATAAGAGCATGCCGGGGATGGCTTACGGCTTCTATGAACGTAATCAGAATGGTCTAAGGCTGATCGAGCATGACGGCGGTATTGATGGATTTGAGTCATACATGTATCTGCTTCCTTCCGAGCGTACCGGGATTTTCATATCGACCAACTCCGGGGAAGGAATTAATATCATCGAGCAGCTTATCGGCGCTTATCTGGACAGGTTCTATCCTGACAGCCATAAGGTCACGCAGGCCGCGAATCCCACAACCGTCCAGGAACTAAAAAGCGTGGAGGGATATTATGTTCCCAATCGGGCACATCTTCGCGGTCCGTTCAACTTCGCCCAGAATTTGTCCGCGGTTCACGTGAAGGCGGTAGAAGACGGTGTGATTACAATGAAAGATCAGCGCTATCTGCAGATTGAGCCCAACCTTTTCCGGAATGAGAGTTCTCAGGAGCTAATCTATGTGGATCGTGAGCAGCATACGCTGGCGTTAAGCTCCATTCCTACGATGATATACGAGCGCCAGAACTCGCCAATCTATCATCCTGCTTTAAATATAGGTATCCTGCTTGGTTTGGCCCTCATCTATCCTTTGCAGGTGATTGTTGCTCTGATCTTAGGGCTGATAGGGCTTGTGCGTCGTAAAAGGGTCCGTATCGATTGGTTCAGCACACTGGTCTCTGTCTTATTCATCGTCTATTTCCTGTTCGTCATCTCTACTCAGGAGCTGTTCGTCCACAGGATACCTCAGTGGTCATTTCTCTTGATCTACCTGCCGGTCTTCCTGGTATCTGTCTTGATCGTGAGACTGCTGACAAGCTTAGTCCGCAAGCGGAGAGTAACCGTGCTGCAGTATCTTTTCCTGGCTGCAACTGCAGCCTTTGTCATCTATTTGTACAGCTGGAGCTTCTTTAGCATCTAACTTAATCAGAGATTCGACGACAAACAAAAGTGGCTGACGGAGTACCGTCAAGCCACTTTTGTTTGTCGTTCGGGGATGATCTGGGAAGGATACAAGCCGAAGGCTTATTTCTGGCACCCATTGACCACCTTCATCCTTAATCTTCATATGTCCATTACAGAGAATGAGATACATCCTCCCAGACCGCAGTGGGTTACCGGATAGTCTCTGATCGTGGACGCGCACTAGTGATCTGGCAGCAATGAACTGACGATCATGGACAAAGTCTGCTTATATACGGCATGAGCCATGTGCGCATCTCCCAAGTGTCCACCCATATATAGATGAATAACGCCGTGGAGCGAAGACCAAACCGCCCGTACAGCGGATTCCGTATCATATTGGGCGGGGATTCGTCCTTGCTCTTGTGCATGACTGATCAAGGTCAGCAGCTGCCGCATGGCGGTTACGGTCCCCTTCAGGCTGTCCTCATCCGGTTTGAAGTCTGCGAAGGCTCCTCCGAACATCAGCTTATAATAGCTGGAGTAACGCTGCCCGAATTGCCAGAAGGCCTCCCCTAAATTCAGTAAATGCTGCGCGGGATCAGCGGCTTGCGGTGTCTTCTCCAATTCGTTGGCGAGAAGCTTGCAGCCTTCCAGATACAACTGCTGAGCCAGGCCCTCTTTATTGACAAATAAGCTATAGATGATTTTTGTCGAGCAGTCCATTTTTTGCGCTACTTTACGCACTGTAACGGCTTCGGGTCCTTCTTCCTGCAAGAGCGTGGCGGCTGCGTCGACAACAAGCTTGCGCAGCGCTTCGATATTCTCTAAGCGAGCCTCTTTATAAGTTTTTAACACTCGTGTGGCCGTATTGACGGAGTTATCCTGGTCTTTCATCATCGTCACCTTCGGTTATTATGTTATCGTTAGGAAACAGAGTTTCTAAGTTTCTTACAGAGAATCTTATACAGCGAAGGAGTTATTGTCAATGTGACGATAGGGTTACTTTATTCATATTGACTTTTAAACACCGCCTGATTACAATGATCTCAAATGGAAACAGTGTTACCGAATGATAAAAACATGCTTTTGGCAATGGAGGCGGCCTTTCAATATTCTATTGGTAACATCGTTTCTTGTACATAACTATGTAATTTGGGGGGGCTAACATTATGAATTTTCAAGGGAAATGGGCACTCGTCACGGGAGCTTCTTCGGGTATTGGGGAACAATTCGCGAGACAGCTAGCCAAGCAGGGCAGCCACTTGGTACTCGCAGCCAGGTCGCTGAACAAGCTTGAGAGTCTGGCATCAGAGCTCAAGACGAAGTATGCGATTCAAGCGAAGGTGGTGTCTATAGATCTTTCACAAGAAGGGGCGCCTAGCGAATTATATCACCAGTGTAAGCGGTTAGGTGTGGACATCGAACTGTTGATTAACAATGCCGGCTTTGCTACACATGGCTTTTTTGAACAGGTGTCAGGTGAACGTCAGCATGAGGAAGTGATGCTCAATGTTGCCGCTGTTGTAGATCTGACCCACTTATTCTTACCGGATATGCTGCGCAGAAGCTCAGGTACAGTGATCAATGTGGCTTCAACTGGAGGATTTCAACCGCTTCCCTATATGGCTGTATATGGGGCAACGAAGGCCTTCGTCCTGTCGTTCACTAAGGCGTTGTGGTGGGAGAACCGTGACCGGGGTATCCGATTCTTCGCACTGTGTCCTGGTGCAACGGATACCAGCTTCTTTAATGTTGTTGGCACGGAAGATGCGTCTGTCGGCAAGAAAGATACGCCGGAAAGAGTCGTAGAGGCCGCGCTTCGCGCGCTGATGAAAGGGAAATTCTACGTCGTTCCAGGTGTGCAGAATTATATCGGGGCACAGTTGTCGCGATTTCTAACACGTAAGCAAGGCCTGCGTCTTGTTGGAGGCATGCTTCGTCCTAGCGGAGGATCCGGCACTAACCCTTATAAAAATATTGGGGATCAATCGGATCTTGCAGAACGAACAATCCGGTGAATGCTGCTCAACCCGGGAGGCCTGTATCGGGTTCCTGATCCGGGATGATCAATCACTATGGTGATCGAATTGTGCGGCTGGGGATCTCATGTGTCTCGCTCAATCACAAGTTCAATGACAAAAGTGGCTGACGGTGTACCGTCAAGCCACTTTTGGCGTTGGGGGATGATCTGGGAAGGATACAAGCCGAAGGCTTATTGCAAACGCAGCCTGGACGCGCGGTGTTCCATCCAGTTCCATTGCATCAGCTTGCTTAGTAGAATACAGCCTAGCACGCCTCCAAGCGTGTTGGCGATCAGATCGTTAATATCCGTGCTTCTGCCACTGCCGAGCGTAATTCGGATCAATAGCTGAACCAGCTCAATGGAGAGACTCAGGAACAGGGCAAGCTTCGCTGTCCTGGCCACGCTGCTGTACATCCTGGAGTTCAAGAGCGGGAGATACATTCCCAGGGGTACGAACATGACGATGTTCAGGACAAAGGTTCTAATATCAAGTGTTAATAAAGGGATATAATTCACAGTGCTATACCACGGTGTCAGGTTGGCATAGCGGCCGATATTCACCTCGATTGGAAAGAACACCAGATGGAGAACCGCCATCAGATAGAGGCTGAACGTGATTAGTAAGACGAGCTGCGGTACGGTCAGTCTCCACCTTTTATATTTGTACAGACCATATAAGGCGATTAGAGCTAGAACGAACAAGGGAATCAGCACGTACCCGGATTGCAGGGTGAATCGTATGTCCATAGATAGGGATCTCCTTTAAGATTGCGGCAGCTCGATCTTGACTTCCAGCTCCCGGATATATTGATCCTCCTGTACATCCTCCGAGAAATCATCCTTGATAACGAAAGGCTTCACAATCAGATACTTGCTGTTGTGTGTCTCCGGGGCTGAAGCATACAGGCTGTCAAAATTCAGTTGGTTCGCTTGATATTCTCCTTCTCCATTAAGCGCGGTCAGCCTGCGGCCTTGATCATCAACCACAGCGATGCCAATATGACGGAGCCGGTCTTCGTCCTGCAGAGTCAGGTCCTTCACCTGATTCAGGGCAATCGATGTAGTCAGGCGGGTGGTTACAGGTGTGGCCTGAAGGTCTTTGACTGTAACGGTCAGCTCGTCATTAGCCGCAGAGACATTCGGATGCAGCTTGGCCATGTGTGATGCGGTCTTGTGGAAAGGAATTTCCAATTTGAATTCATGGTCGATTCCATCCAGGGTTAAGGCTACTTGTGCCTGAAATGAATCCGGGGTGGAGCTTGCACCGGTCGTATCCAGTACCTGCTCAAAGATTAACATGTTCGGGTGTGCCTCTCCCGCACCGCTGTAGAATGTGCCCTTCAGGATTGAGCCCGGATCACCCTGCCGCTTCCCATCTACAGTTACGAACACATTATCTACAGCGCTGCTAAGCTTCACGATGTCCCTTCCGTTATCATATTGGCCGTTGTCCAGATTCGGAGCCGTCACGTTCACGAGGAACGCAGCCCGGCTTCCGTCGAAGACGGTCTCTGTGACCTCAAGCTTCACATCCTTGTGAGAGACATGGCTGTTCACGGTCTTGGCGAGTCCGGTATCTCCGGCATTTCGAAGTCCTGTATCACCCTTGATCGAGCTGAAGATGCTTCCTATCACAGGGATCTGTCTCAATGAATCCGCCATGACGGGGGATACAAATCCGGAGGCGAAGAGAGCGGCGCCAAGGATTCCCGCAGCGGCGGCGGCACGGGTTGTCCGACGCAGCGGTGAGCTTGGCCGTCTGCGGTTCTGCTTCATGGTCTGTTCTGGAAGCGAGGCGTAGGTCTCATCCAGACGCAAGCGGACAAGTGGGGAGATAGCCACCTCATCTGGCTTCAATTCTTTCAATTCCTGTTCAAGTTTAGATCGGTCCATAATTCATCTTCCCTTCACGTAGAATTTTAAAATATTTCAGAAGTGTCTCGCGCGCTCTGGACAGGCGCATCTTGACCGCGCTCTCCGAGATGTTAAGAATACCCGCCACCTGCCGTGTTGGCAGGTCTTCGAAGTAATGGAGAATTACAACGATACGCTGCTGCTCATCAAGCCGGTCAACCGCTTCCCTAAGATCGACATTGTCGTATTCGGCAGACGGGGAAGAGGATACGGGAACCTCCGCATATACGACCGTGCGGGAGCGGCCTGCGAGAAGGGTATGGCATTCATTGATCAGAATCCGGAAGATCCAGGTTTTGAAAAATTTCGGCTCGCGGAGCGTATGAATCGATTTATATGCCTTCAGGATCGTCTCCTGCAGGGCATCCGCCACATCCTCGTCCTTGCCTACGATGGATTTGGCCATATAATGCAGCGAATTCTCCAGCTGTCTGATTAGCTCAATGAATGCATTACGGTCGCCGGTGATCGCTTGAACCACAAGTAGAGTAGGGTCCAATCTGCTGCACTCCTTTCTGGTTGTCTTTTTGTATATACTAGTTTGACTGGCGGGATCGGCATTTGGTCACATTTAATTTAATTTAATTTCTCTAATGAATATTATATTAAAAGCCCCTCCGAATCCTTTTGGGAAACGGAAGGGCTTGAAAGTAATCCTTTCTTATTTGGAACTTGGCTAACCTCACCAAGCTAGTGAAAGAACCTCCGAGAAAATACTCCAACCCCCTAATTTCCAATACTGATTCGGGAGGTTGGAGTATTTGTTCTGCCTAGTAACGATCCGGGATCTATCAGCCCCGGTTATTTTGCGCTGCGGTTCACCAGCTGCCTAGGATTCGCGCCGTTGCCGGATTCCAGCTTGCTCGCAGGCCCGTTCGCGATCTGATCCCAGCTTACTAGCTTGAAGTTCTGGTTCAGCTCCTTGCCACCGTGCATATTGGAATCATCCTGGGATACGAAGACCCCGTTCGGATACCTGTCTCCAAGGTTCACACCCAGCACATCAATGCCATCGGTCTCACTGGTACCATCGATCTGATCGCCATCTCCAATGGTGAAATTGCTTATGTAGGCGTTGTCCCCGGTGCGGTTATAGATAGCGTAGCTGTTGCTGCCTTGGCTGGAAGCGATCAAGTAACCGGCGCCATCCTTGCCATAATAGAGGGTCAGTCCCTCGATGTCGTCCTGCAGGCGGCGTCCATCTGCAATATCGATGGTCAGCTTCGGCTTAGCGGAGCCGTCCGGCTCTGCATCGTATTTCCAGATGGCCACATCTTCTTCGGCAATATAGAGGTTGCCATACTCGTCATCAGCTACCATGCCTTCGGATTGGGAGGACAATTGGAATTCGCGGACCAGCTTACCGGCGATTTTGCCGCTGCCGTTATCCGTAAGCTCATACTGCTCGAATTCGCCTTCTTTGCCCAGCACGAGAGCATAGAACTTCCCGGTCTTCAAGCTGTGGTACAGGCTGAATCCGTAGACTTCACCCATCTTGGACTTGATTGGCTCAGCCACTACACTCTTAAGCTCACCGGTTGCGCCAGTGATTGTAAAGACATCAATCGTGTTCGTTGACCGGTTCGTTGCCGCTACGATATCGACCTTCTGGCCGCCTAGCGGGAAGTCATAACGGAGATCGATGTTGTTCATTTTGCCGACCGGATAGGATTGCAGCTGCTTGCCGTTCATATCATAGACAAGAATGCCTCCGGCTTTGTTCGTGGCGACAAGCTTGCTTCCGGCAGGATTCTGCGGGTCCAGCCAGATCGCCGGGTCATCAGCCGCATCTTCACCGGACTTGGAGTCCACCGCTTCCGTCTCACCCTGGGCCTTCACGGTGAACGTAGGAATCGCATCCTTGGCATCCCGGTACTTATTGTTCTCCGCGATGATGCTTTGAAGTAGTGATGCCGGAATGAGCGTCTTCCCGTTCACCAGCTTCACCGGCAGGGATAGCTCAGCTTCCTTACCCGCCAGGCGGTATTTCGCTTCATCCACGGTGACGAGTCCTGAAATGCCATTGGACAGCTTGAAGGAAGCGGCTCGGTCCTCCACGTCCCAGCTAATGCTGGCCCCGATCTTCTCAAGGGATTGGCGTAGACCGACGTAATCCGCAGTATTTGCGGCAGCGCTCGCGGCAGGCACCATCATACCTGCGAGTATAGTGGAAGCGAGCAGAACTTTAACTTTAGACATATGGACGTAAACTCCTTTATACTTTTTTCACAAGTATAGAAGGGAAGTGTTCTCATAATGTATGAGAAGTGTTAAAAATATAGACTGGGACGTCTACTATCACTGTGTAATCTGTTATCACCTCTCCAATATATTAAGCCCCCTGTAAAAGCAGGGGGCTTCTATATATAGCTATGAATCCAGTTCTGCGGCTGCTGTAACCTTGCGTTTGTGTCGGTTGCCCAGCTTGGTTAAGTAATAAGTGAGCAATTTGGGCGATTTTATAACCACTTAACTTACGCAAGCTTTGAGCGTAGACAGTACTCTAAGGCACTTTTAACCTGGTAGGGTGCTTCTTGTGCTATGTGTTAGTGTAACCGTTAAGGATATGGAACTTGTAAGGATTACTTACAAGTTGGGGTTGTTGCTCGTTCGGGAGAGAATCTATCTGTCTAGTATTAGAAGTGTATCGGAGAACAGCAAAAAAGCACTAACCTTAAAGGTTGGTGCTTTTTTGCATCCCTGACGACCGAAGAGTCTACTCTCAGGGTATTATCGCATCCAATATTATTGTGTAAGGGTCACATTACTAGCAACTGCCCAGCTTCCTACGGGTGCGATTTGGTAATCCACGCCTTCAGCAAGCTTGCCGTTATTTTGCAGTTCGAACACGCCAACCGCGCCTTTGCGGGTCTGCACTTTGTACATTGCCGTCAGCGTTGTGCCGTCAGAACCCTTCAGCTGAATGGAACGGTAAGCGAACAGCTCGTCCATAGGATCCGCGGTAAGTGTGACATTCAGGGTAACCGGATCGATCTTGGAGACGGAAGCAATGGTTAGCGGTGCAATGCTCTGTGCTGTGAATGTATTATTCTTAAGCTTGAACCAGTCCGAGGTTACGGTATACTTCACGCCAGGCTGCAGGGTTGTGCCTGCCGGCAGACGGAACTTAGGCTCTTGTCTGCCATCTGTCGATTGGGTGAACCCTACGTAATTGACCGTAATCGGCTCTTGGCCTTCCGGTGTGAGGGTTGCCTGTCTCGTAGCAAGGGAAGAGATGATTTGCATAGCTTGTCCATTATATTGGTTATTCTCATTCAAGATAATCGCATTCGCCCCACGGCCGCCTGCATAAGCAGAGATGATATAACCATAATCGATTACGCCCTCGGAGCGAAGGGAATCTACTTCAAAGGTATCGGAGGTGACTTGACGAACATCGTTCAGTTGAATCATTTCTTCGCTTGCAATCACGGAATGTGCTGCCTTGCCTTTATAGTTCGTAGTATAGGTTGTTCCTGGTGTCATTGTCTGGACGGGAACGATATACGTGGCGATAGAACCTGTCTTCAGGCGCGGCTGATTCACGAGCTTCAAGCCATGGTCGAAAGCGAAGTGGGTATTTGCAGCTGCTGTTGCCTCATCTTCCAGCGTGAGCGGCGCATTGAAGGTCACTTCAAGTGTGATTTTATTCAATGCTTTAATGGATACGATCTCAGCCGACGCGGAGCGGATAGCTTTCTCAGAGAGTGCAAGAAGGCGGGCTGCATCACCGCGGGTTATTTTGTCATTACCGATGGCGAGGCCTTCCATCCAATATTGAACGGATTTCACATCACGCTGCAAGGCCTTCGCGATCATTGGGGCGACTTCGGCGCCAAGTGCCGGCTTATTGGGCTGGAACTTGGCTGTGCTGTCGATAAGACCGGCAGCGGCCGCTGTATCCACGTAAGACGTATACCACTTGTCTTTCTTGCCTTCACTATGCTGCGCCCCGCCGCTTTGATCCAGATTTAGTGCGAGTACGATCATTTTGATAAGCTCAGCCTGGGTCACATGCTGTTCAGCCTTGATCTGACCGCCTGCGTAGCCTTTAAGAACCCCTTGATTTATTAATTGGTTAATGTCTTGTTCGGCCTTCAGATTGAAATGCGTGGACACCGATGATTGCAGATGTGCTGCGGGCGCCAAGGGTGCAGCCTGTGCTTGAAATGGGAGTAGCGCGCCTCCGGCTAGCAGTGATGTCAGAGCCGCGATGGCCGCTTTCTGATGGAACTTGTTCATTATTCATCTTCCCTTCGGTTCAAAGTGGTGTTACATATCTGAATTAATCTTATATGACCACTCTAAATCGCCGGATAAGAAAGTATAAACAATTTATAAACAGAAGGATAACTTTCTGCAAAGTTGCCAAAGACTGCTAGATGGTGAACCGATAGCCTGCTCCCCAGACGGTCTCAATGAACTGCGGATTAGCTGGATCAGCCTCAATCTTCTCCCGGATTCGTGAAATATGGACGGTCACGGTTGCGATATCCCCATTCGATTCCAGTCCCCAAATCCTCTCGAACAGCTGAGCTTTACTGAATACCCGGTTAGGGTTCGCAGCCATGAATACGAGCACTTCGAATTCTTTGGCCGTGAGCGCCACTTCCCTGCCATGAACGAATACCCGGTGGGAGGATTTGTGGATCGACAGCTCCCGAATATCGATGGTGTCCGACTCTTGGACCTTATAGCCCCCTGTGAACCGTTCGTACCTTGCTAAATGGGCCTTAGCTCTGGCTACCAGCTCATTCGGGCTGAATGGCTTCGTCACAAAATCATCCGCACCGATGCCAAAGCCCCGGATTTTATCGATTTCTTCATTCTTAGCTGACACAATCAAGATAGGGACATCCAGCTGCTCACGAAGGGTTCTGCAGATCTCGAATCCGTCCACTCCTGGCAGCTGGAGATCGAGGATAATGAGGTCATATCCTCCAGCAAGGGCTTTGGCGAGTCCTTCTGATCCGTGGTGGCTTACCTCCACTTCATAGTCATGCAGCATGAAATAATCTCTCTGAAGCTCCGCAATATACGGGTCATCCTCAATAATTAAAATTCGCCTCATTCATCATCACCGACGATCCACAAATATTTTTAATGTAAAAAATACGCTGGTCCCTTGACCCTCTACGCTGGTGGCCCAGATCGTTCCGCCATGTCCCTCGATGATCTGCCGGGCGATGGCAAGACCAAGCCCGCTTCCTCCGGCAGTCTGGCTCCGTGAGGGCTCTGCCCGATAGAATCGTTCAAAAATATGCGGCAGGGAATCCTGGGGAATGCCCGAACCGTTATCCGAGATCCTGACGATGGCATATTCATCCTGCCTCTCCGTCCCAATAGTTAGCTGCTTAGGATCCTGATTCATATATTTGAGGCAGTTATCGAGCAGATTCATGGTCACACGCTTGAGCTTCTCGCGATCTGCGAGCACGAATAACGGCTCCTGTGACGCCTCTTCCCACTTTACCTCAACGACATGGTTATCGAACTCGATGGCTAATTCGTCAGCAATGCGGTGAAGGAATGGACTCAGCTCCACCTGTCCGAACGAGAAGGGCTCCTTCTTCAAATCCAGCTTGGAATAGAACAGCAGTTCATTCACAAGGCGCTCCATGTCTGTCGCTCTCGTATGGATCGCCCCGACATACTTGTCCAGCTTCTCCGGGGTATTCGTCACACCGTCCCGAATGCCTTCCGCATAACCTTTTATCGTCGTAATGGGAGTCCTTAGGTCATGGGAAATATTCGACAGCAGCTGCTTCCGGTTCTCTTCATAGTGGAGCTGCCGCTGGATAGAGTCAGATAATTGCTGACGCATCTGATCGAAGGTGTGAACGAGCTGTCCGACTTCATCGCGGGAGGTTGCGTGCAGCTCAAAGGTCAGATCTCCATCCTTGATATGTTCAGCGGATTGTCTAAGCTTATCCAAAGGGCGAATGATGGTCCGAGTCACATACCGGTAGAGCAGCAAGCCGGTTAATAACAAGATTGCGGTGAAGATAAATATCAGAATAGGGAGCAGTGTCCGCACAAGCTCTGCGAAGGGACTTCTCTCCCGAAGGACGAAGACGCTCCCTTTCTCACCTGTTTTTGCCGAGAAATAGAAGTCGAACTTGGAATAGGAGAAGAATCGATTGCCCGCGTTCATCGTATTCCGGATTGACGTATTGCCCATATCATAGGCGGGCAGGCTGGAAGTCAGATCTATACCCTTTAATGCAGGTGCGGCATAGACGATTGTATTATTGTCCCGGACGACGAGCCCGGCCTGTACCATTTTCAACTGATAGTCATACTTCTTGAGCAGAGCCTGATCCTTCAATTGTTCGGGGTCGTGCTTGGCCAGATATTTCATATCGATGAACAGATTCTCCTCTTCCTCTGAGAGCGGGTGAAGGGAATAGTGGATATTATAGAAGCTGCTGATGCTGCGGAAATCACCGGTTACAGCAACGGACAGCAGATAAGCGGTGAGCACGAACAGAATCACGGAGACCACCACTACCGATGTAAAAGAAATCAACAGCCTGAATCGAATCGACAATTTGTCATCCTCCCGTATCCTTACACCAACTGACGAGCTGGATGTAGGGTATGCGATAATCATGAATTGTAATTTAGTTCGCGGTTCCTGGCAACCGTATTATTGAAGGGCCGGAAGCAGCTGATTCTTGCTAACAGGGGAAGACTATGACACTATAGATAGATGCATATAGAGAACTCAACATTGTAACCGCGTCTTATATAGAATTGACATGCTGTGGTTCGGGGATTCGGGCAATTTCGGCATTCGTGATTAAATAACTAACCTAACAGCTTACAACAGGGAGGAACATCAAGTGGAGATAGGGATTAGCACATTTGTAGAAACAACGCCGGATGTTCACACCGGAGAGGTGGTAAGTCATGCCCAGCGGCTACGTGAAGTGGTGGAGGAGATTGTGCTCGCCGATCAGGTGGGGCTGGATGTATTCGGAGTAGGTGAGCATCACCGTGAGGATTATGCGGCGTCTTCGCCTGCCGTCGTACTGGCAGCTGCAGCGTCCCAGACTACGCGGATCAGGCTGACCAGTGCGGTGACAGTTCTCTCCTCAGCCGATCCGGTCCGGGTATTCCAGGACTTCGCCACCCTGGATGGAATATCGAGCGGGCGTGCGGAGATTATGGCGGGAAGAGGTTCTTTTATCGAGTCGTTCCCGCTGTTCGGATATGATCTGGATGACTACAACGAATTGTTCGAGGAGAAGCTTGCGCTCCTGCTCAAAATCCGCGAGTCCGAGAAGGTAAGCTGGAGCGGCGGGCACCGTCCGGCCATAGATAACCTCGGTGTATATCCCCGTCCGGTTCAGAATCCTCTTCCCGTATGGGTGGGCAGCGGTGGGAACCAGGAATCCGTGGTCCGCGCCGGTCTGCTCGGACTTCCGCTGGTGCTCGCCATCATCGGAGGCAGCCCCTTGCAGTTCGCTCCGCTCGTGCAGCTGTATAAGAAGGCCGCCGCCCATGCCGGGCATGACGCTTCGAAGCTTCCCGTAGCTTCACACTCACACGGCTTCATTGCGGAGAATACCGGGCTTGCCGCAGACAAGTTCTTCCCATCCACACAGGCAGCAATGAGCAAGCTGGGACGGGAACGCGGCTGGGGGCCTTATACCCGAGCCTCCTTTGACGCCGCACGGCGGTTCGAAGGCGCTCTGTATGTAGGCGATCCCGAGACGGTGGCGGAGAAGATCATTCACCTGCGCAAGCACGTGGGCATCACCCGCTTCCTGCTGCACGTTCCGGTCGGCTCAATGCCGCATGAGGAAGTCATGAATGCGATCAAGCTGCTTGGTACCGAAGTCGCCCCGCGGGTGCGTGAGGAGATATCCAGGTGGGAAGCAGACCAGGAGACGAATGGCTGAGATTCGTAGAGAAGCATGCTGACGCAGATTCCTGCGGGCCGTCCCAGTGCGGTGAATAAGGCGGCTTGTCAATAGATGAAGACTGTGACACTATAAAAGCATGTAAGGACAAGGAGCTCCTTATGTGCTCTTTTTTGTATAGTGCACTCCATTAATTTAGAAACGGGGAATAACCAGTCATGTCAAAATTGCCAAGCTGTCCAAAATGCAACTCAGAATATACATATGAGGATGGAAGTCTTCTTATATGCCCGGAATGCGCCTATGAGTGGGCTCCAGGTTCCGAGAACGGCCAAGAAGAGGACCAGAAGATAATCAAAGATGCTAATGGGAATATCCTGAACGATGGGGACTCGGTAACGGTAATCAAGGACCTTAAGGTCAAGGGAAGCTCATCCGTTCTGAAGATCGGAACCAAAGTGAAGAATATACGTCTGGTTGACGGAGACCATGATATCGATTGTAAAATTGACGGCTTCGGTGCCATGAAGCTCAAATCGGAGTTCGTAAAGAAAATATAGAAAGTGAGCTGTAGCCACCATGATTAACATTACTATTCCTACACCGGACGTAACGATTCATAAGCAGGAGAATCCTCAGCTGAGCCATATTTACGGGTTCACGGACTTTCACCTGATCTCCAGAGAAGTTGGCGGGATATTTATGTTCTACAACGACCGGGATGAGCTGCTGTTCGTAGGTAAGGCCAGAAAGCTGAGACCCAGAATTAAGAAGCACTTCGAAGATACGGTATCCCCAATCAAATTACACCGGGATGAAGTGGCCCGGATTGAGGTTTGTGTAGTAGAGGACCCGGTTCATAGAGAAATTTATGAGACGTATATTATTAATGAGCTTAGGGCGAAATACAATGTTGACAACGTATTTTTCAGGTAATAAATACAAGCTCAACAAGCAATAAAGCCAGAAAAAAAAGCAAAAAGGCTACTGACAGGATGGTGTCAGTAGCCTTTTTATATACTGTAACTAAATTAAGAATAAGGAGGACTAAGACATGCTTGATGAACCACAACAGCTTCGGCTTCCGCTGCAGGAACAAGGCCGATATTGGATCGGTGTGGTGTCCGCCTCACATGTGGCCCGGGGGGTGGAGGGCGGATTCGCCCAGCTGTGTCATGGCAAGTCTGCCCCGCTTAAGCGGATGCAGCCCGGAGACTGGCTTATCTATTACTCCCCCCGGACAGATATGGCGAATGGACAGCCGCTTCAAGCTTTCACCGCGATCGGACAAGTCGCGGATGACCGGGTGTATGAATACCGCATGTCAGAGACCTTTGTGCCCTTCCGGAGAAATATCCGCTACTCTCCATGCCGGGAAGTGAAGATCAGCTCCCTGCTTCAGCAGCTCAGCTTCACCAAGGGGGTAACCAATTGGGGCTACCGCTTCCGCTTTGGACATCTTGAGATCGGCAGAGAGGACTTCCTGATCATTGCGGAAGCCATGCTGCAATCAAGCTGCTTGGAGCAGGCCGCAGGCATCCATGAAGGGAACCTGTAGCCGGGGGAAGAGCTATGATGTTTAACATTAGCCCAAGTCCAGAGATTGAACAGTGACTCAAAAAGGCCATGCCCAGGCAACCCGGAACATGACCTTTTTGGATACTGTGAAGAAGAGAGAGAATATTACTGTCCTGCTTGCACTAGGACCACAATAATGGTTGTGTTACGATACCAAGCCTATTCAGCTACAAGCTTTGATGAGGCTCCATCTTCACTGCTGCCTTGCGGAGTGGATTCTCCTGCGGTCTGGTTCGTGGTCCGCAGAGGAAGCTCCTTAAGGAAGAACACAAGGACAAAGGCGACTACGAGCACGAGCGTTCCTGTCAGGAACACGGTGGACAATGTCGTGCCGAGCGCATCCCGGATGCTGTCAATCATCTGTGCGAACATAGGCTGTACCTCTGCCGGAAGCTTGGCCTGAGTTGCCTCAAGCACGGGCTTGTTCATGAGCATCTGCGGATCCGCAAAGGCGCGCAGTTTCTCGGCAAGCGCCGGGTCTACCTTGCTGGGATCAAGCGTGCTTGATGACGATTGAAGAGCATTCTTCAAATTGGTCGTCAGGTTGTTGGACATGACCGTACCCATTACAGCGATCCCAATGGTACCTCCAAGATTCCGGAAGAGCTGATTGGACGCGGTAACAACACCCAGCTCCTTATGGGATACGGCGTTCTGTGTGGCCAGGGAGAAGACCGGCATAGCGAGTCCAAGACCCATTCCGAACACAGCCATACTAAGAATGGCGGTTCCCACACTATTCATCACGATCATAATGGCCATGCCGGCGATCATAATCGGTACCCCGATCAGCGCATAACGCTTGTATTTGCCCTTCTTGGCAATCAGTTGTCCTGCAATAGCACTCATAACCACCATAACGATCGACATCGGCATGGTAACATAACCGGCAAGAGTTGGGCTGATACCGAGAACACCTTGCACAAAGAAGGAGATATAGATCATGGCTCCCATCAATCCAAAGTTCATAATGAAGCCGATAATGTTGGAGATGGTCACCACGCTGTTCTTGAACAGATGAAGTGGAAGAATTGGATTCTTCACTTTGGACTGCACAAAGACAAAGATAATGGCAGATACAAGGGTTGCACCAAGAAGCCCTAAAATCTCCGATGATCCCCATTCATATTTCGTGCCTGCCCATGAGAAAGCGAGCAGAAGGGGAACGATAGTGGTAGTGATGAAGAGAGAGCCGAGATAGTCGATCCCCTCGGACGGTCTGCGTTCCACTTTAGGGAACAACATAAGAATCATGATGAAGGCCACAATTCCGAGCGGCAGGAAGATCCAGAACAGCCAGTGCCAGTCCATATTGTCCACCAGATAACCGCCCAGCGTAGGTCCAAGCACACTGGAGAAGCCGAAGATTGCGGTCATATAGCCCATCCATTTACCGCGCTCGCGTGGAGAGAACAAGTCCCCTACAGCTGTGAATGCCGTAGATTGGATAATCCCGGCGCCAATTCCCTGGATCCCCCGGTAGATGATGAACTGATAGACGTCAGAGGAGGTCCCCGTCAAGAAAGCCCCGATCATAAATAATAGAATACCAATTAATATGAAGGGCTTGCGGCCATAAATATCGGACAGCTTGCCGACAAGAACAGTCGCAATTGTAGATGTAAGTAGATAGATATTGATGGTCCAGGTGTAATAATCCATACCATCAAGGATCGCGATAATCCGCGGCATTGCTGTGCTGGTAATCGTCTGATTGATCGCGGCGAAGAACATGGCGGCCATAATGCCGAACATGATCGTGATTTTTCGTTTATGTGATAAGTGCTCCATATAAGTTAATCTCACCTCTAAAAAAGTTATTTGTCCATGGCCTGCAGCATGGTGCCAAAAATACGTCTCAAATGCTCCATATCTTCTTCAGGCAGCAGAGTGAAGAACGAGTGGATCGCTTCACTATGGCCTTCCTTCGCTTCTTGGATGATCGCTTCCCCTTTCTCTGTTATGGAAATATTCACGACCCGCCTGTCCTTCTCGGCGCGCTCGCGACTTATATAACCCTCTTCAAGCAGCTTGTCGGTAATCCCCGTGATCGCTGCGGGTGTTATGCAGAGCGCATGGGCCAGCTGGGATACCTTCCTGGGACCCTCCTTGCTCAGTACATAGAGCACTCGGAACTGGGCCAGGCTTAGAAGCTGGTTCTTCTTGTTCCACTCATGCGATATTCCCTTCAGCAGAGTTCTGAACATGGTTGCTACCTCGAATAGCAGTTCACTTTCAGCCACTAGTACCCCCTCCAGAGCTGCGATAGATTCGCATGATTCCAACCTCATATTCTGGCGAATACGAGTTAGTTAACCAAATAATAGTTTAGTGCTAAACTATAAATGCATTTAATAAATTATCACTTAATGAAAATAATGTCAAGATGTTTCAGAAAATAAATGAATATTGGCTATGAAGCGCATAAGATCGCCTCCTGCTAACCATGCTATAGGAGAACCGGAGAGTTTTTTCATTGAAAGGAGAGGTCTTATTCATGAAGCGTTATGATTCCAGTCTTCAAGCCAACAGCAGCGTTGCCGGAGCTCTGAACTCAGTGAACAAGCTGCATTATGCCGTATCATCGGCCCTCAGCCACCCGACGGAGCAGATGGCTGAGCAAGCCGAGAACAGCCTTGAGCATACCGAACGGGCTGTGCAGCAGGCGGACCCGTCTTTTGGAAGGGCGGGAGTGGAGCTTGCGGAGGAACTTCTGGCCGAGGAGAAGCAGCGGATGTCGTCCCTGGGTAACCGGACACGGTCCGCGGAGTAATTATTCTAGGCGGCTGATCAGGGCTATGCTGCCATTAGCCTTTAGCGGCCAAGCATTACATGTACCTACACCAAAGAACAGCCAAGCGGTTAATGTCCCGCTGGCTGTTCTTTGCTGCCCCTAGCAAAGGGGCTTCTCTGCAGATTCGTGATCACTGCGGGCAGGACCGGCATTCCGAGCTCATGAAGAGCTAGAAGAATTGCACCCGCCACGGGAGAGAGGATAGGCTTATGAACCTGATACCGCCGATGGGATCCACACTGAAGCTGCCGGGTCAGAGCTCTGCTTACATAGGTGGAATTGGCTACACCGCCAATCAGGACGACATCAACGGATTCATTTGCAAAAGAGCTCCCCAAGAGCTCAACGCCCACTTTGATCTGGCTTACGGCACGATCGCAGACCCGCATGGCTGTTGAGCTTCCCTGGGAAGCTGCCTCCGTAATCCAGGGCGCAAATCTGCCAAAGGTACGGTCACGGAGCTGCCGGTCAGCTTCAAATCCCTTCTTCGCCAGCTGATAGAATTCAGACAAGGTCTCCACATGCCAGTGTGTCTTCATGGCAGCAATAAGGCCTTCATCTGTAGAATCCGTATTTCCGGCAAGGATCTCGTACACGGCATCATAAGCAATGAGCCGCGCGCCGCTGGCTGCGTAATGATGGAATTGATCATTTCTAAGCTGCTGTCCCTCTTCTGTAATGGCTAATATGTTTGAACCCGTTCCCGCAATCACGACAATGCCCGGCTGCATCCCCAAGGCACCTTGATGTGCAATCACAGCATCGTTCACATGCCATGTCGGGCAGATTAACCCGGGCAGCCGGGTCAGCGTCATAATCCACGCCAAGTCATCCTCCGTATCATATCCGGCGATGCCGGCAGCGACCCCGAGCACCTGCTCCGGGGACTTGCCTGCTTGTACCAAGGCCTCTTCGATAGCCCCCGTCACATTTCTCGCGGCAGAAGCGTCCCTATAGATCGAGGCAGGGCCTTTCTCGGTATAAGCCAGCACCTCTCCGCGTAGATTACACACCATAGCGCGCGTATGTGTGCCGCCCCCGTCGATTCCAATTACTACTTTGTCTGCCTGATCTGTCAACTCGGTCACCTGCCCCATCTAATTCCTTCATATAGTTCAGAATTATACTTGATGCTGGTTCATAAGTGCAGGGATTACTCTACTACGCAAGCGGGTTACATTCAAAAAGACAGGGAGAGCTCTACCAGCCTCATTCCTGTCTTATTAAATAGGTCTCGTATTTTGCTACAACTCCTCTGTAGAGTCGGCATCTCGTGCAAGCTTCACGATATCCGCGTCGGGGTTCGACCGCCCCAGGATCAAATCTCTCAGAATATGCGCGCCCACCATACCATACACGGTTCCGTTGCCACCGTAGCTGAGCAGATAGTAGATACGCTCTTTGACAGGATGTCTTCCGATAAAAGGCAGGCTATCCACCGACTGGCCAAATACCCCGGCCCAGGCGAAGGCGGTCTTGAGGCTGGGCAGCGGAAATAACTGCAGGACCTTCCTCCTGATGGTCTCGGCCTGCTTACGAAGGGATGCCTCGCTATGCTTCGTCCCCGGCGTATCCTCGTCCAAGCCGCCAGCTATAATTCGCCCATCGGGAGTTGTCCTCATGTACACATACGGCCGCCTGGTCTCCCAGATTAATACCCGATCCTTCCAGCACGAGAGATCGTCAACAGGTTCAGTAGCAATGGCATAGGAGCGGGTAAGATTCACTCGGGTCCGCATAAGGCCTGGGGCCGCATCATAGCCTGTCGCGAATATCACCTGGGAACAATGAAAGGGACCCACTGAGGTGTGCACCCTCAGCCGATGCACGGCCTCCTCAATTCCGGTTACCCGGACGTGTTCGAATACATGCACAGGGTGCGGGTGTAATTGATGGAGAATTCCCCTGCTGAACCTGACAGGGTTAACCTCCGCATCGCCGTAAGTGATCAGGGCTGCCGGCTTCGAGAAGGGGTAATAAGAGCGCAAGTCACCCTCCGTCCAGTAATCGACCTTGAAGCCATGGGCGGCAAGCGTGTCATACTCCTTCTTCAGCGGGGCCACGTGGGACTGTTCGCTTGCGAAATATAGACTGTTGCGGCGGATGAAGTCTGCAGGCGTATCCAGCTTACCGGCAATCTCCTGCAGCTGAGTCAGAGCCTGCTCGCATAATTTATAGAAGCGGATGGCCTTGTCCCTGCCAATCTGTTCAATCAATTCATGCAGCATAACATCACTTGAATACTGGAGGAGTCCCATATTTGCCGAGGTACTTCCGCCGCCCATGGCGCCCCTGTCGATCACAGCAATACTCAGGCCCTCAGCCGCGAGGGAATAAGCGCTTAAGGCACCGGATATTCCCCCGCCGACAATGATGACATCATAGTGGTTCAGCATTTCGCTTCGGGTGAATGGGGAATCCGGCTTGTCCTCCGCCCACAGCGGTTTGCCATTATATAAGTCCATAATTATGCCTCCAATTCTACGCATCTATTGTAGAGTCTGCCCTGCTTTAAAATCAGAGAAACCTCATCGCAAAGTTGCAGACCATAAAGACCGCCTTCAGCCTGGCGGCCAAAGACGGTCTTCTGCTGTTCGCTGCATTCCAAGTTATAAGTCAGGTGAGTTCGAAGCTAGAGCCAAGCCCGAAGTTCACGCTGGTATCTGCGAAGCAGTCCTGGGGAAGGGATGATAGGCCCGGCGCTCCGGAGGCCCCCGATCCGGAGGTTGCGGACCACGTGATAGGGGGCTGTCAGCAGGGCGAGAAGCAGGCGCAGCTCAGAGGTGCCCATAGGACGGTACCGCTGATAATACTCGATTAACCGAAGCATCCCCGCAGCGTTCCACAGGCAATTGCGATGCAGAATATGGGCCAGATCTTTAGTTCTGACATGCATGGAGGTGTTCTCGAAATCAATCAGGTGTATGGTATTCTTCCTGTCCTTGACCAGATTGGGGTAATTATAGTCTCCATGTATAAATGCACCGTTCACCTGCTCCTGCTGAACAGCTTCCAGCACCTTGGGCTGCTGCAAGAGCTCCAGCGCTTCATCACATTGTTCTACAAGGTGATTCGTTCTCGGGTGAGGAAGCAGCAGGTTCTTGTAATCGGATAGTTCACCCGGCAGCCTGGAATAGCGGATCCGTGACTCGGGTGCCTCCAGAGCCGGAAAGCCGGTGGCTAGAAGATGGAACTTGGCCAGGGTGGCTATCCCTCGTCTCAAGTCGCTGGTTCTTGCGAATTTGGGCTGCTGTCCATGTACCCAGTTCGTCAGGGTGTAATAAGTCCCCTCATGGCTGAGGTAAGCCGCCTGATCTACCGTAGGATAGACCTTCTGGCTCCGGGTGAACTGATGCTCATCCAGGCAGGACAGAACCCGCGTAATAAACCTGACCTCTTCTTCCGGGAAGTCATATGCTTTCAAGCAGTAGACGGCATGCCCGGTCTCTATCTTATAGACATCCTTGACCCGGGTCGCGCGGCGTATACGAATCCCGTACCCGGTCTCAACAATCGGCCAAAGCTGCATGTAGTACTCACTTCCCTCACTTAGGCATATCGCTTCTTGCTTAAATCCCTGTGGGTATTAGTCTATTCAAAGGTTGCGGATAGGTGATTTTTATATGGAGTAGGTACGAAAAAAATATTATTAAATCGACAATTTATGTCCTATCCTAGTTTGGTTATAAATGGTATATTGGTAACTGTGAATTCATAGATTTCATTTCGCAGGTGACCAGAATATATATGATTTGGAGGAGAATTAATGAAGAAAGCTCTAGCAGTCCTGTTCACATTGACCTTGGTATTCTCTTTTGGGACAAGCGCCTTTGCACAAAGCAGCAATTCGGACCTTGATGCCATTTACGAGCTGATTAACCAGACTAATGAACAGATTGAAGAGATTATTAAGGACGGTGTTGCTGCGGCTGACAAGCTGGAAGCGAAGTATCTGTCTGATATCCGCAAATTGGAAGTGAAGGATAAAGTCGCTCAACTGTTGAAGGATACAGGAAAGATAAGCGTAGTAGCCCAGGCTGGCCTTGAAGCGGCTGATAATCACGAAGCTGCCGCTCTTAGCGCCAAGATCCAAGCGGAGACAAGCAAGGTGGACCAGCAGATTCTTGTTATCCAACAAGATATTGAACAGGCTACAGCCCAGCTTATCACCCCGGATGTCCAGGATGCCGGCCTCGCTTCCGCTCGTATCAAGCAGCTTGAGGACAAGTTGAATCAAAGAACCGGAGATTACGAGGAACTAACCAATAAGTATACGGAAGATTTGAACAAAATTATTACAGATGTCTACGATACTACTTACGATTTGGCCACCTATGCCATTGAGAAGGCTGCTGAGCAGGGCCTCGTGGTAGAGCGTTACTGGAAGCTTGTTCGCTTCGCTGATCGGGAAGTATGGATCGACCCGGTTTGGGTTGTTGGAATAAATTAAGATTAGCCCTTCCTACCATCCACAAAATAGTATAATCTAGAGAAAAAACGAGTTCTTTTACGAGCTCGTTTTTTCTCATATAAGGGGGATCATAATGGATGGGTTCACAATCGGAAGGAAAGGGTCATTTCTTGAAGAAGTACACTTCGACAAGAATGAAATCAAGCTGCTTTCACGGGGAGATGGAGTAGAGGTTCTGCTTCAGACCATTGAGAAAGATAGATTGTTCTTTGTATATCCAAGTGATAATTCAAATGTAATGGAATTTTTCTATATATTGTCCGGCACGCTGGTATGCGAATTAGACGATGAGAAGATTGAACTTGGACCACATGATTATTATACGGCAAAAGGGCTTAAGGACCCGATTCATTTCACCGCACTGACCGATATTACGTACCTGTGGGTCATCACAGAGCAAACGTTTGTCCATCTGAGTAAGGATATCTCCAAGCTGATGAGCATGGTGAAGGAAGTGGAGAAGAAGGACCGCTACACCTATATGCATAGTGATCGGGTAGCGGAGTATGCGGTGAAGATCGCCAAGAAGCTGAAGCTGAATAAAGAACAGCTGGAGAATCTGTCTATCGCCTCCATTTTGCATGACATTGGCAAGATTCATATTCCTGAGGAGGTTCTGAATAAGCCGGGGCGCCTGACAGGTGACGAGTATGAAATGATCAAGAGACATCCCGCTGACGGGGCGGAAATGATCAAGGAGACCTACTACGGTGAGATTGCGCCTATTATTGAGCAGCATCATGAAAGGCTTAACGGGAGCGGTTACCCGCATGGGTTGACGGGGGAGGAGATCCTTCTCGAGGCCAAGATTATTGCGGTAAGCGACACGTTCGATGCGATGACCGAGGACCGGGCCTACCGTAAGGCTTCTGGCGCACAGGTGGCCATGGATGAGCTTCGGAGACTCACAGGCAGCCATTATGATAAGGCTGTTGTGGATGCTTTTGAGGATATTTTGAAAGAAGAGGGACGGATCTAGGGATACAGGTAATGGTGTAGATTTCAGAGACAAGGTTAATATATTTAAAAGTTGGGCCTTTGATCGGGAGTATGACGTGCCCCGGAAGTCAGGCCAACCTAAGAGGAGAGACCCGCATGCATAAAGAAGGATTTAACTACCACAGCTCCCAAGTCCTGAATGAGAAGTCTGTTCTTGCCGCCATTGAGCGGTCACTAGCCATGATCGAGTTCGATATCCAAGGAAATGTATTATGGGTAAATGAGAATTTCGCCAGAGCTATGGGTTATACCGCCGCAGAAATGCCGGGTATGCATCACCAGAGCTTCTGCACACCTGAATTCATACGCAGCCCTGAGTATTCAGGCTTCTGGGCGAACTTCAAGAAAGGTTATGCCTTTCAGGAGAAGATCATGCGCGTGGCCAAAGATGGAAGAATCTTATGGCTGGAGGCCACCTATACCCCCATTTACAATGAAGATGGGGAGGTTCATGCTGTCCTCAAGATTGCTACCGATATAACCTACCGGGAGAATGCCACTACCCGGTTAACCAGCGAGCTTCAGAATACGGCAGAGGATCTCCTGCGCAGGGCTGCCGCAGGCGTGGCCCGGAGTCAGGAAGTGGAGGCGGTCATGGGACAGGTGGCCAAGGAAGCACACGATAACCTAGCCTCGTTCGAGCTGCTGGAGAAGCAGAGCAATTCTATCCGGGGAATTGTTAAGACCGTTCGGGATATTGCGAACCGGACCAACCTGCTCGCTCTAAATGCCGCAATTGAGGCAGCTCATGCGGGTGAGCACGGAAGGGGCTTCAATGTGGTGGCGGGAGAAGTTCGCAAGCTGGCTCAGCAGGTACAGGAGGCTATACAGGAAGTGAATTCCTACACCGAGGGCATTACCAGCAAAGTCCTCGAGACACTAAGCGTGACCCAGCGTTCCCAAACCTCTATTGAAGATAGCCAGACCTGTATCCGGCAGGCTGTTGATGAATTTCTGGGTATCGGAGAAGCTGCACGACAGCTCGATGCCCAGGCCAAGGTACTTGCGGATACACTGTAACATCATCAGAGTCATGGACGCCACAGGCGTCCTTTTTTTATGGAGAGATTCGATCAGTTCTGTGCTTGCTATCCTGCTCAATGGCCTGGGTGCCCTCAGCCTGCCACAGTTCACTTTCGGGAGGCGGACCTGGTACAAGTCGCGTCCATTTACCACGCTGGATTACGCGGCACTTGGCCTGATTATAGTCGTTGGAGTGGTCGTGACACTGGTTACCTTCTATGATGGAACACGGTTTTATAACCCCTTTAAGTAGGATTACTGCATCTCAAGGAGATTCTGCCATGAGCTCTCAATCTTCCGCACCCCTTCGTCAACCGACTCCTTCCCGAAGAGCATGGCGTTCAGATTGGGGGTGAAGTCCATATACAGCTTGGAGCTCAGTGGAATCTTGGGCTGGGTCTTGGCTACATCCAGCTGGGCCCGGAAGCCTTGAACAAGAAGATCGGAGGCGAGTCTTGGATCTGTATAAGCGGCCTGCTGCGTCGGCAGAGTCTTGAACCTTTCGCTTTGGAGAATTTCAGTCTCCGTGCTTGTAAGGTAGCGAATCAACTCATAGCTCTCCTTCGGATGACGGCTGTATTTGTTAATGACCAGGCTGTGTCCCCCGATAGGAGATCCCTGCCCACCAGGTCCGCGCGGAATCGGGGCGATGCCGATATTGTCAGGGTTCTGGAACTCCTTACCCTTCAATACATCATGAATGGCCCAGGGACCATTAATCATCATAGCGGATCTGCCCTCGGTGAAGTCGTTCATCATCGTATAGTGCCAGTTGTTAAAGTTGTCGTATGGCTGGGTAACGCCTTCGCGCCGCAGCTTCAGCATGAATTCAAAAGCTTGCTTGGACCGGACCGAGGCGATCTGAATGTGTCCCTGGTCTGAAATCATATCCCCTCCGAAAGCCCATAGATAGGGCAAGGAGAAGTAAGAGTCCTCGGTGACGTACAGGCCGTACCTCTCTTTGCCGGTTAGCGCCTTAGCCATCTTCAGCAGTTCGTCCATCGTCTGCGGAGGCCGGGTGAAGCCTGCTTCTCGAAGGATCCTCTTGTTATACAGGAGAGCCGGCACTTCCATGACAGACGGGAAGCCATAGATATTCCCTTGGTATGTGGCTGCGTCCAACGCGGAACTGACGAACCCTGATGAGTCAGCACGGGGGCCAAGCGTATTCAGGGGATATATAATATTCAAATTCGCATATTCGGGAATCCAGGTATTATCTGCCCGGAAGATATCCACCTCTTGGTCACCCAGGACAGCAGTCTTGAATTCATTGGTCGCAAAAGGAAACTCGTGCATAGCTATATTGACTTTAATATTTGGATGTTCCTTCTCAAAAGCATTGATCCGCTCCTGGAAGAACGCAGTCTCAGGGCTCGGAGTGGTGGTCCAGAATGTCAGCGTCACAGGCTGCTTATCCTTGGAGCTTGTGCCTGAACAGGCTGCTAGACTGAGTAGTACTGCGATTATACCTATTACTGCCAGCTGTCTTCTCATGGGGTAAGACCCCCTTCGGTTACTTGATCATGCGCATACACACAGATGCGGTTTCTACCATGCTCTTTGGCCTGGTACAGCGCGTGGTCTGCTTCAATCAGCAGATCATCGGGGGCGTTCTCCCCGGTAGCGGTGAGGTTGGATATTCCAATGCTTACGGTAACAAATTCACTGATATCTGAACCGGTATGGGGAATACACTGTTCGGCCAGTGCCTTCTGGAAGTGTTCCGCAATCTGGCAGGCTTCCCCGCTTGTCTTGCCTGCCAACAGCACGGCGAACTCCTCTCCGCCATACCTGGCTGCCAGTCCGCCGGATTCTCTCACCTGCTCCTGCAGGAGGTCAGCGACCTGCTTGAGACATAGATCCCCGGCCTGATGGCCATATATATCGTTGAATCTCTTGAAACAATCAATATCTAACAAGATTAATGAGATGGGTCTGGACGCAGCCGCAGACTGAACCCATGCTTGCTCCAGCGACTCATCATAACAGCGGCGATTCGCAATTCCGGTCAGTCCATCCCTGAATGACAGCTGCTGAAGGAATTGATTGGAATCCATGACTGACCTAAGGGACTCGGTCATGGCATTGAAGGAGTTAGCCAGATCCGTAAGCTCGTCCTTGCTCTTGAAGTGAAGATCCGGAACCTGGAGATTGCCGCTGGCAACCGTCTGGGCATTGGAGCGCAGAAGCAGAATCCTGCGGATCAAGGAGTTCGAGAGCGCTATGGCAATGAAGAGCGAGAGCAGCGTAGCCAAGGAGACCATGAAGAGATTCATGATCTGAATCGTTCGTCCACTTGCCTCAATTCTACTCTTATACCCGTCAATCTGAGCCTGCTCGGATTTAGAGAAGGCATGCAGGGCAAAGGCGATCGGGTCATAGCTGATCTTGGTATAGTTGTTTTGGGCTTCCGTGACTTTCCCGGCTTTCTTCAGGTTCATAATATTCCGTCTGTCTGCGACGTAAGCCTTCCATTTGTCCCAGAATTGGCGGATCATGGCCAGATCTGAAGGCTCGGTAGTCATGTCTTCAAGCTTCCCGAATTCGTGATCGAGATATTTCACATTCGCTTCAAATTGTGATTTGAAGTCATCCTCTATATAGAGTGGAGCAAGCAAATAGTGGGCTCCGTTGTCATTAGCGGTTCGGGCAAAAAGGTTAAGTCTCTGAACAGCCTCAAGACGCTTCTCCGATACGAGAATGTCATTAGTAAAATGAACAATTCTCTGAGTCAAGATTGTAGATATAGAAGCTGTAACCAGAAACAGGACGATGATAATAAGGAAGCTGAAATACAGCTTTTTGCGAAGTGGTAATCTCAAATCAAGGAGTCCTCCGGTTATCATAAATTAGACTAAACATAGCCAAGTCTACCATTACGTCTATCATACCACTCAGAAGCCCCTTGCAGCAGGGTAAAAACACAATTCCGGCAGCTTTTGACCATAATGAGCGCACAGGGGGATAAACAGTTTTACATTTCGGTAATTATCGATATAATAGGGGTGGAAGATTAAACCAACCTAGTCAGTACGAATTAACTATACTAAATTTATTATATGGGAGGCAATCAAGTGACGAATCCATTATTTACACCTTTTCATGCGGGGAAGCTGGAGCTCCCTAACCGAATTGTGATGGCTCCGATGACACGTTCCCAATCGCCGGGAGGTGTACCAGGAGAGAATGTGGCGGAATATTATAGACGCCGGGCGGAGAATGGCGTAGGGCTCATTGTTACCGAGGGTACTGTAATTAATCACCCTGCGGCCACAGGGAATCCCAATGTGCCACGGTTCCATGGCGAGGATGCTCTAGACGGCTGGAAGAAAGTCGTGGATGCTGTACATAGCGCAGGTGGACGAATCATCCCGCAGATTTGGCATGTGGGTACAGATCGCAAGATCGGAGATTCACCTAATCCTGAAGCTCTGCCAATCGGGCCGTCAGGCATCAATATTCTTGGTGAGAAAGTGGTAGACCCTATGACGGAGGAAGAGATTGCCCAGGTCATTGCTGCTTATGCCCAGGCGGCTGCGGATGCCCAAAGAATAGGCTTCGACGGCGTGGAGATCCATGGGGCGCACGGTTACCTGATAGACCAATTCTTCTGGGAGAGAACGAACAAGCGCACCGACAAATACGGTGGTGATATGATTGGACGCACCCGGTTCGCTGTGGAAGTCATTGAGGCTTGCCGCAAGGCGGTAGGGCCGGACTTCCCGATTGTATTCCGATTCTCCCAGTGGAAGTCCTCCGTCTACACAGCCAAATTGGCAGAGACACCTGAGCTGCTCGGTCAATTTCTAGCTCCGCTTGTTGAAGCGGGCGTTGATGTGTTCCACTGCTCGACCCGCCGCTTCTGGGAGCCGGAATTCGAAGGCTCGGACCTGAACCTGGCTGGCTGGACCAAGAAGCTGACCGGGAAGCCTGTAATTACGGTCGGCTCCGTCGGTCTCGATACGGACTTTATGAGCGGTTTTACCGAGGGGAAGGGAGCTGGCAACACCAATATTGACGGGCTGCTGGAGCGGCTCAGCCGCGAAGAGTTCGACCTGGTCGCGGTTGGCCGCGCATTGCTGGTGGACCCCGCTTGGGCGGACAAGGTTCGCGAGGGCAAGCTGAATGAGTTAGTTCCTTTCTCAACTGAGGCCTTGGCGACATTATCTTAATAACAGCTGAATCCGGAGACTCCGTTCCCTTGTGGAATGGAGTCTGTTTTGGTGCGTATTTCTAGCCTGCAAATTCGAAGGTGCGCAGTTCGAATCAACCGAAACTTGTGAAATTTGTAACAAATACTTCATATTAAGTGCATTGAAAAATGATAATTATTACCATACAATTTAATCAATTGATAATAATTATCATTCTTATTCGGGGTGAAACCAATGAAATTAACAGAGATCGAGCTAAGCACACCGGTCCGCATCATAGATATGGCCTGCAGTAATCAGCTTGTAAGCAGAAGGCTGAACGATCTGGGGATTATGGAAGGGACACAGGTATCCATTATCAAAAGACTCCCTTTCGGTGGACCGATAACGTTAGAAGCAAGCAGCCAGTGGATATCTATCCGCCGGAGTGAGGCGCTTCAGATTCTAGTTGAAGCCGTATGAACAACATCGTTCTAGCCGGGAACCCAAATACAGGCAAGAGCTCTTTGTTCAACGCATTAACCGGCTCTTATGAATATGTGGGCAACTGGGCTGGTGTAACGGTAGAGAAGAAGATCGGTACGCTGAAGGCTGGCGGTGGCACGCTTGTAGACCTTCCAGGTCTCTATTCGCTGAACCCCCTCTCTCATGATGAAGAGGTTGCTTCCCGATTTCTGCTGGAGGAGTCTTTTGGCTCCATTCTTAACGTGGTGGATGCCTCACAGCTTGAACGGAATCTGAATCTGACGGTTCAGCTGCTGGAGTACGGCAAGCCGCTGGTGATCGCGCTGAATATGATGGATGTCGCGAAGCACAGCGGGCTTGAGATTGATACGACCCGATTATCGGATCTGCTGGGTGTACCGGTAATTCCTGTTGTAGCGAGGAGTGGCAAAGGAACTGGTCAGGTGCTTGAGGCGATAACCGGCTCTACGTCTGGTGAGGCATTAAAGCCTTACTTTATCTCATATGGAGAGCAGCTGGAGAATGCTATTACGAAGCTTATGGAGCAGCTGCCCGAGGAGACTCTGTCCCCGCGCTGGATGGCAGTTCAGTTCTTCGAGGGCAACTCCGTCGTTCGTGCTGCCCTGAAGGCAGCAGGTATGGATGAACATTGGCTGGACCAACTGTACAGGAATACAGAAATGGCTCATAGCCGTACATTTGGAGTAAGAACGCTGTCCCAATACATTCGCAAGCAGCGTGCAGACCACATTCATACTTATCTTGAACAATGTGTTAGGCATACCAAGGACGGTTACCACAGCTTCTCGGAGCGGATTGACCGGATCGTTACCGATAAGTTCCTTGGAATTCCGATCTTTCTGCTGTTCATGTATCTCACGTTCAAGCTAACCTTTGAGTGGATTGGGACCCCGTTATCCGACCTGCTGGATGCCTTCATTAACGGTCCGCTGCGCAGCGGAACCACCTGGCTGCTGGACAGCATAGGCGCGCACGATTTCATCAAAGCCCTTGTCTTTGAAGGGATATTTGCCGGAGTCGGCGGTGTTCTGGTTTTCGTACCGCAGATTTTTATCCTGTTCTTCATTATCTCATTCATCGAAGATTCCGGTTATATGGCCCGGATCGCTTCGGTTATGGACCGGTTGATGGAGCTGGTTGGCCTGAACGGCAAGACCTTCATTCCGCTGATCATTGGATTCGGTTGTAATGTGCCGGGGATTATGGCCGCTAGGACGATCGAACAGCCGAAGGAACGGCTGCTTACCATTATCCTCACCCCGCTGATGTCCTGTTCAGCACGGTTATCGGTCTATAGCCTGTTCGTGGGCATCTTCTTCAAGTCCAATCAGGCACTGGTCGTTCTCTCGCTGTACGTGCTTGGTGTTATCCTGGCGCTTCTTCTTGCGAAGCTGTTCTCATCGACCATTCTGAAGCAGCAGGAATCAATGTTCGTGGTGGAGCTTCCCCCCTACCGGATTCCGCAGTGGAAGACGCTGTCGCGGAGCACCTGGGAGAAGGGCAAGGGCTTTGTCCGCAAAGCCGGCACCTTCATCTTTGGCGGATCTGTGCTGATCTGGCTGTTAAGCTATACGGGCCCGCAGGGCCTCAACGTGGCTATGGATCAGAGCTTCCTGGCCGGAATTGGCGGCTTGATCGGACAGGTGCTTACCCCGCTTGGCTTTGGCAGCTGGCAGGCTGGCGCCGCTCTGATCACCGGGTTCCTGGCCAAGGAAGTGGTGGTCTCCACGATGAATATTATCTATGCCGCACCGGATACAGCTGCGCTGCAGGGGCTGCTGGCAGGTCATTTCACAGCTCTGCAGGCCTACTCCTTCATGGCATTCATCCTGCTCTATGTGCCTTGTCTGGCAACCGTTGGGGTTATCCGCAAAGAAACGATGTCCGCCCGGTGGACCTGGTTCTCCGTGCTGTATGCGCTGGTGATTGCCTATATGGTTTCTTATATCATTACACTTGTCGGAAGAGCTCTCGGTTACAACTAATCACGGGCAAAAGGGAAGGGATACCATGGTAGCGAGTATTGTGATTGGCGCAGCTGTGTTTGGATACGCGGGCTGGACACTGACCTCCTATATACGCAAGACGAAGAAAGGCAAATGCGCTGGCTGTTCACTGGCGAAGTCCTGTGCAGCCGCGTGTAATGAGGTTGACTCTGCTTCTAAATGAAGGCATACACTGCAAGGAACTGCATAGATATATAGCATGTCATGGCTTGGCAGAAGAACATGAGACTTCGCTATAAGGTATGGTAGAATAACCATAAATAAATTCAAGAGGTGATGATCCTTGATCGGACGCAGCGGCAATCCGACTTTGAATGACAACACTTTTGGGCGAAGCGGGCATTATTCGGGACAGAATCAAATGACCATTGACGGCACCGTGAACAAAACCATGATTACACTGGTGATGTTGTTGGGCGGGGCATTCGGTACCTGGTCCATGCATTTCAGCGGGGGTAATGCCCTTCCTTATATGATAGGCGGAGCTATCGCTGGATTGCTGCTGGCCTTGATTATCAGCTTCGTGCCTACCACGGCTCCTTATCTGGTGCCTGTCTATGCAATTGCGGAAGGCATGTTCCTGGGCGGGCTCTCAGCGCGGTTCGAGACATTGTATAACGGGATTACCCTGCAGGCGGCCCTGCTGACGATGGGGGTGTTCATTACCCTGCTATTGGCGTACAAGACCCGGCTTATCAAGGCAACCGAGAACTTTAAGCTAGGTGTGATCGCAGCAACGGGCGGAGTTCTGCTGGTGTACCTGCTGAGCTTCATCTTGGGGATGTTCGGCATTACGATTCCTTACCTGCACGACAACAGTCTGGTTGGGATCGGAATATCTATTGTGATCGTAATTATTGCGGCACTCAATCTGGTGCTGGATTTCGATTTCATTGAACAAGGAGCCGGACAGGGTGCTCCCAAATATATGGAATGGTACGGAGCATTCGGCCTGGTGGTCACTCTCGTGTGGCTGTATGTGGAGATGCTTCGCCTGCTTGCCAAGGTATTCAGCCGGAATTAGGCCGTGCCTCATTCGTACGTATGCCATATAAAGAGGTAGATAGAGGTCATCCCCTTAGGATGGCCTCTATGATGTGATTTCACTCCTAATTTATGCTAAAGTGGGGGATGTAAGCTATTACTAGGGAGGTTATTTCATATGGAAAATAACAATCATGATGCACTACCGCCTAAATCTTGTACGATTGAACGCCTGATTACACAGCAGCCTGATATTGACAAGGCCCTTGCCGGGAAGAAGACCGCTACCCGCCGCAACGGCCGTTACGCGGATGTGGGAGAGATTATGATCCTTGAAGGCCGCAGCTTCGTGGTGAACAAGGTCTATTCACAGTCTCTTGGCGAATTAACGGATGAGCATGCTGTTCAAGAGGGGTATGCAACCGTGGAGGAGTACAAGAATTCGATTCTATCCTATCATCCGGGAATGCCTTGGCTGCCGCAAATGCGCGTGTGGGTTCACGAGTTCAGCCCGGTTCAGGACTAACAATCAACGTGAATCTATTGTATACACTGCTGCTTTATATTCATATACTCAGTGCCGTTGCTTCCATCGGGCCTTTCTTCGTTCTCATCTCCCTCGCTCGGAGAATGCGGACAGCAGAGGGGCCGGAGCTGGGCGCCTATATTACTACGTTCAGATCTTCGACCCGGCTGGTCAAGCATATGGGACATGTTCTGGTGGTATCCGGTATCCTGCTAGCGTACATGGCGGGCTACGCCTGGGATACTCCGTGGATCGTCGCCACCCTTCTAGTAATGGCTGGATCCATTGTATTTCTGGCGCGTGCATTCACGCCGAAGCTTCGGCAATTCTCGAAGCCTGATTATAATCAGGAACTGCTGGTACAGCAGCTGGTCCGGTCGGTATGGATGTATTTGGTGATCCTATTAATCATGTTATGGTTAATGGTGGCTAAGCCCCAATTGTGGTAGGAGGGGAAGGATGCCGCATTGCCCTGCGGATCTGGAATCATATCTATGTTATATATGGACTGCCTCATGTGACGGCAGGAACAACTCTCCAAGCCCAGATAATCAGGCAGCATGAGGCCTGCCTAGCCCCGTTAATGCAGAATGTCTTCAAGAGTGCTCTCCAGCTTGGCAAAATCAAATTCAAACCCTGCTCGCACAAGCCGCTCCGGAATAACCCAGCGGCTCTTCAGGATGAGCTCGGTCTCCGTGCCAAGAAAAAGGGCGCCAGCCTCAAGCATCCACTTCGCTGCGGGAAGCCCGAAGCTTCGGTTCATGGCGGTTCGCAGCTGGCTCATCAGCTCCCGGTTGGTTACAGGATGGGGAGAAGAGCAGTTGAATACCCCGCTTAGATCCTCTCTCTCCTGGAGGAACAGCATAATACGGAATAAATCCTCGATATGAATCCAGCTGAATTTCTGTTGGCCTGATCCCTGGATGCCGCCAAGTCCGAAGCGGACCAGATTCTGATAGGGGGTCATGACACCACCATCCGCGCCAAGAACAATGGCGATTCGCAGGGCTGCCTGGCGGGTTCGCGGCAGCTTGAACGAGAAGAAGGCTTTCTCCCAGGCTTGGGCTACCTCTACAGAGAACCCTGATCCAATCTCACCGGCCTCCTCAGTCATAGGACGGTCTTCAGCATGCCGGTATATCGTAGCAGTACTGGAGTTCAGCCACAGTGGAGGCGGAGTCTGACACGCCAGCAGAGCATGGCCCATAATTTGTGTTGTCTCCGTTCTGGACTCCATAATCGCTTCCTTGTTCCTTCGGTTATACCTGCAGTTCACAGACTTTCCTGCAAGATTGATCAGCATCTCGGAGTTGTCCAAGGCATTGGTAATGCCGGGAAGGTCGCTCCAGGAAATATGCTGAGGCTGTCTCGAGATGATGAGAACTTCCTTGCCGAGACTATGGAACTTCTCTTGCAGATATTTGCCTATAAAGCCGGTTCCTCCGGCGATAATGATTTTTGGACGCATCCCCAACACCCCATTTCACTTTATTGCAAGCGCATATACCTCATTTTACCATGTGGTGGCAAGATAGAGCGTGGAGACGATAATCCGGCTGGAGAGCAGTTGTGCATTACTTCTAGCCCATTTGATAATGTCTTCTCAACAGAAATCGCCCTCCGGCATGCCAGGGAGGCAGCCGGAAGGCGATTCAGTCACCTATGTGTTGTTAATCCAGATTATCTGTTAACTGTGTAGTTACTGCCGTAATTGTTATCCCAATAGGTTTGTCCATTTACAGTGTAAGAAATGGCATATTTAATCTGGGACACACCGGAGTCAATGTTGTTGAAGCTGAAGTGCCATTCTTGCACGCTGCCATCGGAGTTAGCCGGCGCATAGTAAGAGGCGTAGCCTTCTTTGGTTGTATTCCAGTTATCTGTGGTGTAACGGACTTTAACGGTCTTGGTGTAATCCAGGTTCTTAAGGTATACACCGCCTGAGAAGGTGTTCTGGGACAAAGAATCGAAAGCCTTAAGGACGTTCGGCTTGCCAAGAATAGTTGAGCTCATGTTATAACGGCTGACCGAATAGTTCTGCCCGTTGTTGTTATCCCAGTAGGTTTGACCGCCAACTTCATACTTGATTGCAAATTGAACTTTTTGGACATTAAGCAGCTGAGGGTTTGTAGTATCCCCGCTGTAAGTGGACACAGAGAAATTCCATTTCTCATGAGTGGAGTCTGTAGGACCTTGATAGGAAGCAGGTGTATCATACCATTTGCCATCTCCAGGAGTATAATGGATGGTTACTTTCTTCTGATAGTCCAGGTTGCTTACTTCAACATTACCGCTGAAAGCCACGTAGCCATACTTGTAAGCATACAGATTGGCTGAAATCAATTGTGCCGGTTGTTCACTTGCAAAAGCGGATTGTGCAAACGTTAGCGCAAAAATCGCTAAAAAAGCGACGCCCGACAGGTACTTCTTCATTTTTCCTAGCATTCTCTACCATCTCCTATTTATATATTTGTATTTCATAGTTAAAATACCACTAAATATTCCAAAAATAAACAACAAAATGGTTAAATTTTTGTAAAAGTGTAAAACGCTTCCAAGGGTAAAATTGTAACTTTTTCTATACATATCGAATCCCACTCCATTGAAATTTGCGAGAGAACATGATTCCACTCTGTTGTATATCAGCTTCCCTCATCCTTGGAAATTGACGGTCCTGTACGGACCCGGTAATATCTGTCTTACGGAGGTGATCTTGCACATGAATACACTGCTGCTGCTCGGTGGAATTATGATGTTCCTCGCCGTTGCTCTCGGTGCCTTTGGCGCGCATGCGCTGAAAGAGAAGCTGTCTGAGGATATGATGAAGGTGTATCAGACGGGAATTCAGTATCATTTGATTCACGGTGTAGGGTTATTGCTGCTCGGGGTTCTCGCAGGTCAAATGAATGAATCTCATCAAATCATCCTTGCCGGCTGGTTCCTGTTCGCGGGGATTCTGCTCTTCTCAGGCAGCTTGTATGCGCTCAGTCTGTCGGGTATCCGGAAGCTGGGTGCCATTACGCCGCTTGGCGGGCTTGCGTTCCTGGCGGGATGGGGAATTCTGATTGCCGCAGTTATACAAGGCTCGTAACAGGCTGGATCTACCCGGCACAGAGGGGGTCCACCCGGCGTAGAGAGGTTGTCCAATAGAAAAGGCGGGGCGTATAGCTCCCGTCTTCTTTGGCATGTCAGCAAGGGTGACCAGGAATTAGAGATGAGACCATTGCTGCAGCACCCGAATCGCCTGTTTACGCTCAGGCCAGGTCCTCACAAAGATATCCATCATCTCCCGGTTCTTGGTATGGCTCGGAAAGCGTGCGCCATTCCATGCTTCTTGGGGCAGGCTGAACAATAGCGTGATCAGCCTGCGTTCAGATCTGGACAGGGGGCGGACTTCTTCGTAGCCCAATAGGAAGGACTGGATGAATTCAGGATTGAATTGACATGTATTGCGCAGTGCCTTGGCCATGTCAAGATAACTTGACCCCAGCTTAACCCGATCCCAGTCGATGATATATAAATGACCGTTCTCCGAGATTACGACATTCAGCGTGGTAATATCGCCGTGAACCAGAGAGGGACGACGGGCATCCTTTAGGAGGAGCTTTGCCATGGATGGCCGCTTGAAATAAGCCCAAGCCTGCTTGGACAGGCGGTTACACGCGGGGCCATGTAACTGGTACCATCCAAAGTGAGGCGCCTTCTGCAGGATCGCCGCAGCCATATATCTCTGGAAGCTGCCCGATCTGGCCTTCCACCCGGGAAGATAGCTAAGGATGGACGAATTAGGTCCCTTGGAGGGGGTTGGTGAGACAAGATGCAGGTTAGCCAGGGCACGGCCAAGTGCTGTGTAATCTTGAGCCAGCTCCATCCTCCGTCCTTGAATCCATTCCGTCATATACAAGGGGGTTCCTTTGAGCTCTATCCAGTACCGTCCGGTACTTGTGCGGAGCCACCGGGGCATATTACGGTACTTTTTTTGCTTAAGACGCTTGATGTGGCGCACAGTAGTTCTGATCTGCTGCATGGCGTTGGTACTCGAAGCTTCGCTCTTTCTGTAGGGCTTCAGCGCATAGCCGCCAGTGCTGGTTGTCACCTGATAGACAGCATTCCTGCGGTATAAGGAGGATACAGGTACGGCCTTTAGCGGAGTCAGGCCGAAGTGCCGGGTAATCCGGTGTATTTCTTTCTGGGTATACGGGTGTGCCATACGTGATCTCGCTCCTCTTTGTCTCAGACAGGTCCTGTATAAGTTGAATTTAAGAATTACCAACAGGCAAGAGTGTGAAAGGATTCTGGGGATGTAAATGAGCTGCTCAACTTATATATATGATTAATTTATTCACAGGGGCAGCAATGGAATGGCCGGATATCTGCTGAGCCTGGCGCCTATTTTGTACACGGAGGGTTAACCGCGTTCTGAAAGGACGTAACTTTTCTGGAAATCATGCCTCAGGCCTTGTGTTCACAAAAAAAGTCTGGGACAATAATATAGATTGGGCGAGTTGTAGTTCCAGGGAAGAAATACAGAATTCGAGCGTTTGGAAAGAGGATCAATTATTATGGATAAAGTAAATACGAATAAAGTAACTATATATGGCTTGACGTTTGAACAGCTGACCGCTTGGCTTGAGGAGCGCGGGCATCGTAAGTTCCGGGCTTCCCAGGTATGGGATTACCTCTATGTGAAGCGCGTGACGGACTTCGCGGAGATGACAGAGGTGAATCCGGAGTGCGTTCAGCTGCTTGCGGACCACTTCGTCATTCAGACGCTGGCCGAGCATGTGAAGCAGGAGTCCAAGGACGGGACGATTAAGTTCCTGTTCAGATTGCAGGATGGGAATCTGATCGAGACTGTGCTGATGAGACATAAGTTCGGCCTGTCGGTATGTGTAACGACGCAGGTGGGCTGCAATATCGGATGCAGCTTCTGCGCGAGCGGGCTGCTGAAGAAGAGCCGGGATTTGTCCGGCGGAGAAGTTGTAGAGCAGATTATGAAGGTTCAGCTGCATCTGGATGCTGCTGGGCAAGGCGAACGGGTCAGTCACATCGTTGTGATGGGGATTGGCGAGCCGTTCGACAATTTCACGAATATGGTGAACTTCATTCAGATTGTGAAGGACCAGAAGGGGCTCGCGATTGCAGCGAGACACATCACTGTATCGACCAGCGGTCTGGCGGACAAGATCAAGGAATTCGCAGATACCGATCTGCGTGTGAATCTGGCGATCTCCCTGCACGCCCCGAACAATGAGATTCGCACCCGGATCATGAAGATCAACCGGGCGATTCCGATCGAGAAGCTGATGGAGGCTATTGACTACTATCTGGAGCGGACTAACCGCAGAATTACCCTTGAATATATCATGCTCAAGGACATCAATGATCAGAGAGAGCATGCACTGGAGCTGGCTGAGCTGATTGGTGACCGCCGCAGTCTGGCCAACGTGAACCTGATCCCGTACAATCCGGTTGATGAGCACAGCCAATATCAGCGTCCGGAACGGGAGACGATCCGCGCGTTCTACGATACCCTCAAGAAGCAGAATGTCAGTGTGAGTGTACGGTTAGAACACGGCACGGATATTGACGCCGCCTGCGGACAGCTTAGAAGCAAGCAGATTAAGAAAGACCAGGGTCCTGTGACGGTAGGCTAGATTCGCTTGGATATGCCGAATAACTAATAACTGTGACCGATTATATTATCAAGACTTAGTTGCAACAGAAAGAGTGCCGTTAGGCACTCTTTTTCTATTACATGTAAATGAGGATATGAACAGCAGTTGAGCGATCTGTTGGGAGTGAACTATTTATTGAACTCACTGGCAGGTGATTGACAACAACACAAAATAATTGAATTATTATCAACGGATATCCATAATTATACATAACGATTTTTATCAGGCTGAATTTTCACTAGTTGACGAGAAACTGGCATTTAATGCGGGGAAGAGTATTGATCACAATAGGGGACGAGCGGAACATGAATGTGGAAGTGTATACGTTAAATGCATTTGCGAAAGGTGAGCATGGCGGTAATCCAGCAGGTGTTGTCTTGGAGAATGACCTTTCGTTGGATGTTGCTGAAATGCAGCTCATAGCGAAGGAATTAGGCTATTCGGAGACGGCCTTTATGGAGAAATCCCTTCTTGCGGATTACAAAATTCGTTATTTCACCCCCATCAGTGAAGTTGATCTGTGCGGACACGCAACGATCGCTGCATTTGGACTTATGCATTCGTTAGGTTTGGCAAAGGAAGAGACTTCCTACACGATAGAAACCAAAGCAGGGATATTGGACGTTGTTATAAGCTCCGGGGGTCTTGTTTATTTGTCACAGGCGCTACCACAATTTCTTGAAAGGATATCCTGTGAGGAAATTGCCCCATCTTTAGGGATAGATGCCAAGGATCTGGAGACCGGGTTGCCTATCCAGATTGTCTCGACAGGACTGCGGGACATCTTGATCCCGATCAGCAGCAGGAAGCTCTTGAATGAGGTTCAACCAGATTTTGACGCCATCACCGCCATTAGTGAAAAATATGATGTGATTGGATATCACCTGTTCACAATGGATGCTCCAGACGGTGCTGCTGCGGAATGTCGGAATTTTGCGCCGCTGTACGATATTCCCGAGGAGAGCGCGACAGGAACATCCAACGGTGCTCTGATCAGCTATTTGTACCATCATGGTAAGCGGTCTTTCCGGGAAGTGGAGCAAGTCGTATTCAGGCAAGGGTATTCGATGGACTGTCCTTCTGAAATCAAGGCAGGATTGCGCCTGAGCGAGAGCGGTGAAATCATCCAGGTTCTGGTTGGCGGTGCAGTGGCTTGCATTGAGCGCAGACACTTGATAAAAAGATGAGGTGGCATGAAGGTTAAATGAAAAAACTCTTTATTTTTCTAAGCTTTTTGATAATTGCTGGATGCTTGAGAGTAGGCGATATTGATTTGTCTGGTCAAGCACTATATGGATATAAGCCAAATACTCCGTTTGAAAAGGAACGGGCATATCCAATCGTTGAAGAGATAAATATAGGAACGAACCATTCTATAAGATATGAAGATGGAATTGATTTTATTGTGAGCCCTGAAAACATCATCTTGAGCATCGAAACACGCTCTGAAATGAAGCCCTTCGAAAGTAGAGATGGAATCAGGCAGGAGGACTCGGTGGATAAGGTCATCCAAAAATTAGGAAAGAAATACTCCACCCGTATCGAACAAGGAGCAAAAGTTTACACTTATCAAGATTCGAAAAACAAATTAATAGAAGAATTTTGGACGGTTGATGGGAAAGTTCAGATTATCCGCTTAAAGGCGAAAGATAAAATCTGAACTCCCGAGGACCATGCATTTGTCGTGCTAATGGGAACGGTATCTGTACAGATGTCATTAAGCTAACGGGCAGATTTTTTTAGTTAAAACATTGATGTTGGGGAAAATGCAAACTCTACTGCGATGCCCACCGTAATGAAAAAAACCAGCCGGGCCAGGAATTATCCTGAACTAGCTGGTTTTTGATGTTATGCAGATAAATCAGATAAATCAGATACAAGGTTCTTCATCCACCTCTTGGAACGGATACGCGCAGCGCCGACAAAGAAACGAACGACCTCTTCAAGAGACAGGATAAGATACACCCAGTAAATAGGCTGATTGAAGACGAATGACAGGAGTAAGGCGGATGGCACGCCGATGATCCAGGTTGTAGCCGCCTCCATGACAAACACAAATCTGCTGTCTCCGCCGCTGTTCAACACGCCGCCAGCTTGGATCATGTTGGCAACCTTCACCCAGAGGAAGCCAGCGAACACCCATACGAGATACATCCCCAGACGATGTGATTCATCAGAAATGTTAAATGCGGACACATAGAGCGGAGAGATCACTGCAAGAATCACACCGATCCCCAGTGAGACCATTACACCAAGTCTAATCAGTCGCCGGGCAAAGTCATATGCAGCGTCGTTGTCACCTGCACCTAATTTCTGCCCAACCATAACGCCAGCCGCACTAGCGAGTCCCGCCAAGAGGGCAATGCTTAAACCTTGTAGCGGGAAAGTAATGGTCATTGCGGTCATCTCCGCGGTCCCCATCCGGCTGTAGACAACAGCATAGGCGGTCTCGCCAAGCACCCAGATCAGCTCCGTCAGAATAATGGGGTAGCATGTTGAGAAGAACTTGCGCAGCAGCGGTTGTGACACGCCGAACAGCTGCTTAAACCCATCTGCGCCAGGAAGCCGGAACTTATATACTGCGCCGATAATTAGAAGGCATTCCACTGTCCGTGCAATAGCCGTCGCGGCAGCTGCTCCCATGAGTCCCCATTCAGGCATACCAAGCTGGCCGAAAATAAGTCCATAATTGAGAACGATATTAAGTCCTACGGCGATGAGGCTTATGTACATTGGCAGTTGGGTGTGTCCTGTGCTGCGCAGGATAGCCGAGTACATCATCGTTAACATGGCAGGTATAAAGCTTAGCGCAAACACGCTGACAAACACCGATCCCTCGGTCTTTACTGCAGTATCTGAAGTGAAAATACCGAGGAACATCTCCGGCATGAAAAATACGAATATGGTGAACAATCCGGACAAAACCAGGCCTGCTCCGAGGCCAAGACCGAGAAGCTGGGATATACTCTTACGATCCCCGCCGCCCCAGAACTGGGACGCATAGATGGATACCCCCGTCGCAAGACCCGCGAGAACGACCGACAGGATACCGTATATTTTCACCGACATGCCTACCGATGCGATGGACACGTCACCAAGCTGCCCGACCATCAGCTGATCCGTGAGGTTGAGCAAGGACATAATTAAACTTTGCAGCGTTACTGGAACGGCAATTTTTAACACTTGTTTATAAAAATCATCCGACTTTTTCATATTGTGTCTGTCCTCCTATATGATTATATGAGTTGCTGGTCAGCCATTCCTGCACATAAAAAAGGGTACAACCCAATAAAATAGCTCGGGTTGTACCCATAACAGGTAACATGGCCTTCAAATTATAAGAGATGAACCTTATTTCTCAACAGCACTATAGCACACGGGGGTTGTCGAAGTAAGCAAAACAGTGTCGATTCGCTATAATTCAAAACATCTATGTATCTATCATGATAAAATTATCTAAATTCACTTACAAGGAGGATTGCTGTGAAAATTGACCGTTTGCTGGCCATTACCGTACTGCTGCTTAACCGCGGACGTATTAGTGCCGCAGAGCTTGCGGAGAGATTCGAGGTCTCGACCAAGACCATATACCGGGATATGGATACGCTCAGCCAGGCAGGCATCCCGGTTGCTGCCCATCAGGGGACAACAGGCGGCTTTGAGATCATGGAGCATTATACGATTCACCGCCAGTTCCTTACCCTGGATGAGATTGCTTCCGTGGTTGCAGCTATCAAGGGGATGGGCACCGCTTTTGAAGACAAGAATCTCGACAATCTGCTGGAGAAGGTGCAGACGCTGCTCGGCAGATCTGATCTGCAGACATCCAGGCAGAGTGCGAGGATGGTATTTGACTTCAATCCGTGGGGACAGGGCTCAGGCGCCAAGTCGAAGGTCAGTCTGCTGAAGGCGGCCATAGAGAGATTGCAATTGGTTAGCTTCAGCTACAGCAATATGAATGGGGTGCATACCGAGCGGGTGGCAGAGCCTTATTCTCTGATCCTGAAAGGACACCTGTGGTATCTGCACGCTTTCTGCAGACTGAGGAATGAATTTCGGATGTTCCGCCTGACCCGAATTCAGGGTCTTGAGGTGCTGGATCAATTATTCCTGCCACAGGAGGCGCCTTCTCTGGACCGCTACGAATGGAGACAGGAGTGGTCCGGGCCTGACGAGCTGGAAGTGGTGCTGATCTTCAATCCCGAGGTTCGTTACCGGGTGCAGGATATTTTCGCCCCTGAGCTGGTCACCCAGCTCCCTGACGGCACGATAAGGGTGAAAGGACCTTACCCGGTAGATGAGTGGTTCTACAGCATGATCCTCAGCTTCGGGGAACGGGTTCGAATCGAGCAGCCCCCCGAGGCGGCGCAGGAGATCCGCAGCCGGGTACAGAGAATGCTCAGTCTGTATCCGAACCCGGACACACAGATGTCCACTTTTCCAAGGTAGAATGAAGTTATATTAATGGAAAAGAGGATGAGAGATGAGTCAAGCATACACTAACGGGTCAGAACTTAGACTGGCGGGGATCACCTGCCGAACGACCAACAGCCAGGAGGCCGGTCCGAATGGCCAAATCCCGGGGCTGTGGGAAGCCTACTTCAAGGAGGCCATCGCAGACCGGATTCACACAGAACAGCCCCATTTGATCTATGCCCTGTATACAGATTATGAAAGTGATGCTTCCGGCGCCTATACGCTTCTGATCGGCCACGAGCTGAACGGCAGTGAAGCCGCGGACCTCAGCGGACTGGAGGTCGCGGTTGTGCCTGCGTCCAAGTACAAGGTGTTCACCACCAACCGGGGACCGGTGTACGAGGTTGTGGCCGAGGCGTGGGGCCGGATCTGGTCATACTTCCGGGATGCGGAGGAACAGCGGGCGTACACTGGGGATTATGAGCTGTATGACGCGCGTAACATGAATCCTGAGGATGCCGTAGTTCAGATCTATATCGCTGTAAAATAAACCTGATCCCGTTCCTATCCCCGTAAGCGTAATTCTTCGTCGACCTTCTTCACGAATCCCCTTGCCGTATCGCTGATCTGATCCGCCTGTGCTATGGCGGAGATCAGTGATATGCCATCCGCCCCTGCGGCAATGACCGGTGCGGCATTGGAGAGCGTAATGCCGCCGATGCCGACCAAGGGGATATCGATCCCACGCATCCGCAGCTCCTCGATTAACTGTGTTCCTCTAACAGGCTGGGCATCCGCCTTCGAGTTGGTCGGGTAGACCGGGCCAACGCCCAGATAATCCGCCCCGTCTTGGATGGCCTGCTGCGCTTCCTGCAGGTTATGGGCGGAGACCCCAATGATCTTGCCCGCTCCCAGCCTGCGGCGGATCATGCCGGCAGGAGCATCGTCCTGGCCTACATGAATGCCATCCGCGTCCAGAGCGATCGCCAGCTCCAGATCATCATTCACGATAAAAGGCACGCCGTGTGCCCGGCACAGCTGCATCAGGCTCCGGGCCAGTTCGAGCTTGCCGCGCCCCGTGAGGGCGCCGTTCCCCTTTTCCCTGAATTGAAATAACGTAATTCCTCCGGTTAGAGCCTCTGTCAGCACCTCGGAAGGATCCAGGCGGCAGTTCACGCTGCCCATGATGAAATAGACCTTGAGCAGGCTTCGCAGGGCTGCAGAAGATATCCGGCTATTGTCCGTCATGGCCCGCACCCCGCTGTCTCCGCTGATAGGCAAAGTGATTGGTAGGCCCATGACCCCCGCCGATATGCAGGCCGTCCTCAATGGCTGCCTGAATGAACAGCTTCGCGGTCCGAATCGCGTCCGTGGCTGGATGTCCCTGTGCCAGCCCTGCCGCAACCGCAGCCGAGAAGGTGCAGCCTGTCCCGTGCGTATGCCGTGTAGGAATCCGCGGGCTCTCCAGGTATGTGAATTCATGCCCATCAAATAGAATATCCACTGCTGGCTCGGATTCTGCGGCATGTCCGCCTTTGATAACCACACAACGTGCGCCTGCCTGCAAGAGCCTTCTTGCCGCTTCCTCCCGCTGCTGAAGGGTGGCAATCTTCATATCCGTGAGCAGCTCGGCCTCGGGAATATTAGGCGTGACTATCCTTGCAAGGGGCAGCAGATAGCGTACTACAGTGCGTACGGCTTCCTGCTGTAGAAGAGGAGCGCCGCCTTTGGCAATCATCACCGGATCAACCACAAGATTCTTCCACTCATACTGCTGCGCCTTGTCCGCCACAATGCGGACAATCTCCGGGCTGAACAGCATGCCCGTCTTGACGGCATCCGGCTGCAGGTCCTCGCCAACGGAGTCCAGTTGACGTGCTACCACATCCGGCTCCAGAGGATAGACTCCCTGAACGCCGAGCGTGTTCTGCGCGGTGACCGCTGTAAGGGCGGACATGCCGAAGACACCCAGCTCCTGAAATGTCTTGATATCCGCCTGAATCCCCGCCCCGCCGCCGCTGTCAGAGCCGGCGATGGTCAATGCTTTCTTGATGCTCATATCCTATAGACCTCCTTCTTGATGTTCGGTTATGGAACGGCTGCTGTCAGCCGGCTCCTCCTTATCTGTGCCGGACAATTCTGGAGCGGCTCTGGAGCTGCTCCGGGGTCAGAACCGCCAGCTGATTCAGCAGCTCAGTCTGGAAGCTGCCCGGCCCTTGACCTTCCGTCCGTTCATAAGCAAGTTCAGCGGCCACTCCATAGAAGGAGATGGCTTCGACGGCGGCCTCAATTTGACTTCTCCCGGAAGCCAGAAAAGCACCAACCACAGCACTCAGCAGACAGCCGGTGCCCGTGACCTTGGTCAATATCGGGTGGCCATTGCTTACAATGTAGGTGCTGTTCCCGTCCGCGATCACATCGTCTCTACCGGTAATAATCACGATGGAGCCCAGCTTGGCCGCGGCTTCCTCGGCCATGCCGATCACATCGCCATCCCCTTCGCCCGCATCTACGCCCTTGCTGGTCCAGGTGCGTCCAACCACATTCGCAACCTCCGCCGCGTTGCCTCTGAGGGCGGTGAGCTTGATCTCACCGGTTAATCTCGCGGTGACTTCTGTGCGGTAGGCCGTGGCCCCGGCTCCAACCGGATCCAGCACTACAGGCACACCATGCCGGTTAGCCGATCTGCCGGCCAGCAGCATGGACTCAATGACATATTCGTTCAGCGTGCCGATATTCAGAACTACGGCAGCCGCCATCTGTGCCACATCGGCGACCTCTTCATGTGAGTCTGCCATGAATGGAGAGGCGCCGAGCGCCAGCAGCCCGTTGGCGGAGAAGTTGGCCACGACAATGTTCGTAATGTTGTGGATCAGGGGATTCTGCTCCCGTACTTTGGATAAATAGCTCATGATTAGTCCTCCTTAAAGTTAGGTGTGGTTCGGACCACCGGGCAATTCCCGCGGCCGCCGTCTACAGGTTAACAAAGGCATCCTGTGCCATCTCGCCGGACTGCTTAAGCAGCTCATTGTCCTTCAGCCATTTCTCGATCAGGGTCCATGAAGCCGGATCCTGATATCCGAAGGCCTTGTCTCCTGCGTCCATAAGGGGCAGCAGAATATTGAGACTCTGACTCTCAATGTCCGCATCCAGCGGCGAGGTGCTGTCCTCGTGCTTCATTAACAGACTCAGGGCATCCTGCGGGTGTTCACTGACATAGCGCTGGCCTTTTGCCGCAGCCTTCATGAACCGCCGCAGTTCATCCTGCTTGTTCGATAGCCCTGTCTCACTTGCGACAAGCACCAGCTCATAATAATCCGGCACCCCATATTGGGTTGGGTCTATTGAAGTTACGGGGTGGCCTTCTTTCTGAAGCAGAAGCTGTTCATGGTTGATGAACCCGCCGATGAGTCCATTCACTTGCCCGGTGGACAGGGCTGGAATCAGATCGAACCCGACATCGACCAGCTTCACGGAACCCGGATCACCGCCATCCTGCTTGACCATGGTCTTGACCATGGCTTCGTAGAGTGGGATGGAAGAGAAGCCTACAGTGCGTCCGGCCAGGTCTTTGGGACGCGTGATTCCGCTATTCTCGGCAACCATCAGGTGGTTCAGCGGATGCCTGACCACGGCTCCGATCGACTTCACAGGAATCTGCTCACCCCGGGCCAGCAGCACCTGAGGCTGGTAGCTGAGCGCCAGGTCAACCTTGCCGGCAGCGGTCAGCTTAAGCGAATCATTCGTACCCGCGGGCATTTGAATATCGACATCCAGGCCTTCAGCGGCGAAATAGCCTTTCTCTTTGGCTGCGTACAAGAAGGAGTGCACCGCGTTCGGATACCAGTCCAGCATGATGCTGAGTTTTTGCAGCGGCTGTGCCTCGGGAGAGGCTGAGGACTTGACCTCCTGCTGCCCGGGATCTGAGCTGGAGCTGCATCCGCCAAGCACCCACAGAAGGGAGAGCAGCAGAAGGGAGAATTTAATAGATTTATGCATGAAAGACAACCTCTTTTCGGTTTTTTCTCTAATCGATATCGCTAAACGTTCTTCCTACGCGTGCGTCCCGTCATTGCAGCGAAGCCGCCCCGGCTGAGAACAGCCCTCTCCATGAGCGCTACGGCAAGGAACAGGGCCAGGCCAAGCAGGGACAGCAGAAGTACAGCCGCGAATAGCTGATCGCTCTTCAGATTACCTGCCATTCGGCGGCTGTAGTAGCCAAGCCCGCTGCTGCCGCCCAGCCATTCTCCAATAGTGGCCCCGATGACACAATAGACCACGGAGAGCTTCAGTCCCGAGAAGAAGGAAGGAAGCGCAAGCGGAATCTGCAGCTTCAGCAGCAGCTGGAGCCGGTTCGCGCCCATCGTGCGCAGCAGTTCACTATAGGCTTGGCCTCCTGTTCGAAGTCCATCGTAAGCGCCCACCACGATGGGGAAGAAGGCCGTAAGAATAACCACGGCGACCTTGCTCCAGATCGAATAGCCGAACCACATGATGAAGATAGGGGACAAGGCAATAAGCGGCAGAGTCTGGCTGATGATGACAAAAGGATACACAGCTCTCTCCACCGTACGGGACAGATGCATCCAGGTGCCCAGGCAGGTTCCGAACAGGACAGACAAGGCGAATCCGAGTGCTGATTCGGCCAGGGTGACCGGCAGGTGAGTACCGAGCAGCAGTTCCCGGTTATGGATCAGGGCCGCAAGGATAGAGCTGGGAGCCGGCACAATAAAGGCAGGAACGGTCCCGCCGCGAACCAGCCATTCCCATAGAATCAGAATGAAGGTGAGCAGCAGCAGGAACGGGCCGTAGCTGCGCAGCAGCTTATGCAGGTAATGGACCAGGGCTGTCATCGGCCTGCAACTCCCGCCAGCCGACGCTCAAGCTCCACTCGAAGCTCAAGGAACCGCGCCGAGGCATGCACCCCGTACTGACGGGGACGGGGCAGATCGACGATGATCTCCTCCAAGACACCGCCCCCGCGCGGCATAAGGAGAATCCGGTCGCTCAGCAGGAGGGCTTCCTCCAGATCATGGGTGATGAACAGGAGGGTCCGCTGCAGTTCCCCCCATAGACTTAGCAGCCAGTGATGCATCTCCCGCTTGGTCAATGCATCAAGCGCTCCGAATGGCTCATCGAGCAGCATCAGATCGCCGCCTGCGGCAAGCGTCCGAAGGAAGGCCGCCCGCTGCCGCATTCCCCCCGACAGCTCATGGGGATAGGCATCGGCCCAGCGGCTGAGGCCGAACCGATCAAGCATGTCCATGATGAAGGCAAGCTGCACGGCTTGATCGGCCCCGTGCTTCTTCAGCTTCCCTGGCTTCGCCCGGCGCTTCTTCAGCTCCCATGGCAGCAGGCAGTTGTCCCTGACGGTTCTCCAGGGAAGCAGCAGGTCCTGCTGCGGCATGTAGGAGATCAAGCCGAGACGTCTGGACACCTCACCGCCAGCCCAGCTGATGACACCGCCGGTCGGCTCCAGCAGGCCGGCAATCAGCTTGAACAGCGTGCTTTTGCCACAGCCGCTTGGACCGATGATGGATACGAATTCCCCCCGGTCCACCTTCATGGACAAATGGTCAATGATCGGCACCTGCCCGGAAGCGGAAGCGGACTCATAAGAGTAAGACAGATGATCGAGTGATAATATTGGCGTGATAAGGCAGACCTCCCATATGAAGATGAGTCCCGTCAGGACCGGGCGAAGCATTCGGATGCACATGTGAATTCCGCTGGAGAGAACCCAAAAAGGCCCTTCATTCCCGTACAGGATGAAGGGCCTACAGCTCGGCTGAGTTCATGAACTATGATCATAATTCACAGGCGCTTCACTTCCCTACGCTGGTATGATCCAGATCAGGTTCCAAGGGTCCGAAGTATTGCTTCGTCTCAGCCGGCGGGCTCCCCTAGTGAATACAGACGTATAAGGTTGGTTGTTCCATGGTCCATTGACAATTAACGGATTTAATATAACACAATTTTGAGGAACCTCAAATACCCGACTCTACTATTACTTATTCTTGGCATAGAGCCAGTTGTAATAAGACGCATGTTTGATTTCATCCGTCATGATCTCGAATATCCAGTCCCGGTACGCAGGGTCGATATTCAGATAGATGGCGCGGTATTTCTCAAATGCTTTTAACTCCCCCATAAGCGCCTTCTCAATTCCCTCCAGATAAGTGGCGGGCAGTGCCTCTGCCTGTTCATTCCCGCCTCCAGCAGGAGCCATTCCCGTTAACCGGGTATACAGGGTTCGGAACATGTTCCGGTGCTTTCTTTCGTCATTACGTATACCGGCAATAACATCCTTCTCTTGCTGGGTAGGGGCCATTTTAATAAGGGCGTCATAGAACAGTTCATCATTTCGTTCACCTTGAATCGACTCCCCGACAAGCTTGATTACAAGGTCGCTATTGCGATAGTAAGACACGGAACGAAAAGCCGCAGGGTGAGGAATTACATAAGGTTGGAAATACATAATCAAAGAACACCGCCTCATTCAAAAAAAGTTATATACGTTGTGCTGTAGTGTATTCACTTCTGGGCGGAGGGGTGCACCTCCTGAAGGTGCTGTCATATGATGGAGTAGGATAGATTCAAATATAAGGTGGCCCGCATATGGATGAAGAGAACAGTAAGATACTGATAACTGCAATTGTCATGGCTGTTATATTTGCCTCCTTCGCTCTAGGACTCGGTGCGGAAGAGGGTGGCGCAGACAGTGGCGTAGACACTGGGGATACGATTATAGTGTGAACTTTGGGGGAGAGGCCCGTGAGGAGCAACGGTAACGGTGGAAATGGGACCAAGAATGGCAACGGCAACGGCAGTAACGGGAAAAAGAAGAGCACTCCCCCCGCCAAACTTTCCCCCGGGCAGATCGCAGTGGTTGTAGGCTTGCTTACCAATGTGCTTAAGGTCAACTCCATCCTGCTGGACAAAGACCAGAATATTGAGATTGTACTGACAGGTTCTATTAGAAGGAAGACAAAGGCGGACCGGATAGCAGAAGAGCTTGGGGATATGAGTGTGGCTGATCTGATGGAAGCCTTTGCCCGTATGAACAGTTGATCCAAGGATCAGGGCAATAGGGCCGTACAAGCTGCTGCCAGCGCCATGCCAGGAGTGTCCGGTCTTCTTGTGATACAAATAGCCCCTCCGCTGATGGACCTGTGCGGAGGGGCTTGAGTCTGCTTGCCGGGTCAGCGGCCAGGCTCGGGTACGGCTTGTACCGCCGGATGGCCGCTTCGTTCCAGTTCACGGCTCCAGCCTGTCAGCAGCACCGCGGCCAGCACCATTAAGGCTCCGACCCAAGTGGTGTGAATCAGCCCGAGCTTTTCGGTCACGATGCCGCCAAGATAAGCTCCGAGCGCTATGCCTGCGTTGAAAGCAGCTATATTTAGCGCGGAGGCGACATCTACCGCCTTAGGCGCATACCGTTCAGCCAGCGTCAGGACGAAGATCTGCAGACCAGGCACATTCATGAAGGCGAACAGTCCCATGAAGAGCACCGAGATGAGGCCCGCAGCCTTGAAGGGCGCTGTGAACATTAGTATGAACAAGATCAGGGCTTGGGCGGCGAACATGTAGAACAGGGCAGAGACCGGATTCCGGTTCGCCGCTTTACCGCCGATCACGTTGCCTACGGCAATCGCAATGCCGTAGAGCAGCAGCAGGAAGGCTACGGTTCCTTCCTTGAAGCCGGTGATGTCATGAAGCAGTGGGGACAGGTAAGTGAACACAACAAATGTCCCGCCATAGCCAAGTGCTGTGATCGCGAAGGAGAGCAGCAACCGGCCATTGGTGATCAGCTTCAGCTGCTCTCTTGCCGGTGTCCGGGTTCCTTTGCGAAGCCCTGCCGGAACAAGGATCATATTGGCGATGAAGGCTATAATACCGACAGCGGCGATGGCCACGAACGCGGCCCGCCATCCGAGCTGCTGCCCGATCCAGGTTCCCAGGGGCACTCCGGTGACGGTGGCAATGGTAAGACCTGAGAACATGATCGAGATCGCACTTGCTCTGCGGTTCTCCGGCACAAGGTCAGCCGCGATTGTAGAGCCGATCGACATAAATACCCCGTGGGCAAGGGCAGAGATCACGCGTCCGGTAAGGAGCAGAGCGATACTGCCCGAGACCGCAGCCAGGCTGTTGCCTGCAATAAAGACAAGCATAATCCACATCAGCAGCGTCTTGCGCGGTACGCCCGAGGTCAGAGAGGTCAATACAGGCGCGCCGAAGGTGACTCCGAGAGCGTATAGGGTAACGGTCAACCCGGCAAGGGTGACCGGAATATGCAGGTTATCCGCGATCAGAGGCAGCAGTCCTATGCTGATGAACTCTGTCGTTCCAATGGCAAAAGCGCTAATAGCCAGCGCCAGAAGCGCGAACGTGCTTCTTTTTTTATCTAAAGACATTCCATCCACTCCTAGTATAGTAATCGCCAACCGGCAAATGTTATTATGTATGAACTGATTCAGAATGAATAGTACGTACTTTCAAGTGATATAGTCACCAAAAAGTAACTATTGGAGGAATAATGGATGGAAGCCGGCAAGAAATATAATATTTCGATTGAAGCGACCCTTGAGGTTATCGGAGGGAAATGGAAATGTGTAATTCTGTGCCACCTGACGCATGGCAAGAGACGGACCAGTGAGCTAAAGGCACTTATGCCGGGCATTACCCAGAAAATGCTGACCCAGCAGCTTAAAGAGCTGGTGGACGACGGTATTGTGAATCGGATCAGCTATAATGAGGTTCCCCCTAGAGTTGAATATGAACTCACAGAGTATGGCTGGAGCTTGAAGGAAATTCTTGATTCCCTATGTTCTTGGGGAGAGAGGCATATTATCAAGGAATACGGAGATAAGTCTGTCATGCTTAAGGACAGTATTTTGAATAAATGAACCAGATCCATACTGTAATGGCAACGGGAGCTTCCCATCAGGAAAAAAAGCCCTCACTTCACCCTTAGATGAAGGAGGGCTTGCTTGCATAGCTAAGGAGCATCACAGATCAGATCAATGGTTAATCCCGCATTTGTTCAAGATGAACGAAATCTGGTTCTCCAGCCGATTGATGTTCTCCTGCTGTTCCTCGGTCTGTATCCCTTGGGCGCGTAAGGAAGCAAGCTCCTGCTTGAGCTGATGCAGATCGTCTCCCGCACTAGCACAGTTATAGCTGCTCTCCAGATTGTCAATCATGGCGAATCCTCCATTCGGGTCTTAAGATTACCTCCCTATTATGGAGAATTTCGCTGTACTTATTCGTGCCCGGATTATTAGTAGCAGGTAAATGAACTGATTTTTCGCAGATCAACGCCGTAATAATTCCAGCGTCCCCCGAAGAATCTATAGCCTGATACGGAGGTGCGTCCGACAAAGATCGGATAGAACCAGTATTGATCCCGGTTGGTCTGCCAAATGTAAGTGAACCGGAACAGACAACCGGCAATCGATCCCGGGTCTACCGCATACGCGGATACCTGCTGCTGAGGGATAAAGGAAGGCGGAGGTGATGCGGGAGGCTGGTGAGCTCCTGGACCCTGAGGAAATGGCGGCATTCCAGGCCCTCCCGGTCCCGGCGGTCCTGGACTGAATGGACCTTGGGGCCCGAATGGCCCCTGTGATCCCTGTGGATTCTGCTGAGGGTTAAACGGTCCTGGGGGTGGATTAAATCCCATAATTTCATTCACTCCTTCTAAATTGTAGGCTAATGCAATGTATGCGGAAGGACCGGGTTTGGGCTGGGCTGATGCCTGGGTCTGAGGCAAGTTGTTCACTGTTCTGCTCTATCAACCGGGTGTTTTAGGACAGATATTGAACTATAGACTGCATGATTGGTGAGGAACAAGGTGCTCTTTCGTGTAACTCTGCGCAATATAAATTTGAAAGCTGCCCTTCCGAAGTTGTACACTGTCATTATCTATAATTAGGAGTGTGAAATAGCTTGAATTTGTGGGAAGCATTTGTGGCCTTGATTCTGGGGTTAGTTGAGGGTGTAACTGAATTTGCACCTGTATCCTCTACAGGTCATATGATTATTGTGGATGATTTCCTGTTCCAGACGAAGAAGATGTTCTCGCCCGAGGCAGCCATAACGTTCAAGATTGTCATTCAGCTTGGCTCCATCCTTGCGGTTGTCGTGCTTATGCGGGAACGGTTCCTGAATCTGCTGGGGCTGAAGAAAATTCCGGGACAGTCAACCAGCGGGCCGCGCCTGAATCTTGGACAAGTTATTGTGGCCTTGATCCCTGCCGGAGTGCTGTATTTGCTATTGGATGATCTGATCGATACCTATTTATTCTCCACCGAGACAGTGGTTATCGGGCTCGTGCTTGGAGCGATTCTGATGATTGTGGCTGACCGGTTCGGACCTCGTGAGCCGAAGACCGTGTCCTTAGATCAAATTACATACAAGCAGGCGTTCATCGTGGGTCTGATTCAGTGCTTGTCCATGTGGCCCGGATTCTCACGGTCCGGCTCCACAATCTCCGGAGGTGTCCTGCTGGGAATGAAGCACCGGACTGCGGCCGACTTCACCTTCATTATGGCGGTTCCCATCATGGCTGGCGTGAGCTTCTTCTCCTTGCTTAAGAACTGGGAGTCGATCACGGCTGACGTCATTCCCTTTTTTATCGTAGGCTTCATCAGTGCTTTTGTCTTCGCGCTGATCTCCATCCGGTTCTTCCTGAAGCTGATTAACCGGATTAAGCTGGTTCCTTTTGCGCTATATCGTATTGTGCTAGCGGCACTTATATATTTCGTATTTCTGTAACCATCATACACCTGAGAACAAGCTTATTGCTCGTAATTAGGCCAGCTTGATGTACACCCCTTTGAATAAACATTGGAAAAATCGCATGGTTTAGCCGATAAATTCTAAGGGGTGTATTTTTGTTGGGAAATAAGGGGCAGGAGTTGAAGAAATTTAGAATTAAAAGTTATCTCTATTATTTTGTAAGTTAAGGGAGAGGCATTTATGAGCAAAGTGGCTTATTTACATGAGTGAGACACTTCGTGCGGTTTAACCTTTTTAGAAAAGGTGGGTTTTTGTCATTGTTTTTTCTTTCCAGTTTCATTACTATAAAGCTAACATCACTTGGGAGGGCAACAAGATATGAAATTTACGATTGGAATGAAATTGATAGCTGGGTTTTTAGGTATTGCTGTACTGCTTGTGATTATAAGTTTTCTTTCTTATACACAGCTGCAAAGGGTAGATAACACGTATTCGGATCTGGTTGACCGGCGGGCTGCGATCGTATCAAGTACCAAGGATATTCAGAATGCCGCATCACGCGAGATCAGTAATTTAAGAGCTCTGCTGCTGAAGGAGGAAGGCGCCGCGGATGGTATGACTTCAGCCTATGAAGAGCTTAAGGCTTATATTAAATCAACGGACAGCCTTACACAGATTGCTGCCCATAAAGATATGCTAAAGCGCATGGATGCCCTGAATGAACAATTCAAGAAGAATGCGGATGAGTCAGCTGCTCTCATGAGAACGGGTCAGGTTGCCCAGGCTCAGCAGACTGCAATCGAGAAAGCAATTCCTGTTGCCAGAGAGCTGCGTGGATTAGCTGACCAGGTTGCCAAGGCCCAGCAGCAAATGATGACCCAAGGAAGCAAGGACACTACGGCAATGGTATCCTCGATTAAGACCACGCTGATTATTGCCTGCCTGATCTCAATCCTGTTAGCTGTCATTATCGGAATTATTATCTCCAGGTTAATCTCCAGATCAGTCAAGGCTTTGGCGGAGGGCGCTGAGAAAATTGCCGAAGGATATCTGAACCAGGAGGATATTGCTGTGAAGAGCCGTGATGAGATCGGCGACCTGGCCCGGTCCTTCAATCAGATGAAATCGAATCTGAGGAATGTAATCTCCCAGGTGGGATTCAATACCGAGCAAGTGGCGGCAACGGCGGAGGAGCTCTCCGCGAATGCGGAACAGACCGGCCGGGCTACCGAACAGATTACAATCTCGATGCAGGAAGCCGCTACGGGGGCAGAGAAGCAGGTAAGCAGCGCCTATGAAGCCACACAGGCTGTAGGTGAGATCTCCAAAGGTATGGATCAGGCAGAGGCCTCTATTCGCGCAGTCACCGGACTGACCGATCTTGCCAATGAGAAGGCAGGGCAGGGGAATGCGGTAGTTAGCGAGACCATCAGCCAAATGCGACGGGTTCAGCAATCGATCAAGACTTCGGCCGAGGTGGTCAACACACTGGGTGAGAAATCGACCGAGATCGGCCAAATTGTTCAACTCATTACGCAAATTGCCGGTCAGACGAATCTGCTGGCTCTCAATGCTTCAATTGAAGCGGCACGCGCGGGAGAGCAGGGCAGGGGATTCGCGGTGGTTGCCGGTGAAGTCCGCAAGCTCGCAGAGCAGACGGAAGGAGCCGCGACACAGGTGCGCGATCTTATCATGGAGGTGCAGAGCGAGGCGGAGAAGGCTGTGTTGTCCATGAATGAGGGGACGGAAACATTCCAGGAAGGCATTAAGCAGGTTGACCGGACTGGCGAGGTATTCACGGATATCCTGAATTCGATCGGGCAAGTGTCCTCCGAGACACGTGACGTATCCGCAGTTGTTGAGCAGGTGAATGCAAGTGCCCGCGTGATGGTCGAGATGATTGAGAATATCGCCCTGATTGCGGAGCAGTCTTCTGCGAATACCCAGAATGTTGCCGCATCCGCGGAGGAGCAGAATGCTTCCATGGAAGAGGTCGCTTCTTCGGCGGAAGCTCTAAGCAACATGTCCCAGGAGCTTCAGACTTTGGTTAGCCAGTTTAAAGTGTAGGAACCATCATCTATCCCAAGCAGGGGAGCTCTGTTCCTGCGTAATACAGAAGGCCTCTTTGTCCACGGTGTGGCACGGGAGGCCTTCTTGTTATTTTGTCAGGAACGGGGGACTCGGATTTAACGATGAAGAAGAGACTGCGGCTCCAGGCGAAGAGACTCATTTCCGGCAATAATGCCGAAGCTGCCCCATCGTCAGACTTGCTATTATTTCTTGATCACCGGAATCCAGACCTCGCATTGGTAGCTGTCCGAGGAGACGTCGCCCATAGGGTAGAGTTCAATTTCGGGACCTGCCGCGTGTTCATATCCTGTGGAGGGGAACCAGTCCTGGAAGACTCTAATCCATACGTCTTCAATCGCCCCTGGCATCGGTCCCACCGAAGTGAACACCGCCCAGGTCGAAGCGGGGATGGTCCGCACGGTGAATCCTTCCTCCAGCGGGGTTCCCGGGCTTACTCGGGCGCCAATCATGTAATTGAATAACTCCTGCTCCTGCTGCATATCGAGACAGATCCCCCGCAGAGCCTTGTCCTCCGCGATCGAGAACAGCCTGTCAGATGTGCCATCCGTGTTACAGACCTCCCAGAACTTAGGGATATCCCGGTGGTTCTCCCCGTCCCGGGTAGTAACCTGGATTAACTTGCCCGCAACCTCATATTCCTCTTGTTCCACAATACGATAGTCCATTCCTTGATCTCCCTTCAGTGATAGATGGAAGGAGATGCGGGGAAAGGCCTTGAGGGTAACTCCCGGATTCCGCGCTTCGGAAGGGGAGACACCGTGGAGCTTGCGGAATGCTTTGGAGAAGGACTCTGGGGATTCATAGCCGAATCTCAGCGCGATATCGAGCACTTTGGAGCCTGAACTGGCGAGCTCTTGTGCGGCTAATGTTAACCTGCGCTTGCGCATGTATTCCGCAACAGTCATACTGGTCAGCATGTGGAACATGCGCTGAAAGTGGAAGGGGGAGGAGTAAGCCGCTTTGGCTGCCTCGCCGATATCGAAGGGCTCTTCCATCCTGTTCTCCATCATTTCAATAGCATGATTCATCCGGTTCAACCAATCCATACCGCATCACCTCCTTTATGATAAGATCTTATCACCGGGCAACCATGAATTCCTGTCTTTGCGTGCGATCAGTGAATAGGACTAGGTGACATCTGCCAATTATATTAAAAATCCATCAAAGTCCGGATTAACCCATCACGGGGGCTTGTAAATCGGTTACAATGATTAATATATAAGACGCAGGTCTATGCCTGCCTGCATGTCATTTCTCAGACTGCGTCTTAGAAAGTATTAGTTGAATCTATACAGGAGGTACGAAATGTCTAAAGACGAAGTTATTATGACACGCGAGGGCTATGCCCAGCTTGAACGGGAACTCGAAGAGCTGACTACAGTCAAACGCAGAGAGCTCGCAGAGCGCCTTAAGACGGCAATTAGCTACGGGGACCTCAAGGAGAACAGTGAGTACCATTCGGCTAAGAATGATCAATCCTTTATGGAGACGAGAGTGCTTACCATTGAGAAGATGCTGAAAAATGCACGTATTGTAGACCATGTCGACAATTCCGTCGTTCAGGTCGGCTCCGTGGTCATTCTCAATGACTTGGAATTCGCCGAACGGATCGAATATAGAATCGTAGGCCCCGCAGAGGCGGATGTTGCCGAGAACAGAATCTCTTACGAGAGCCCGCTGGGCGCTGCGCTCATGGGGAAATCCGTTGGAGACAAGATCAGTGTGGAAGCCCCAATGGGAAGAATCGAATACGAACTGCTTGAGATTAAAGGCTTGGCCTAAACATAGAGTTCTAGAACAGCTTCATCAGCTAAATTTAGCCGAGATGGAGCTGTTTGTGATTTCAAGGGTAGAGTCTTGACACCATCTTGGCGTTTCCCATTTGGCATTGGTACTGCATAGTATTATGATTGATTCACAGGCACCTATCCAGAATATAACAACTCGGAATTTTATAGTAAAGGAGTCATCTTGAATGCCCGCTTGGATCTACGTGGTCTCTGGGTTATTAATCTTAACGATGATGGTCTATCTGTATATTCTGCTGCATCCGGTCTTTGGGGGGCGTCCCTCTCAATCATCACGGGAGCATATCCACCGCTCTAAGAACCGGGCCGCGGGCAGATTCGTGAATCAACTGGAGACTTCGGTGAGCAGCAGTCTTAGCGCGAACCTGTCCATTCTGTACGATATGATCGCAGGGGGACCCGGACGAAGACCGCGGCACCCGCTGAATGTCGTATCGTACTCACCCGCAGCCCAGCCGGCTTCCGAGCCCAGAGTCACCTGGTTCGGACATTCTGCGCTGCTCCTGGAGCTGGATGGGAAGCGGATCTTTCTTGACCCTATGCTCGGAAGATCTCCGTCACCCACGTCTATTGCAGGCGGTAAGCGGTACAGCAATAAGCTTCCTTGTGAGGCTGAGGATTTTCCGGAGCTGGATGCCGTCATTCTGTCTCATGATCACTATGATCATCTGGATTATGCCACCATACTGAAGCTCAGGAATAAGGTGCGCAGATTCTTCGTGCCGCTTGGCGTGTCCGCGCATCTGGAGCGGTGGGGAATCAGTCCCGAGAGAATTGAGGAACTGGACTGGTGGGAGGAGACTGATTTTGAAGGAATCAGGCTGGCGTGTACACCTGCCCGTCACTTCTCGGGCCGCAGCCTGACCCGTAATACAACACTCTGGTGCTCATGGGTTCTCCATGGGCAGCAGGCCAGAATCTTTTATAGCGGGGACAGCGGGTATGGCCCTCATTTTGCCGAAATTGGCACCGAGTATGGACCCTTCGATCTGACCCTGATGGAATGTGGACAGTACGATCAGCGCTGGGCGAGCATTCATATGATGCCTGAAGAGACGGTGCAGGCTCATCTGGATGTGCGCGGCGCTGTGATGATGCCCATTCACTGGGCAGCCTTCACGCTGGCTCTGCATCCATGGACGGAGCCGGTGGAGCGTGCACGAAGTGAAGCCGCCAGGCGGGAAGTGAAGATTATCACTCCCCGAATCGGAGAGACGGTCAGAGTCGGAGGGCAGCAGGAGCATATTGGGACCGCCTGGTGGCGGGAAGCGGAATGATCCGGCTGAAATTATTTTCTCATCCTTGTCACAAACTTAAGGGGTACTCTGTCTTCTTAATGATGGTAACTTAAGGAGGCGACAATGATGAGTGTAAGATTTAATTATCGGAAGGTCAATTCATCCATGCTGGAGGCTATGCTGGCATTTGAGCAGGCGGTGAGTGGCAGCGGGGTCGATAAGGTCCTGTATGAGCTGATCAAGATCCGCGCTTCTCAGATTAACGGCTGCGCATACTGTATCGATTACCACGTGAAAGATTTGCTACAGCTTGGGGAGCCGGTGGAACGGGCCTTGATGCTGAGTGTATGGAAGGAGATGCCGACCTATTCGGATAAAGAGAAGGCGGCGCTTGAGCTGACAGAATACGTCACCCGGATATCGGAAGCGGGTGTGCCGCAGGATGTCTATGAGCGGGTTCGGGAGCACTTTAGCGAGAAGGAGTATATCGATCTGGTGATGGCGGTGAATGCGATCTGCAGCTGGAATCGGATAGCTATTTCCACCGGGATGTACCCGGGATGTTTTGACTGAATCGCGGATACGGAAGGGCCTGAGCAGTAAGCTGGCCAGAAGATTGGAGCAGGAAGAATAGTATAGGAAGACGGACCAGATAGATTAGGGAATCCTGACAGGCTCCCTTCTGGATTCCATACCTGATGGGAGTGAGAACATGACTAATAGGGGTGCGGATGCGGTTAATTTTGCGCATATGAGCGGCAATGAAGGCCGAAGAGTTCCCGAGCTCGTTGAGAGTCCGCCTGATCTGGAACAGCTGTACCGGACTTATCGCCGATATGCCCTCACAGTGGCTTACCGGATGCTGGGATCCATTACGGACGCGGAGGATATCGTTCAGGACTGGTTCTCGGAGATGCACGGAAGGCCCTTGTCGGGCATTCGGGATGTGAAGGCGTATATCGCCAAATCCATTACGAACCGATGTCTTAATCTCATGCAGTCCGCATCCCGGAGACGGGAGACCTATGTCGGTGAGTGGCTGCCCGAACCGCTGCCGGATACCTATGGCGTGCAGGTTGATGGACCCTATGAGGCGGCGGAACGTGCAGATAACTTGTCCTATGCGCTATTAGTCATGCTCGAGAGGCTGACGCCGGCCGAGCGGGCGGTCTTCCTGCTCAGGGAAGTGTTCGAATATGAGTATGAGCTGATTGCCGAAGCAGTAGGGAAGTCAGAGGCAGCTTGCCGTAAAATCCTGAGCCGGGCTAAGCAGAACCTTAGCCCGGAGGCTTCCTGTCCGGTACCGCCTGCCACCTCTCCCGGCAGCCGGGCTACGCTTATGAACAGATTCGCGGCTGCTATCCAGCATTATGATATAGGCGAGATGTTAACTCTGCTTACGCAGGATGCGGTCCTGATCACGGATGGCGGCGGCCGGGTGCGGTCCGCAATCAATCCGATTATCAGCAGGGAGCGGGTTGTGGCTCTACTCTCATCACAACGGGCCTTCAAGAAGCTGCGTATCTGGGATATACGTCAGGTGACGATGAATGGGGAGCTGTGTCTGATCTACCACGCGGAGCACACGGTAAAAGCGGTGATCACCGCACAGCTGTCACCTGAAGGGGACCGGATCCAGCGGGTATTCATAGTGCTGAATCCGGACAAACTAGGCCATATTTACTGCGGTGACGGCCAGTAGACGCTAAGCGGATACGGAAATACCAACAGGCTGCCCTGACAATGGGGCAGCCTGTTGGTGCGATGAATCAGCTATGAATTGTTGTCGTCTTCATCTGTGAGGGTGTGTCATTTCACCTTCACATTCACCTTGTGCCCGTGAGCACGCTGCTCATCCACCTTCTGTAGGGTGGCCGAGGTTGCCTGCTTAACCGAGCTTGTAACATGATGCAGCACTTCACCCACATCATGCGCGGATTCAACAATCGGATCGACCGCCTTCATCTTGCCCTTCACATCCATAGTGACTTGATTGGCATTATGAATCAGGGTCTGTGCTTCTCTCGTCAAGCCGTGAACCGCATTTCGGACCTCGCCGAGCGTCTTGTTCGTCTCATCAAGAGAAGTCATGGTCTTGCGCAGGGTCAGAATGCCGAAGGCAGCAAGAGCGGCAAAAGCCACCGCGATCAACGTCACACTAAGCTGAATAGTCATAGGACATCTCCTCCTCTGTAATTACCATATGTACAAGGATATGAAATATGCTCTGCTAAACTTAGAAGACCCTATGGCGTATAGACCGGCAGCGGCAGCTTACGGGTAGGCGGGAGCCCGCGGGACTGTGCTAGAATAAGCTTAATAGCTGCTGAGCGGCATTTAGCTTAGGTTACCAGCGAACATAACTGATGATAAAAGAGGTTGCAGCGATGAACATAGAACATTTTGCAGAAGCCAGCTTAAGTGAAGAGATTGTCCGCGCCCTGGAGGGCCTGGGGTACGACCGTCCCACCGATGTGCAGAGTCAGGTGATCCCCCTGCTGCTCGCAGACAGGGATATTGTGGTGAAGTCACAGACGGGAAGCGGCAAGACTGCCGCATATGCTATCCCGCTGTGTGAGCTTGTGGACTGGAACGAGAACAAGCCGCAGGCGCTCGTCCTCACCCCGACCCGTGAGCTTGCTGTTCAGGTCAAGGAAGACATTACGAACATAGGCCGCTTCAAGCGGGTGAAGGCGGCGGCTGTATATGGGAGACATCCCTACGCGGTACAGAAGCTGGAGCTGAAGCAGAAGAATCACGTTGTGGTAGGCACTCCAGGGCGCGTGCTGGATCATATTGAGCGGGGGTCTCTTCCGCTTGGACGCCTAAGATATCTTGTGATTGACGAAGCGGACGAAATGCTGAATATGGGCTTCATTGATCAGGTGGAAGCGATTATTCAGACCCTGCCGGCGGAGCGGGTCACCGTATTGCTGTCAGCTACGCTGCCAGAGGATGTCGACAATCTGAGCCGCAAATATATGAATGAGCCGGACTATATTGAAATTCAAGGGACGGGCGGCATTACAACGAATCAGATTGAGCATTCTCTTATCGAGGTCACGGAAGCGGACAAGCCGCAGGTGCTCCAGAACCTCCTGATTACAAGGAACCCGGACAGCTGTATGATCTTCTGCCGGACTCAAGAGCTGGTGAATCAGGTATTCCGCCAGCTTGCCGATGCGGAGTATCCATGTGACCGGATTCATGGAGGCATGATGCAGGAGGACCGGTTCGAGGTCATGAATGCGTTCCGCCGGGGGCAATTCCGCTATCTGGTTGCCACAGATGTAGCCGCGCGCGGGATCGATATTGAGAACATCACGCATGTCATCAACTACGATATCCCCATGGACAAGGAGAGCTATGTCCACCGGACGGGCCGGACAGGCCGGGCGGGACGCACCGGGCAGGCCATTACGCTGATGACCCCGCGAGAGGACAAGTATTTGGCCGAGATCGAGCAGTATATCGGATTTGAAATTCCGCGGACGGAGGCTCCTTCCGAGGAGGAAGTGAGCGGGGCGATGGAGGCTTTTGAACAGAAGATCTATTCCCGGACCGCCCTTAAGAAAGAGAAGAGTGAAGAGATCAACAAGGAGATTATGAAGCTCTACTTCAATGGCGGCAAAAAGAAGAAGCTTAGAGCCGTGGACTTCGTGGGCACTCTAGCCCGGATCGAAGGTGTAACTGCGGAGGATATCGGCATCATTACCATCCAGGATAATGTAAGCTATGTGGAGATTCTTAATGGCAAGGGACCACACGTGCTTCAGGTCATGAAGAATACCACGATTAAGGGCAAGCAGCTGAAGGTGCATAAGGCAAATAAGTAGCGGGTACGCGGAGAGTGGATGCCAAGTAGCAGCTGGTATCCAGTGGTTAGACGTATTGCGGGCTCAAGTAATGAAGCAGGGCAGCCTTGGACTGATGAAATAAGTCCTTGAGCTGCCCTTTTTATCATTTTCATGTGCTAACGCCTTTGCTTGCTTTCGATTAGGATTGAGGTAAAGTTTCTATGTTATTTCTCCCACAGCTCGACCAGCCTGCCATCGGGATCCTTAATCCATATGAACTTGCCGTAATCACTAGTCTCTTGCTGCTTGGCAAGAGGTACTTCTATTTGTTCAAGATGCTTGATCACCTCGTCCAGATTATAGACTTGAAAGTTCAACATCACTTGTTGTTCTGCTGGAAAGTAGTTGTCATTCTCCGTGAAGAAGGACAAGATCGTCTCATTGGCCGAGTGGGGCTTAATCACAGTGCCATTCCAATCTTCGATTTCAAGCTTCAATACATCGCTGTACCATTTTTTAGTAGCCTCGAGATTCCTGGTTCTCCAGAAAACGCCTCCAAAGCCTTTTATCATCGTAGTTAGCTCCTAACTATCATCAAATTATTAGCTACTTCCGCTCCCATTAGATATTTGAAACCCAAATCCAAATCGAAATACAAATTCAAATCACTCCATAGGTTCGACCCTTCCACTAACTAGAGAAGAAGACAGACTAAGACTACACCCATAACTAACACAATAAGTGAAACTATATATTCTTTGGAGCTCTTCCTATACTTCCAGTCTACAAAGGCCTGAAAGCCAGTTGCAAGGACTATGATTGCAATCATGAACCATTTGAAAATATCGTCCGTCAGTCTATCTTCAACAATCAAATTAACAGCCCAGATCATCGCAATAAGGAGCAGAATAACCTTGCCCCATAGGTCAACTCGCTTGCCCGCGCGGGGCAGCTCATCTTTCGCTTCCGCTCCCACAATCCATCTTCTTAGAAGATACTGTGAAATAGAGAGAATTATAATGATGATCACCGTTCCGGCCTTCTCCATTCCGGCTCCCTCCTTGGACACTATTCTGTTAAAAACTATACTACCATAATATGTAACCTGGTGTAGCCCTTGCCAGCTTGTTAATTCAAATAGGAAGTTTGGCTGGAGCTTTCCCCATGACTGGACATTTGTGAACCTGCTGCCCCGCCAAAAATCTTTTCCATCCGCCACATTCCCTAAATTTTGTCTAGAAAAGCCCGGAATTCTGTCGTTAAATAAGGGTAATGAGCCTATGAGAAGCTCGGTACAATAGGTACCTTGGAGGGGGATTACGGATGAGAGGGTTAAGATGCATACTTCTGATAATCGCGGCTATGTTGGTGATATGCACCGGAGTATCGGCGGAGAGCGCGCCTGGGAAGATACCTCCTGTTCGCAAGGAGGCCTCCGGAGGTCAGATTATTGTGGTCGAGGCAGCCCGTGGTTCCTCCTTCAAGGGAACCTTGTCACTGCGTGAGAAGCTTAACGGCGAATGGAAAACCACGCTTAGCGGAATCCCGGTGGTTCTAGGCAAGAACGGAATAGGCAAGCTGCGCGAAGGTGACGGGAAGACGCCGACAGGCACCTTCCCGATCGGGCACGCCTTTGGTACGGCAGCGAAGCCGGCAGGGTTGAAGCTGACCTATGCCTTGGCTGGCAAGCAGGACTACTGGGTCGATGACGCTGCATCAGCGGATTATAACAAGTGGGTTCATTACGCAGGCAACCCGGCTTCGAGGTGGAAGTCGTTCGAGCGGCTGTATATCCCGCAGTACAAGTACGCTGTGGTAATCCGGTACAACGACAACCCGATTGTGAAGGGTAAAGGCAGCGCTATCTTCATGCACATTTGGCGAAGCCAAGACAAGCCGACCGCCGGCTGTGTGGCGATGTCGGAGGGGAATCTCCTTAAGCTAATGGGCAAGCTTGATCCGAAGCAGTCCCCGGTGATCACCATTACCCGCAGACAATAATCTGCCGGGTGAAGCCCGCTTTGCGGACAATCCCCCTGTCGAGCTCGGTTAGTCCGGTCTCTGCAATCATCTCATTCATCGACTCGACGCTGATGATGACCACTCTGTCTGCAATCCGCCGGGCGTGCTTCAGAATGGATCGCTGGGTCTCTGAGCTGGCCTTGGAGAAATGATTGTACGGCATATCGACAATAGCCACATCATAGTGCTCTGTGACCTCTGCAATATCACCCAGGGTTACCGGCGCATCGTAGCCAAAGTGAGCGATGTTCTCCCGCGCGCCGCGGGCGATATGCGGATTAATATCCCGGCCGATAATGTTAATGCCCATGGACAGGGCTTCGATCATAACGGTTCCAATGCCGCAGCAGGGATCGATGGCCCGAATGCCTTCGGGCCTCGGAACGGCGATGTTCGCCGCGGCCCGGGCTACCCGCGTGCTAAGCGCGATCGAATAGCTGCGCGGCTTCTTCATATGATGAAGCCATACGGCGGTGCTCTTCTGGTAGCGGCCAAAATACCAGCGTCCGCCCATGGCCACCAGGCCGAACCAGTGGTCAGGCTTGTTCACGTCCGCTTCACCTTCAATGTGCATCCCCATCTCTCTTTCGATGGCACGGCGCTCATCATACTCGATTCGATCATCGCCGATGAGGTCGTTCGTCTTCACGAAGATGACCTTGAATGTATCTCCATTCAGTTCAATCTGCTCCACTTGGCTGAGTATATCCTCAAGCTTGTCCCCCTCGTACATCACATCGATCCGTTCCCGAATGAAGGGACTGCGGCTGGGATCAATCCTGGTGGTGCTCTTCAGCAGGCTGGTCTCCGGCACGAACCCGAAGAGGGCCCGCATCTCCAGGTGACATAATGAGACTTCTTCCTCAGGATAGGCATAAGTGTATATGAATTCAGTTGTATTCAATTGAAATCTCCTTCGCTTCTTAAATGAATGCATCAAGTATAATACATAAACCAGCTTGCTTTTCAAATGACCCGGCCATAAAAATGCAGCAAAACACGAATTCTCCCCCGCCGGGGTGGTACACTAGAAGGAAATACAGAAATTCAATCCGCATCCTAACTATTATATGACAAAAAGAATGGAGTTACGTGAAAATGGCACAATCAGGCGCAAAAATGGATCCTGTGAAAGCAGCCGGGCTGCTGGAGAAATGGATCTCCTTCTATGATATGAACAATCCCAAGGCTTGGGACAGGGATGAGTATGGCTTCGTCAAAGACAGCTGCAAAGCGATGCAGTTCGCGGCACAGGCCCTGCGCGGCAAAGGCGGAGCTGCAAAGCCGGCCCAGCGACAGGAGGCTGCGGCACAGCTTAAGGACTGGGTGGAGGAGTATGAGATGGACAATCCCGCCAACTGGGAGAAGGAGAACGCCCAGTTCGTGAAGGAGGTCGTGCAGGCGATCGAGTTCGCGGCGGCTTTTCTGAGAGGGAAGTAAGCAATCAGTGTCATCATCCTGACTCTTAACCTAAGCTGGAGACGGTCTTCGGTTTCAGTGGAGAGCATAAAAGGCACCAGCATTCAAGAAGACTACGCCCTAGAGTCACAAGACTTGTACAGCGTGGTCTCTTTGTGCTGTCTGTCCGGGGGTCATAATAAGCAAGTTGTGTTTAATATATTAGCAAGATGACGAATGTATAGGGAGTGGATTCACTAATGAAGCATGGCGGGGTTGTATCCATGGATCAATGGGATCAGGAGCTTCAAGACGGAATGATCAATTTCATGAACTACTATTTGTCACATGGCCCGGTTGAGAAGGTTATAGAAGGAGCGGAGCTGGCAAAAGTATTCGCGGATACCCATATCTCGTTCGAGGCTGCGGCCCGTTACCGGCAGGAGCTTGGCGGGTTCTTCACCTCAGCTGTGCAGCTGAAGGGGCTGCCCGGCTTATCTATAGAGCTTCTGGAGCAGCTGGCTTACCTGGTGTGCCAGCTTGATCTGGGAAGACTGAGCGCCCTGCTCCCAGGAACCACAGAGAACAATAAAGTTGATGCCTATGTCAACGGCCCTGACTGCCTGCAGGTTCTGCTGGAGGAGATTAACCAGGCGGAGCGGTATATCCACCTGTCGGTGATGCTCTTCTTCAATGATCACGCTGGTAACAAGGTGGTTCAGGCCCTGCTGGACGCGCGGGCTAGAGGAGTTGTCGTAAGAGTTATGGTGGATTACGGCATTACTGCCGTAGGATATAACAGCAACCTGAAGTATGGTGACTTCGGCAGTCTGGCTGAGCAGCTGGAAGCCGCGGGCTGTCAGCTTATCAATACTTTTACAACCAGTTACAACAACGTGGATTGGGAGAGCAAGAGAAAGGAGCTTGCCGCCGCCGGGGTGCCGGAGCACGGTCTGTTCCTTCAGGATTATGTACAGGAGCAGGTAACAACGGGGCTGAACGTGATTAATCACCGCAAGTTCCTTGTGATCGACGGAGTTACGTCTATTGTGGGAAGCATTAATGTAGGGGATCAATATCTGTTCGAGACTCCGGTCGTGTCCGAAGGAGACCCGAAGACCCGGATTGAGGGCACCAAGCTTGGATATCCGGCCAAGGAGGATGAATGGCACGACGGCTGCTTTCGCATCCGGGGGGCCGCGGCTTATTCACTCAACCAGATCTTTGTATTCCAGTGGACGGTGCTGGGCGGGGATGTGTTCGATCCGGCGGATGATTTCTACTATCCGGAGATGGACCGCCGCTTTGGTGAGGAGCAGTGTACCCTGTTCGCCAGCTTTCCGGGGAACCCGGTGAATCTCATTCAGCAGTATTATCTGGACCTGCTTAAATATGCGGGCGATGAGACCATCATTGTGAACCCCTATTTGATTGACAATGCGTTCTGGGAGACACTGGAGAGTCTGGAGGAGGAGCAGGCCAGGCACATCATAATATGCAACCCGCTGAACGTGAACGATCATCCGACCAACAAGGCCGCGGTACAGAGCCATATGTACGCCCCTTTTCACAAAGGGGTATCCTACTATGACTACAGCAAGACAGGCCGCTTCTCCCACTGGAAAATCACGTATGATGCCAGAGCCCATTGTGTGTTCCACGGCTCTTATAATATAAATGAGCGAAGCGCATGCCACGATTTTGAACTGGGCATCCTTGTCAAGAGCGCATCCTTTGCCGACAAGGTCCGCGGGATCATTGGGTATGACCTCAGCGTGTCGGAGCAGGTGGCGGACGACAAGGCTTTCTTCAAGCACCCTTACCTGCATCCGAGCACCTACTTTAATAAGATTACGGAATATTTTACTTGAGACTATGTTGAAACCTTTCCGGCAGCCTTGACGTAGTACGTAATAGCAATATCTATAAAATTTAGCTTCCAAGAAAGAGGGATAAGCATCAACATGTTTAACAAGGAACAGGGTGGATGGCGCAAGCAGGTTGCTCCTTACGAGAAGCCTGAGCTGCGGCGTAGTACTCTGCAGATGATTAATACTTTCGTTCCCTTTTTTGTACTGTGGTATCTGGCCTATCTGAGCCTGTCCGTCTCTTATCTGATTACACTGCCTCTAGCCATTGTAGCCGGGGGATTTCTGGTTCGCACCTTCATCATCTTCCATGATTGCTGTCATCATTCCTTCTTCAAAAGCCGTACGGCTAATGAGGTCCTTGGCACGCTGACAGGAATTCTGACTCTGTGCCCTTACCAGCAGTGGCGTTACAGTCACTCGGTCCACCATGCCACCAATGGCAATCTCGACCGGCGGGGGATCGGCGATATTTGGACTCTGACGGAAGAGGAATATCTGTCCTTATCCCCGCTTCGCAGATTCTATTACCGGGTGTACCGCAACCCGCTGGTGATGTTCACCATCGGTCCCGTATATGTTTTTCTGATTATCTACCGCTTTAACCGCAAAGGCGCCAAGCCTAAGGAGCGCATGAATACCTATATCACCAATTTGGGAATTGCCGCAGCGGTTGGTCTGCTTGTGTGGGCTATTGGCTGGCAGGCCTTCCTTCTCGTCCAGCTGCCTATTTTCTTCGTCTCGGGTGTAGCCGGCATTTGGCTGTTCTATGTTCAGCATCAATTTGAAGACAGCTACTTCGAGCCTGAAGATGATTGGGACTATGTTCAAGCGGCGATGCATGGAAGCTCATTCTATAAGCTGCCAAGGCTGCTGCACTGGATCACCGGCAATATCGGCTTTCACCATATCCACCATCTGAGCTCAAGGGTGCCTAACTACTACCTGGAGAAGGTTCACAATCAGAACCCGCAGCTTCAGAAGGTGCAGACAATTACGCTGTTAACAAGCCTGAAGTCGCTCCGGTTCCGGATCTGGAGTGAACAGAAGAAGAAATTCATCGGGTTCCGGGATATGAAACGCAAGGCGGTGCATGACAAAATATCCTCGGTCGTAGAGAAGCATGAGCTTAAGCGGGCCCGGCAGGACACCCTGTAAAGACCGCTTTATAATCACTTGATAATTTGCTAAATTATGGATTATTCCAGTGGATGTATTATATAATCATTCCGAAGGAGTGATTCTTATTCTATTGATCCATATGAACAGGCGAACGTTCCAGTTGCTGGGTGATGATGAGCTTGGGCAAGCGTGCTTTGATCCACTGATTCGAAGGTACAAAGAGGTACAGACACTGGGAGATGACTTGAATTCCTTGTTCGGTCAGCTTACCCGGGGACAGCAGGCTTTATTTGTATTCCGGACGCATTACTTGCATGCGGTCGAATCTTTAACCGAGTTCTATTGGTGGAGTGCGTACTTCTTGGCGACCGAGAAGCGCTGGACCGCACTGAAGGCCAGCCTCAGGTACTTCGGAGAAGAGGAGCTTCTGGATATTCTGGAGTCTACGGAGAAGGTGCTTGTGGACACGGGACATCCAAGGAAGCTGGAAGAGTTCGATTTGTCGAGAGATCATCTGCACCAGCATCCGAAGCTGCTCGCGTCCATCGAACGTCTGGAGGAGAAATACCAGGATGCTGTGCCGGGGGCAGTAGGGCGGATTGCCGCCTATATCCGGAAGCACCCGGATGAGTTCATACATTGGGAAGAGGACACTCTTACGATTTAAATGAGAGCTGAAGTGGTCTTTCTCTGGGATATAACCGGAGAAGGGCCGCTTTTTTTGCGTATACCTCTGTGTAGAAAAGACAGTGGTTTCCTTTAACGCATCAGAGAAATTATGGTTGATTAATCCAATAAGTTATATCATAATAATGAAAGATTCATAGATAAAAAGACCTATATAACTAGGACATACATAAGTAGGAGGAACAAATTCAATGCATTGTACTAATTGTAATCACTACAATGAAGGCGGCAAATTCTGCGAGAGTTGCGGGGCTAAGCTTCCGGTAGAGGTCGCTGCAACGTCCGAGACTGCCGGTCAGTCTCCGGTACAGCCTGACTATACGCAGCAGCAGGAGCCTGTGTATCATACACCGCCTCAGCAGACAGGATATCCGGGTAGCGGACAGCCTTCGGCTCAACCGAATGTCTATTTACAGAATGCGAAGAAGGTATCGAGAAGCTACTTCAACTATTTCGGGGGAATTCTTAAGAGACCTTTCTCTGCCTCTCACAGTATTGGCGGGGATCAGCTGGTAAATGGAATTATTACGATGGTGCTGCTTAGTCTGATTGCCCCTTTAATGGTCTATTTCACTCTTGGCGCCAGAGCGAGGAACTATCTCACGGAGAGTCCGTTTCTTGATATTGTAGTTAAGCCGGCACTTTCGCTGGTTATTCTTATCCTACTTATAGCTACTTTCTGTTACTGCGCCGTCAGACTTGCCAAGGTGCATGCGGGTTATCGTGATGTGATCGCAAGGTTCGGCGCCATGCTGGTTCCTTTCCTGGGCCTCATGGGCATCGCTTTTGTATTGTCCATTCTGCAGATTGAGATTTTCGGCATTTTCCTGGTTGGAGCATTCCTTGGACTTGTGTTCATTGCGCCGCCGCTTGTGATCACCAGCTGGGTCAAGCAAGACGCCAGAGGTCTGGATGCCGTCTATGGTGTTCTGCTTACCTATATTGCCACGTTCATTACGCTGGATATCATCGGCAAAGCGATTGTGAATATTCTTGATGATATTGTTCCAGGCAGCATGTTCTTCTAAGGCAATCTTAATTCGTTATTGAAGGTGAATGAAGCTGTAGACTTGTTAAGCTCATTTCGTATCAACAATAAATAATCAGATCACCTCCATCACTCCAGTAATCGGGGTCGTGGAGGTGTTTTTAGTGGGGGAGTACAGCAATGGCTTTTTGCAAAGAATGTGGATCAACGCTTCAAGAGAATGCAGCTTTCTGTAAGGAATGTGGTACCCGGGCGGGTGAGTTGCGGGAGGATTCGGCTTCAGCCCAGCTCCAGCGCAGTACGATGCCGGCAAGCGAGCCGACTCCGTCCAAGCCGATGACGAAGAGAACGAAATGGACTCTGATCTCGGCGGCAGCACTTATCATTGTGCTGATTGCCGGCTACAAGACGGGGGAGTATCTCCTCTCCAAAGAGAGACTGGTCAGCCGCCTCGAATTAGCCCTTCAAGCGAAAGACGGCAAGAAGGCAGCATCGCTTCTAACCTCAAATGACAAGCAGCTGGTGATTAACGAGACTTCAGTCAAGAGCCTGATGGCTTACTTGGCGAAGCACCCGGACGAGCAAAGCCGTCTGATTCAGGAACTCAAAGCCCAGGCGAAGCAGCCAGACGAGGCCTATTCCTCCGGTGCCATCAGCCTTGAGAAGGAAGGCAGGAAGCTGCTGATCTATAACAATTATGAGCTGAATGTAAATCCGGTATATCTGAAGCTTGGCACGAACTACAAAGACGTGAGTCTTCTGGTAGACAGTAAGGAAGTTGCCAAGTCGGACAAGGAGTACTATGAGAAGACAGTAGGTCCATATGTTCCGGGAACATATAAGCTGGAGGCCAGACTTAAGACGGATTTCGTGGATCTGGTGAAGTCAGAGGAGGTGGATCTGTTCGGCTCCGGCAGCGAGTATTCGGAGAATCTTGAGCTTCAGGGAGAGGATGTCACGATCTCTACAGGCCTCGGGGCGGAGTCCGGCTTGAAAGGCAGTCTGATCATTAATGGCAAGGATGTGGGTCTGGATCCATTCGAACAATCTTCATTCGGACCGGTGATGACAGACGGCTCGGTGAAGCTTGCTATCGAGGGGGAGTACCCATGGGGCAAGATGAGAACGGAAGAAGTCACCATTGATGGACGTTATGTAGAGGTCAACCTGGCGGCGAACAGTGAATTTGAGAGCGGCCTTATGAAGGTGATTACCAAGCATTCAGGGGAGAAGCTCAAGGCTTCCACAACCGGGGATGCTGCGGCATTTACCCAAGCTACACAGAGCTATACAGAGAATGAACTCTCGACCATTCAGTACAACATAGTATCCGGCAATTATTATAAAGGCAAGTATCTGGGAACCCGGTTTGATATGAACTCATTCAGCCTGTCTCGCGACAATGGGAAATGGTATGCATCGGTACTCGCCCAAGGTATGTATAACGAAGATACCTTCTACGAAGGGGAGGTTCCGGTTCCGGTGGAGGCTACCCGTGATGAGCGGTTCGTTCTGACTTATGATACGTCCAAGAAGGCCTGGCTGGTGGACTCCGAGGTACAGACCTACAGCTTCAGTGATGAGAATGTAAAGGAGATCAAGGAGAAAGCTCCGCAGATGTATACCAGCGGCTCAGCGGTATCCTCGGTGAACGCTCCTGAACAAGCGGATTCCTCAGCCATTGAGTCCTTCATGAGTGATTATTTGACTACCGCTGTCTATGCGATTAACGACCGCAATTTCTCTGTAGTTGCTGCTTACATAGACCCCGCAGGTCCTGCCTATAGAGAGTCTTCAAGCTATATCGACCATCTGAACGAGAAGGGCATTACAGAAGATCTGCTCGCTCAGACCGTAACCAGCTTCAAGGCCAGTGCGGACAGCAAAAGTTATGAGGTAACGACAGCGGAGGAATACAATATTAACTACAGTGACGGTAAGAGCAAGTATAAGAAGTTCAAATCGGTGTATAAGCTGGTCGTCATAGACGGCTCCTTGAAGCTGCATAAATTAATCAGCACCAAAGAGCAATAAGCGGCGCTGCACCTGCATGAGCATGGACTGAGGCTCCTGCCTGTAAGCTAGCGACAGGCAGGGGCTTATTGATGTCATTATAGGTTAGGCGGATGGTCCTTCATTTGCGGCCTAAGAGTCATTCCTTTCTTTAACATTGATTTTGGTATGCTTATATGGGATAACAAGCATAGATGTGAGTACGCATGTTTATGTTATGTAGTATCACTTTGTATACTGTAAGAGAGGATGATTCGTATGAGAAGCCGTAAGACTGGTTATGGGGAGACCTGTCCTAACAAGGAGGGCTGTCCTGTTGAATATACACTGGATGTAATTGGCGGCAAATGGAAGGGCGTGCTGCTGTATCATTTGATTGACGGGACCAAGCGGTTCAATGAATTCCGCAAAATATGTCCGGATATCACGCAGCGTATGCTGACCCTGCAGCTCAGAGAGCTTGAACATGACGGCATTGTTCACCGCGAGGTCTACCATCAGGTGCCTCCCAAGGTGGAGTATTCGCTTACCGATTTCGGACGCACACTGGAGCCCATTATTTTGAGTATGAAGCAGTGGGGCGAGACTTATAGGACGAAGACGTCAAGCGAAGAGGAGCCGCAAGCTAGTGTGTAGCGGGCAGAAGGGTCGTCTGTAACAGAGCGAGCCAGGGTGCAGTATGGCTGGATAGTCTGTAGCGGGCTGAAGTCTGGCCTGTAACAAAGGTTAAGCCTTGTTAGCCGCAGGAGTGTTAGCTAGTCCGTAACGGGAATGTGTAGTCTGCGGCGCGGTTAGGCAAGTCACTTACAGAGCTGATTATTAGGCAGCAGGCAAATCATCGATACAGACAGATAGGGCAGCATGGCGCCGAGAATAGCTGTGCCAAGCCAGCAGTTACCGCAAATAAGGGGTGTCCCGGTTCCAGGAACCTTATAGGGACACCCCTCATGGATTACACTTCTTTCAACTGCATCGCTTCTGCAACAAGCTCGAAGGATCTGAGCCGGGCTGTATGCTCGTATACTTGAGCAGCCACAATGAGCTCATTCGCTCCAGTCTCCTGAATAATGCGGTCCAGACGGGTACGGATGGTCTCTCTTGTACCTACTACGGTATAGCGGAGCTTGTCCTGGATGATCGCCTTCTCATGGGAGCTCCACAGCTGTTCCATGTCTTCTACCGGCGGATTCAGCGGGCCGGTGCGGCCGCGGATCAGATTAAGGAACTGCTGCTGCTGTGATGTAGCCAGGAAGTGGGCTTCCCGCTCCGTGTCGGCGGCTATCGCATTCAGACCCACCATGACATAGGGCTCACTTAGATGCTCTGATGGCTGGAAGTTCCTGCGGTAGAGATCCAGGGCAGGCAGCAGATAATCCGGGGCGAAGTGGCTGGCAAAAGCAAACGGCAGACCGAGCTGTCCCGCAAGCTGTGCGCTGAATCCGCTGGAGCCAAGAAGCCAGATCGGAATATTCATTCCTTCGCCGGGTATGGCCCGAACGAGGCCCGTGCCTGAGCCCAAGGCTGGGTTGAAGTAAGCCCGCAGCTCGGCCAGACGTTCCGGGAAGTCCTGGCCATCGCTCGCGGCGCCGCGCCGCAGGGCGCGGGAAGCCGGCTGGTCGGACCCTGGCGCTCTCCCCAGGCCAAGATCAATCCGGCCGGGATACAGCGACTCGAGTGTGCCGAATTGCTCGGCAATCACGAGCGGCGCATGGTTCGGCAGCATAATGCCGCCTGATCCGACACGAATCGTCTTCGTGCCAGCCGCAACATGGCTGATGACCAAGGATGTGGCAGAGCTGGCTATACCCGGCATATTGTGATGTTCAGCGAGCCAGTAGCGGTGGTAGCCCCACTTCTCGGCATGCTGCGCAAGATCTAATGAATGACGGAATGAATCCGCTGGCGTTCCCGTAGCCGTAATGGGGGCCAGATCCAGTATGGATAAGCGGACGCTATCCTGGGGTGAAGAAGAGTCTTGTTGTTCTATAGGCATATATAGCTCCTCCTTATCTGTAACGAGCCTTGACATTTGCGGTGGCTGAGCCCCGGCTCCTCTTATATTATAACCATATCGGCCGCTGCGGCCCACTTTAAGCCGCGTGGCTCAGGTATAACCTCCGCAGTATTGAAATATTGAGGACCAATGAATGGAACGAATATACATAACTTGACTCCCTTTGCTATAATTAGCCGAGAAGTGCCAGATTATAATTAGAAGATGGTGAATAAGCAGGCATGAAGTTTAATCTGGACATGACAACCGTATTTATCTCTATTGTAATTGGTAATTTATTTACTGTGATCCTGGTCAGCGCATACCGTCATAAGCATATGAAGGATATCGCGGTGAACTGGTTCTTTGTCTCCCGATGCCTGCAGTCCCTTGCCTGGGGCACGCTGATCTTCCGGAATTTTCTCCCGGGTGGCGTGTCGATTCCGCTGATGAATTCCATTTTGTTTGTGGGCTCCGCCTTCGAGGCGATTGCCCTGCTCCTGGTTCAGGGCGCATTCAGCAGGAGAGTGAAGAAATTCTATTTCTGGTTGACGCTCCTGTATATTGTGGGATTTACGGGAATTTACTACTTCTATAATCATGAGAATGTCCGCATAGTGTATGCTTCGCTCTGCACATCGGCGCTGATTGTATATCCCGCCTATGGAATGATTACGAAGCGTTCAGCCTCCACGCTGATGAGAATGATGGGCTGGTTCTATGGAGTTGTAGCCCTGTCGCTGGTGGGTAGGGCGGTGATGACGATAGACAGGTTCGGGATGATGAGCCTGTTCTATCCGGGCATCTACCAGAATCTTCAGTTCATCTCTCTATATTTCATTATGATTCTCGGTAATACGGGATTCATTCTGCTCTCCAAGGAGCGGGCGGATGATAGTCTGATCCGTCTTGCAAGCTACGATGATCTCACCGAGGTGCTTAACCGGAGAACGTTCATCCAGCAGGCGGAGGCCGAAATTAAGCAGTTAGCCGGTAAAAGTGAGCCTGTATCCTTCATATTGTTCGACATCGATGAGTACAAGACCATTAATGATACCTATGGGCATGACGTGGGAGACCAGGTGCTGAAGTACATGAGCAAGCTTGTACAGGACAACCTGGGAACCAGGGGCTTCCTTGGACGCTACGGCGGTGATGAGTTCGCCATTCTTCTCCCGGGTCACCAAGGGATTGAAGCTGAGAAGATAGCCGAGCAGCTGCGTACAAGTATCAGCCGATCCCGCTTAACAGGCTTTTCGCTGAAATTCACAGTAAGTATGGGGCTTGTAACGGTTCGGGCCACTGCGGATACACGGGTTAACCGGTTGTATCTGCTTAGTGATCAGGCTCTATATGAGGCCAAGCGGGGCGGACGCAACCGGATCGTTTGCAGCAAATCAAGCTAGGAGCTGTAGTCTCCTGGCTTTTTTCTTGTATTTAGAGTTGATTGAAGTCCTTGATTGATTTTTGGGAATTGAGGTTACATTAGTAAATGCGGAGATTAACTATTAAGTATACTTATTATACTTAGTTACAAATATGTACGTACTTGTATCAGGGTATGTAATGATGAATAATAAACGTAACTATTAGAATGAATGTGTAACATAATCCTATACTGGATTGTGTGTTACTCAATCTTTATTAGATAAAGGAGACAGCCAATGACAACTTCACTATTTACCCCGTATAGCATCAAGGATCTGCAGCTTAAGAACCGGATTGTAATGGCGCCGATGTGCCAGTACTCTGTGACGGCTAAGGACGGGATTCCGAATGATTGGCATTATGTCCACTATGTAACCCGGGCTGTGGGAGGGACGGGCCTGATCATTATTGAAATGACGGATGTGGAGCCGGATGGCCGAATCACAGATTATGATCTCGGCATCTGGTCGGATGAACACATTCCGGCATTTGCCCGCATCGTTCAAGGTATTCACGACAATGGCGCCAAAGTGGGAATCCAGATTGCCCATGCGGGCCGCAAGGCGGAGGATGCAGCGGAGCCCGTGGCTCCTTCAGCCATCAAGTTCCCGGGAGATGAGTACACAATGCCTCGCGCACTGACAACGAGCGAGGTACAGGAACGTGTACAGCTATTCGCAGATGCGGCACGCCGCGCGGTGAAGGCCGGGGTGGACACGATTGAGCTGCATGGTGCGCATGGATATCTGATCCACCAATTTCAATCGCCCCTTACGAACAAGCGGGAGGATATCTATGGTCAGGAACTTTCAAGATTCGGAGTCGAGGTCATTCAGGCTGTCAAGAAAGAGATGCCTGCCGGGATGCCTCTGATCTTCAGAATCTCTGCGGTGGAGTATGCCGATGGAGGTTATGACATTGACCATGCGATTGAGCTGTCAAAGGCCTATACGGCGGCGGGAGTAGACCTTATCCATGTGAGTTCAGGTGGAGAGGGCCCTGCCGGAGCAAGGAAGCCGGGCAATTACCCAGGATACCAGGTCGCGTTCGCACGGCAGATCCGGGATGCGCTGAAGGTGCCGGTTATTGCGGTAGGGATGCTTGAAGATCCTGCACTGGCTGAATATGTGGTGGGCAACGAGGATGCGGATCTCATAGCCATTGCGAGAGGCTTGCTCCGTGATCCTTATTGGGCGACCCACGCAGCCGTAGCGAAGCAGCGGGGCGATCACGACCGTCATATTCCTGAGCCGTACACACGCGCGTACTAAGCTCAGTTATCTATATATAAGGACCCTCTGTGCCAGAACGGGCATAGAGGGTCCTTGTGTATACCGGAGGATATAGATCTCAGGCGGGCGAGCCCTGTTGATCCCTTTTGTGGTAGAATCCCTCTAGATAAGTTGAACGATCATTTCTATGAAGGGGGGATGGGAGTGAACAGAACAGATCGCCTGTTAGCCATTGTGCTTACACTTCAGTCCAGAAAAAGCCTGCGGGCAGAAGATCTGGCCGCTGAATTTGAGACGAGCGTCCGGACGATCTACCGGGATATGCAGGCGCTTAGTGAGGCAGGAGTGCCCGTAGTCGGCGCGCCGGGCACGGGCTATTCGCTGATGGAGGGGTATTTCCTGCCTCCAGTGAGCTTCACGTCCGAGGAGGCGGTAGCTCTCCTCATCGGAACAGATTTCATAGGACGGTACTTCGATGATAGATATGGCAGTTGTGCTGAGACTTCACGAAGAAAGATTGAGGCTATTCTCCCGGAGAATATACGTACTGAAGCCGGGAAGGTAAGAGCAACGATTCGGCTGCTCTCGGAATCCCGGGAGGATGCGACCGGGGAATATGCGTCACTTGGGAAGCTCCGTCTCGCTGTTCTGCAGCAGCGGAAGGTTCGCCTCCGATATATCCGCATAGCTCCAGGAACCCACGGTGAACAGCGGAGCGACCGGATTGTCTTGCCTTACGGGCTGATGCTGGTTCAAGGCAAGTGGATGCTGCTTGGCTATTGTGAGCTCAGGCGTGAGATCCGGCACTTCAGAGTCTCCCGGATTACAGATCTGACCCTGCTGGACGAGAAGTTCCATCTGCCGGATGACTTTGATCTTCAGGCTTACTCGCCTCCCGATGACCGGAATCAGGTGGTTATCGTGCAGGCCAGCCTCGCGATTGCGGATCATCTCAAGGATACCGGCAATTTCTATCTGGACCGTATAGAGGAGCAGGAGGATCGGCTGCTCCTGACTCTGCGCGTACGAAAGCCGGAGGATGTCCTCTCCTGGATTATGAGTTATGGAGCGAACATGAACGTGTTGGAGCCGGCAGTGCTGAGAGAGCGTGTCCGCGAGGAAGCTAAGAAGATACTGGAACACTACTGACATAATGCTGTCAGGAGGGGTGGGTTATATTTAGATCAGGAAGATAACCGGGTTATGGAATCTTAGTCCGGGTGATCTTTTACATAGAAGGGAGCATGTAATTTATGAATATAAAGAAGACATCAGTCATCGTGCAGGATTTGAAGCAGCTAACAAGCCACTATCTGGAGAATGTTGAGCGTCTCAGTCTGCAGCAGCTTCAGCAGGTACCGTCAGAAGGCGGATGGTCACTGGGGCAGATGTATATGCACCTGATCGGGACCGCTCTGCATATGCAGCTGAAGAATGCGGAGCGTTGTCTATCGGGAAATGGGGACCCATTCGAGGAGCCAGCCAAAACGGAGGCAGGAACCAAGATCTTTGAACTCGGGGGCTTCCCGCCTGTCAGAGTCCAGGTCCCTCCTTCCCCTCAGTATACGCCTGCTCAGCCGGAGAGCAAGGAGCAGCTCGTCGCGGGCCTTCACCAGGCAGCGGCGAAGATGGAAGAGCTTGAGGCCCGGGTAAATGAATCTGCGGAGGAGCATAGAGCGGTGCATCCAAGGCTGGGGGCTCTGACCGCGCTGGAGTGGTTCGCTCTCACCGAGATGCATTATCGGCATCATCTGCTTCAGGAGGAGCGATTGCTGCAAGCGCTGGGTGCTTGAGCCCGAACTCGGAGGGCAGAAGTCTGGACGATAGCAGCAATAAGCCGCCGGTTATCCGGCGGCTTATTGCTGTTCGGGATTAACCCGGGCGGAGCTGGCATAACTAGCGGGGGATCAATCGAGCCGCGGCTGGTTATGGATGGACCTAGGCTTCCTTTTGCTCAAAGAGCTGTGCAATCTCAACGATCACCTTAACAGCCTGGATCATATTGTCAACCGAGACGAACTCGAACTTGCCATGATAATTCTCTCCGCCTGTGAATATATTCGGGGTAGGCAGACCCATATAGGACAGCTGGGAACCGTCGGTTCCGCCCCGGATCGGCTTGACATCCGGCTGGATGCCGAGATTCATCATAGCTTGATAGGCTATGTCGACCACCTCTTTGACAGGCTCGATTCTCTCTCTCATATTGTAGTACTGGTCGTTCATGTCCAGCAGAACGCCATCAATCCCATACGTCTGGCGGAATTCCTCCACCAGCATCTGAATCATCGCTTTGCGCTCCTCGAACTTCACGCGGTCAAAGTCGCGAATGATGTAGGACAAGGTTGTGGATTCCACGTCGCCATGTATGGACAGCAGGTGGTAAAAGCCTTCGTAGCCCTCCGTGAACTCGGGCGCTTCGCTGGCAGGCAGCCGGCGGTTGAACTCCATCGCGATTTTGGCAGAGTTGATCATCTTCCCTTTGGCGGTACCCGGGTGAATGTTGTTGCCTTTGAAGGTAACCTTGGCCGCCGCCGCATTAAAGCTCTCATACTCCAGCTCCCCCAGCGGGCCGCCATCCATGGTATAGGCATAGGTCGCGTTAAAGGCGCCGACATCGAAGCGGTGAGGGCCCCGTCCAATCTCTTCATCAGGGGTAAAAGCCACCCGGATCGTTCCATGCTTAATCTCCGGATGCTGAATCAGATATGCCATCGCGGTCATAATCTCCGCAATCCCGGCTTTGTCATCGGCTCCGAGCAGGGTAGTTCCATCCGTGGTAATCAGGGTATGTCCGATGTAATTGGACAGCTGGGGGTATTCCTTCGGAGAGAGGACCACATTCAGCTGATCGTTCAGGAGGATATCTCCGCCGTCATAATGGTCTCTGATCTGCGGATTCACGCCTGCTCCCGTGAAGTCAGTGGCGGTGTCCACATGAGCCAGGAACCCGATGACGGGTACCTTCTTCCCGGTGTTGGACGGAAGAGTGGCCATAACATAACCATTCTCATCTATAGTTACTTCGGCCATGCCGATGGATTTCAGCTCTTCAACCAGCATATGGGCGAGAGTCAGCTGTCCAGGCGTGGACGGGCAGGACTCATGGTCCTCATTTGATTGAGTATCTACTTTCACATAGGAGGTGAACCGTTCAATAATCTCGTCTTTCATCTGCTTCATTCCCTTCATCTCCAGTCACAAGTTTGGGGTCATACTTACTCTTTAGGATAGTCAAGGCCATTTAAGTTATCAACCCGGGGCATCTGTTGAGGTGGTTTTTGTCCTGGAAATGGGCTACCATTCCAATTAGGCATCTTTTATTCTAATACAGAAACCGGGTGAATCCTATGACTCCATTTACGGCCCGGGTTGTCCGGGTCATTCAAGCCATCCCAGAAGGTAAAGTGATGACGTATGGCCAAATTGCAGCCTGTGCGGGTTCGCCGCGGGCGGCCAGACAGGTGGTGCGTCTTCTGCATTCCATGAGCGGTCCCCATCAGCTGCCCTGGCACAGGGTGGTCAACAAACAGGGAGAGATCGCTCTGAAAGAGGACGAATCGAAGTCGCTTCAGATGCTGCTGCTTGAGAGTGAGGGAGTGGAGCTGCTGCCAGGCAATCGGGTAGATCTGGCCGTATACCAATGGGATATGGAGCAGGCATGTGAAGAAGGGTAGTGTTATGATTCTGCGGTTAAAAGAGCGGGAAGAGGGGAATTTGGCAATCCGGAACTGCGAACCTGTACCATCTGGAGATAGCACACCGGACACAGAAACCCGACACAGTACATAGAAGACCGAACTCCGAACGCAGAACCCAGAACCCAGAACCCAGAACCCAGAGCCCAGAGCCCAGAGCCCAGAGCCCCGAAGCCCCGAAGACCGAACCTTAAAGCATTTAACGTAGTAATGTCGTGGATGGTGCGGCATGTTGAGTGGAGTCCTCAGAGGACTCTGAGAACTTACGGATACAGCAAGAATCCCCAGCCCGCTCCGGACTGGGGATTCTTGCTTGCTTAGCCGCCGGCCTTGCAAAAGAACAAGATTCTAGCTGTACCGCTGACCATACACGCTGCTTGCCACAATGGCCGGCAGTTCAGCCTTCTGGGCCTCATACTGCTCATGAGTCAAGCTGCCAGCCGCAAGCCGCTCATTCAGCTGCTGTGTCAGCTCGGCCAGCTGCAGATCAATAACCTGCTGAACATCACCTTGGTTGGCGCTGGCAATCTGTGCGAGCGATTGGCCGCTGTATACGGCCTGATACAGCTCCTCGTCAGATGAGGTGCCGAGCGCCGTATGCAGCGGGTCTCCCGCCGTCAGAACAGCCAGGCTCGGGGCTTGATGCTCACTCTTCTTGAGTCCCGGCTTCATCTTATCCACGTTGACGCTAATCAGCTTAACAAGCGGACTGGCATATATTCTTTCACTATGCAGGCCCGTGCTTATCGTGACGACTACAGCAATGGTTCCACTAATAATAATTCGTTTCGGATGCATCTAGGTATAACCTCTTTTCGGGGTTGGTTGTATGTACAGGCAGGATCGCTGGCTTAGGTACGACAATTCACTCTTGGTGTATATTACGGATGACCCGGGTAAAAGTTACACGCTTTCACATTTCCCATCCAGGCCGAACTGGGCTAGTAGTCATTCTACGCGCCCAACCTTAGTTTTAGCTGAAAGGCGTCGTACATTCCGCATTGCATAGATAGTCAGGCCGTTCTCCTCTGCTCAGCTGAAGCAAGCCAGCTGCCAATGTCCCGGCCCCGATTATTTACCACAGACCCAGCTGCTTGAATCGCAGTTCATTCAGCGGATATCGATGCAGCCGGTGTATGAGAATTCTTCGCCCGATATCTCCGGTCCAGTGAGGGAAGCACGAACCAGTAATAGGAGCTGACAGCAAGAATACAGAAGCCCAGCAGGATGTAGAGCATTTCAATGGATACATATTTAGGAAAAGCAATCGCAAGCAGCCCCAGGGAGACGGATTGGCCCAGCATCATCAGAGGATCAATCCAGGCACTGACGCGGCCCATGCTGCCCGGGTCCACCAGCTCCGGCAGCCACCCGCCGAAGACCACGTTGACCGGGGCGAGAATCACTCCAACGACAAGAACAAGTGCGAGATAGACCCATACCTCATTTATGAATCCAAGCAGAAGAGTAAATAGCGCAGACAGCATAAGACCCGCAATCAGGACGGATACTTTGGAGAACTTCTTGATCAATGTAGGTCCCGCGGCGCTGCCGATCAGGTAGCCGATTCCCAGGCATACGGTAATGAGGGCTGAATAGGTCTGATAATGCTCCGGGCTAAGCTTATATTTCATCGTGAAAATAGGCAGGACCGCGAACACCCCGTTGATCAGGCCAAATACGAGAAAGCCGGAGATGATAGCCATCAGCAGCCGGTTGCCGCGGATATACGTCAGGCCCTGCCAGAACTCCCGCGCTATGCTGCGGATATGCAGATCGCCAAGCTTCGCCGGGCCGTTCGGGAGGCGAACCTCGGGTTCGAACCTGCATCTGGCGATCAGCAGCCCGGAGACCAGGAAGCTGACGCCATCAATAATGATGGCAGCCTCAATGCCGAGATAAGTGTAGAATATCGATCCGAGGCCGGTTCCGAAGAGCATGAAGATCCCCATGACCGATTGATTCAGACCCGCAGCCTGAACATATTGATCCTCCCTCATAATGCCTTGAAGCAGACTTGTCTCGGCAGGCACGAAGAATTTGGATACCGCGCTGCGCAGGAACAGAATGCAGAAGGCCGCAGTGATCCACTCCTGGTGAACAGCCACGAGGAGCAGAATCGTAAGCCCGGCCCGGATCCAATCGCTGTTCATGGCGATCCGCTTGCGGTCCAGCTTGTCAGCCAGTACCCCCACGAACAGGAAGACGGCCAGGGTGGGGAGCGAGTACATCAGCTCGGCAATCGTGGCGTAGACTGGCTGGGTGCTGAAGTGATCCAGCAGGTAGAAGACAAAGGCCATATTTCCGACCACCGTACCCAGCTGCGAGGTGAAATTGGCGAGGAACATTTTGGTGAACGTTAAATTTTTGAACAACTGCATATGAACAGGCTCCTTTATTAACGAAATGTAATTCCACTAATCCGATAGTTCGTTAACGCCCAGCAGCAGCTTGAAGTAGGGAATCAGGGCATCAATCTGTGCGGAGGCTTCCGCTTGTTCTGTTCCCACAGCCATGGCCAGACTCATGATGCCTTCCATATTCGAAGTCATGATCTTGCCGATGAGTTCAGTTGGCAGAGTGGGGTGAAATTCACCTGCGGCGGTCCCCGCCTCGATAAGACGACGGATGTTGCCAAGCGTCCTCTCATAGTGACGGGTCAGGCGTACTCGTCTGTCCTGATCACGGTAACCTGAGATGAAATATTCATAGTAGGCAGAAGCCAGGCTGTTCTCTAAGGTGCACATGGCTTTCTTCTGTTCGCCCAGCAGGGTCTCAAGGGCTGCCCAGATGCTTGGAGAGGTGGTCATCAATACACTAAATATAGTCTCGGTCTCCTGTTCATATTTCGCAATCAGGGCTTCAAAGATCTCTTCCTTGGTCTGAAAATACAGGTAAATCCAGCCGCGGCTCATCTCCGCTTCCTCCACGATATCCTTCATCGTAGCCAGCTCATAACCTGTGCGTATGAAGACACGTTCTGCCGCTTCGAGAATCTGCTGCCTGCGCTGCTCTTTGACTTCGTCTGAAATTTTCGGGGACATATGATCACCTTTCTGGCTGAAAAAAATAGATGAACCGTGTGTCATTAATATAAATGACACACGGTTCATTTTGCAAGAGGGGATTTGGAATTTAATGGGGGAGCTGAGTCGGTTCAGGTTACTGAATGACTGGATTCTCACCTTAATTCTTGAAGTCCCTAACATAGTAATATGCAGCGGATACAGCGCCAACAAGGGCTGTAATAGATACACACAGGTAGATTAACTGTTTGTAGTACACGAGACCACTTGGAACCACAAAGATAAAAGCGATGAACAAGATCGCAAGCGTGATGAACATCTTATTCATTACATTAAGTCTGATTTGCATGCTGTATTCATCTTTTTTGCCAATCTTATTCAGGAAGTAAGTATATATACTTATACTTAGGATTCCAATGAAAGTAACGATTCCGATGAACAGATTGAAGTTGCTGCCGTTGCCTAACCACGTGTCCAGGTTATTAATCATTGTGAGGGCCCCCTTCTTTGTAGGCGAAGATTTCTTCAATACTCACTTCAAAAAAATTGGCAATGCGGTAAGCCAGCAGGAGGGAGGGAGAGTAGTTATTCTTTTCCATGACAAATATGGTCTGTTTGGATACACCGACCACCTTGGCAAGCTCACTTTGAGACATCTTTTTCAGCACTCTGAATTCATAAACCTTGTTCACAATTGAATCTGATGTGTTTTCCAATGTTTAACAACTCCTTCCGTTCTTAGTGTAACTTATACTTTTAAAAAAGTAAAGTAAAGTTATACTAACTTGTATAAAATTATTTCTGGAAATGAGGTTCCGTTGAATTTATTCCAGCTTGGGTAATATATAGAGGCTAGCAGCCAGGTTAGGCAGATGCAGCTGATTTAGGAGTTGACAGTGATAATGATAATTATTATCATTGATATTATGAATTTATTTACCCGAGGAGGAAGTCATGAAAGGTTCATTTCAGAACAGAAGAAATAAGTGGAGTCTGTTGTTTATCAGTCTGTTGGCTGTAACTATGATTCTTAGCGCTTGTGGAAGCAAGGCTGCAGATACGAATAATTCAGCAGGTCAGGCTGAGCAAGGCAGTACACCGGCGGGCAGCGCCGAAGGGCCCAAGGAGAAGGTAATGACCGATGCGATGGGTCATAAGGTCACTATTCCGGCTAATCCGCAGAAGGTGTTGGCTTCGTATCTTGAAGATCATTTAGCAGCCATTGGCGTCAAGCCGGTTGCCCAGTGGTCTGTAGCTAACGGGATTCAGGAATATCTGCAGACGAGCTTGAAAGGCATTCCAACAATCTCTTATGATCTGCCGACTGAGTCGGTGCTGAGCCTGGGTCCGGATCTAATCATTATCGGTTCGGAGTCTCAGGTTCAGAAGGGTCTGTATGATCAATACAGCAAGATCGCACCTACCTACGTACTCGGGGATGCGGTGAACAAGGATTGGCGGAAGGCGCTGCTTAAGATTGGTGAGATTCTGAACAAATCCGAGGAAGCGAAGAAGGCAATCAGCGACTATGATGCCAAAGCCAAAGAGGCCAAGGAGAAGATCAGCGCTTCTATCGGGACGAAGACAGCAGCCATTCTCTGGCTTACACAGAAGAACTTCTACCTGGTAGATCAGACTGTCTCCAGCGGAGCGGTATTGTACGGCGACCTGGGCATTCAGCCTCCGAATCTGGTTACCGATATTCCGGAGAAGGACCGCGCAAGCTGGAATCCGATCACGCTTGAGAAGCTGGCGGAGCTGAAGGCGGATTATATTTTCCTGGTGAACAGCGACAAAGGCCAAGGTGCGGATGACACGCTGAACAGCCCGATTTGGAAGGGAATCCCGGCGGTCAAAGCGGGCCATGTCTTTGAGATGAGCAGGACGAGCAGCTGGCTGTACAGCGGTGCGGTTGCCAACCAGCTGACCATCGATGATGCGGTCAAATCATTAGTGAAGTAACACTAATCGAGAGTATATATTCTATAGAAAACCCGGCTTGCGAGGTTCTTGATCCTGCGCAAGCCGGGTTTTTGGCGTAACGGATGTAATAGAATTTTCAGAATTGCCGAACGGTGCTTATCTACGACAGAGCTGTTCGAGATAGCTCGAATAGTTCCGCATATTCAGCTGCATGGGCCGATTGCTGCCTTCAAGCTTGCTCAGCATGATTCCGCCTTCAAGCAGGGACAAGGTGAACATAGCAACGGCTTCCGCGTCAACCTCGTCCCTGAATTCACCATCCGCCTTGCCCTGCTCTACAATATTCCTGAGTGCCTCCAAGGTTCTCCGTGAGCTCTCCTGAGCTTCGGAGCGCAGTAGTGGATGGGAATCGTCCGACTCTACTGCCGTATTCAGCAGAGGACAGCCGCCAATGAAAGGCGGTGAATCAGCTACATGCTCATAGACACGGAAGTAGGCCATCAGCTTATCGGATGAAGTACTCTCCTGCTCGGCAGCTTCTCTGAATTTGCCTCCAACGACCTGACAGGCGTACTGGAAAGCCTCAACGGCAATTTCGTCCTTACTCGCAAAATGGCGGTACAATCCCCCCTTCTTAATCCCTGTAACGAGGGTGATATCTGAAAGAGAAGAACCTGCATATCCATGCTGGTTAAAAAGCTCTGCGGACTGCTTGATGATATATCTGCGAGTCTGCTCCCCCTTGGTCATGACGCATTCCCTCCGTAATCTGAATAATAGTTAAATTATGGTATTGAAGAATGGGATTCTTATGCTAATATAAAGATACCGATCGGTACCTTTAGAGTGATATTTAGATTTTCACGAACTAAAGAGATTATAGCATGCTCAATTTTTAGAGAGAAGTAAAGGGGGAGTAGGCTTGTTGGCAGGCTTGAGAAATATTGTAGACAAGGGCCGCAGAAGCCCATGGATTGGGCTCGGAGTCTTATGGGTTGTTGGCTTCATTGGGGCATTATCCCGGTTCATCATGGCCTTCTATCAGATACAGATTTCAGATGATCTCCATATCGGGAGAGGATTCATCTCGTTATCCTGGTCAACCAACTTACTGATTGCAGCTCTCTGCGCCCCTCTCGGCGGCTGGATGATTGACCGCTATGGGGTGAGAAAGGTGATGCTGCTCAGCACGACTCTCGGCATAATCGGTACAGGGGTGGTCTGCCTCGGGCAGCATCCGCTGCTGTTCTTCACCGGGTATGGGGTCATTAGCGGCCTTGCCGGAATTGGAGCCTCAGCAACCTATGTTCTGCTCTTCAGCTGGTTCAGTAAGCACAGAGCGAAGGCGATCGCTTTGATCCAGAGTGCTTCTTCCATCGGGCTCGCCGTATGTACACCGATCTTCGCACAGAATGCCTGGCTCAGCTGGAAGGTTACCTTCCTGGCCTCATGTCTGCTTGGACTTGTTGTAACCCTTCCCTTAATTCTGTTATTCATCCCGCACCCGGGGAAGCATGAAGCGTCAGCAGGAGGAACGGGAGATAGCGGAGCTGGAGGTAGAGAAACTGGGGTTCCTGACAGAGCAGAGGGAGCTGGAGGTAGAGAAACTGGGGTTCCTGACAGAGCAGAGGGAGCTGGAGGTAGAGGAACTGGGGTTCCTGACGGAGCAGAGGGAGCTGGAGGTAGAGGAACTGGGGTTCCTGACGGAGCAGAGGGAGCTGGAGACAAAGGAAACAGGGCTTCCAACAGCGCAGCAGGAACAGTTCCTGGTACATCCATGGCTGCAGGAGGCTTGAAGCAGCTCGGGAGATCACAGCTGGCGGTTCTGACGGTGATTGGGCTCGCACTGTTCGTGTGCGGGTTCAACATGGGAACCGTGGAGATGAATCTCGTAGCTATTCATCAGGAGGCTGGGGTCTCCCAAACCTCTATAGCCGCAGGCATGGCAATTTTGGGCATCATGGAGATTGTGGGTTCCTTCACCTTTGGATTTCTTCTGGACCGGGGGGATAAGACCTATATCATGTCCATGCTATATGGGATTCGCGTACTTGGCTTTATGATACTGTTCGCGCATTTCTCCTGGTCGCCGGCCGTTTTTGCTTTTGCCTTCGGAATAACTTACTTGGGAGCGATCCCGGGCGGACTTATGATCGCGGATCAGCTGGCAGGAATTAAAGGCAAGCTTGTAGGAACGCTGCTCCTATTCCATCAGGGCGGAGGAATTCTGGGGGCGCTGCTTGGTGGAATCCTGTACGATTATATGAAGAGTTATCAGCTTCTCATCGCTGCGGACGCCGGCCTTGCTACCCTGGCTGCAGCCGGATATATCCTTGTTCGCAGATATCGGAGCCGCCCGCTTGCGGGTAACCGGGAGGCTCAGGCTTAGCTCTCCGCTTAGGCATGGACTGCGGTTAATAAAATGGATAAATCCATCACCAAGAGAATAAAGGTTATGTATGATTTAGCTTAGTTCATTTCATCAGGTGTCTTTCATCTGCAAAATACCCCCGCCCATCTTCAACATGGGAGGGGGTATTTCTTAATTATCTATGTTAGCTTCTGCTGAGAGTGCCTTGATCTTTAAGCTGTCTTAGTCTTTGAGTTCGCCGATTTTTTGTTGAACAGCGCCCTTGGCTTTGTCTGCCTTGCCCTCAGCCTGAAGTGAAGCGTTGTCCGTCGCATTCCCGACCTGATCTTTCACTTCGCCTTTGGCTTTGGATACGCCGCCTTTGATCTTATCGCTAAGTCCGTTATCATGACTCATATTCAACAACTCCTTACGGTTAGTGTATAGAGTATTTACCCGATAGGAGAATAATCAATCAGATGGGCGGGAATAACCGGGCAGTCCCGGCAGAACCTCCGGCGGTCTTTCTTAAGCCTGCTCTTCAAGCCCGAAATGTCCCTCTTCCGGTTGTCCGCAGATAAGGTCCTCAGGCCGAATCTCTTCCCCAGGATCCACATCGGTGTCTGGCTGGGCCCAGACGGATACACTACCGCCATTAACCGGGAAGACGGCAAAACCGTCTTCCTCAATGGTAATCTGGTCTTCACGGGTTCCTGTGAGATCCACCCACACTTCACCGGCCCGGTCCTTCCCGACATTCATCCGCTTCTCTCCATCATCTCCGTTGGAGATGACTACTGCACAGCCGGAGCGCTCAATCTCCGGAACTCCAAATCGTACCCAGCCAATCGTATTCGGGTGGTCGAAGTAGTCTTCCTGATCCCCGTAAGCCTTGTTATAGCGGGCACAGAGCAGGGGATCGAGCTGATCCTTTTTCCCTTCAATCGGGTGCTCTCCGCCTATGCCGTAATAATCGCCATAGAATACAACCGGATAGCCATCCTTGCGGAGCAGGATCAGGGCATATGCGCTTGGCTTGAACCAATCCTCCACCCATGATTCCAGCGCCTCATTGGGCTGGGAGTCATGATTATCTACAAAAGTTACAGCATTCAGCGGGTGGGAGCCAACTAGCGTATCGTGGAATATGGTCGTGAGGTCAAAGGAATTCCCCGCATGCGAAGCCTCATACAGCTTGTAGTGGAGAGAGACATCGAACAGATCGATTTTGTAATCGACCGTGTTGAGAAAGTTCTGACACGCCTCCAGTTCATCCTTCCAGAACTCCCCTACGATGTAGAAGTCCTCTCCGCGCTTCTTCTTCATCGCTGTTGCGAATTCCCGGACAAAGTCGTGGTTGATATGCTTGATCGCATCAAGCCGATATCCACCGCACTGCAGCGTATCCACGAGCCACTTGCCCCAATCCAGCATCTCCTGACGTACATCCGGATGGCTGTAATCGATGTTCGCGAACATCAGATAGTCATAATTGCCGAATTCATCATCCACATTCTCGGCCCACTGCTTGTTCTCCGCATGGATACGGAAGATACCGGAACGCCCTTCCTTATTGTCATAATCCGTTCCGTTGAAATGCTTCCAGTTCCATTTGAAAGGGGAGTAAGTATTACCGCGGCCAGGGAATGTGAACTTGGTCCATCCCTCGATCTCGAACGGCTCCGATATGTCTTCGGTCCGGTTATTCGGATCGACTTCAATCACTTCAAAGCGCTCGGTCTCGTCCGCGCCTGCTTTATGATTCATAACAAGGTCCACATAGACGAGAATCCCATTCTGCTGACAGGTCGCGATGGCCTTGACCAGCTCATCCTTTGTTCCGTATTTGGTGCGCACGTTTCCTTTTTGGTCAAACTCACCCAGATCATATAGGTCATAAACACCGTAGCCGGTATCTTCAGTTGTAATTGCTTTTGTGACAGGCGGTACCCATACGGCATCAATGCCTACGGCCTTGAGTTCGGGAGCAAGCTCCGACAGCCGATTCCAGTGCTTCCCGTCCGGCTCTACATGCCA
>NZ_CP084530.1:3335000-3405000 GCF_023704175.1 Paenibacillus sp. YPG26 | reverse complement strand
ACGTAGACCCGAAACCGTGTGATCTACCCCTGTCCAGGGTGAAGGTGCGGTAACACGCACTGGAGGCCCGAACCCACGTATGTTGAAAAATGCGGGGATGAGGTGGGGGTAGCGGAGAAATTCCAATCGAACTCGGAGATAGCTGGTTCTCCCCGAAATAGCTTTAGGGCTAGCCTCGGAATGAAGAGTTATGGAGGTAGAGCACTGATTGGGTGCGGGGCCCGCCAAGGGTTACCAAGCTCAGTCAAACTCCGAATGCCATCAACTTCTGTCCGGGAGTCAGACAGTGAGTGCTAAGATCCATTGTCAAAAGGGAAACAGCCCAGACCATCAGCTAAGGTCCCCAAGTGTGTGTTAAGTGGGAAAGGATGTGGAGTTGCACAGACAACCAGGATGTTGGCTTAGAAGCAGCCACCATTTAAAGAGTGCGTAATAGCTCACTGGTCGAGTGACTCTGCGCCGAAAATGTAACGGGGCTAAACACACCACCGAAGCTATGGCTTGGATCGACTTCACTGCTTCTTTGAGGCGGTGTTTACCTAAGTGACATTTTTGCCGAAGGCAAACCTCCTAGAGGTTTCGGCCAAATGGTTCACAGGGGTTAAACACACAGGCTTCGAAGCTGGAGTGAAGTCGATCCAGGGGTAGGGGAGCGTTGTATGCAGGTTGAAGGTGTACCGTAAGGAGCGCTGGACAGCATACAAGTGAGAATGCCGGTATGAGTAACGAAAAGATCAGTGAGAATCTGATCCGCCGAAAGCCTAAGGGTTCCTGAGGAAGGTTCGTCCGCTCAGGGTAAGTCGGGACCTAAGGCGAGGCCGAAAGGCGTAGTCGAAGGACAACAGGCCCTAATTCCTGTACCACCGTAATCCGCTATGAGCGATGGGGTGACGCAGCAGGGTAGTGACGCGGACTGATGGATGTCCGTCCAAGCAGTGAGGCTGGTGTGTAGGCAAATCCGCACACCGTAAGGCTGGGCTGTGATGGGGAGCGAAAATTACAGTAGCGAAGGTCATGATCTCACACTGCCAAGAAAAGCCTCTAGTCAGGAGAAGGTGCCCGTACCGCAAACCGACACAGGTAGGCGAGAAGAGAATTCTAAGGCGCGCGGAAGAACTCTCGTTAAGGAACTCGGCAAAATGACCCCGTAACTTCGGGAGAAGGGGTGCCCCGGTAGTGTGAATAGCACGAGGGGGCCGCAGTGAAAAGGCCCAAGCGACTGTTTAGCAAAAACACAGGTCTGTGCGAAGCCGTAAGGCGAAGTATACGGGCTGACGCCTGCCCGGTGCTGGAAGGTTAAGGGGAGTGGTTAGGGGTAACCCGAAGCTATGAACCGAAGCCCCAGTAAACGGCGGCCGTAACTATAACGGTCCTAAGGTAGCGAAATTCCTTGTCAGGTAAATTCTGACCCGCACGAATGGCGTAACGACTTGGGCGCTGTCTCAACGAGAGATCCGGTGAAATTTTAATACCTGTGAAGATGCAGGTTACCCGCGACAAGACGGAAAGACCCCATGGAGCTTTACTGCAGCTTGATATTGGACTTGGGTACGATTTGTACAGGATAGGTGGGAGCCTAGGAAGCCGGAGCGCCAGCTTCGGTGGAGGCAACGTTGGGATACCACCCTGATCGTATCGGAGTTCTAACCTGGTACCGTGAACCGGTATGGGGACAGTGTCAGGTGGGCAGTTTGACTGGGGCGGTCGCCTCCTAAAGAGTAACGGAGGCGCCCCAAGGTTCCCTCAGAATGGTTGGAAATCATTCGAAGAGTGCAAAGGCATAAGGGAGCTTGACTGCGAGACTGACAAGTCGAGCAGGGACGAAAGTCGGGCTTAGTGATCCGGTGGTACCGCATGGAAGGGCCATCGCTCAACGGATAAAAGCTACCCTGGGGATAACAGGCTTATCTCCCCCAAGAGTCCACATCGACGGGGAGGTTTGGCACCTCGATGTCGGCTCATCGCATCCTGGGGCTGAAGTAGGTCCCAAGGGTTGGGCTGTTCGCCCATTAAAGCGGTACGCGAGCTGGGTTCAGAACGTCGTGAGACAGTTCGGTCCCTATCTGTCGTGGGCGTAGGAAATTTGAGAGGAGCTGTCCTTAGTACGAGAGGACCGGGATGGACGCACCGCTGGTGCACCAGTTGTTCCGCCAGGAGCACAGCTGGGTAGCTACGTGCGGAAGGGATAAGCGCTGAAAGCATCTAAGCGTGAAGCCCCCCTCAAGATGAGATTTCCCAATTAGTAAGACCCCTTGAAGACGACGAGGTAGATAGGCTGGGTGTGGAAGTGCAGCAATGCATGGAGCTGACCAGTACTAATCGGTCGAGGGCTTATCCAAGACAGCTTCACGAAGTGTAACTTCGGAAGCAACACAATCTAACACGCACAATTCGTTTCGTATCTAGTTTTCAGGCGATCAAGCCTGAAGAGAATTCCGTTTGGTGGCGATGGCGGAGGGGTTCCACGCGTACCCATCCCGAACACGACCGTTAAGCCCTCCAGCGCCAATGGTACTTGGACCGCAGGGTCCTGGGAGAGTAGGACGCCGCCAAGCAAAGAGCAAGCCTTATCGAGAGATCGATAAGGCTTTTTTGTGCTTTAAGCTGCTTGCTGCTTGTACCACAGGGAGCTCTGTGAGGTATGGTTTCGGATGATTCAGAAATAATAAGAAGGCATTATTGAACTTAGGAGGCTGATTTCAGATGAGCAACAAAATTGAAGCCATTAGAGCGGATCATCAGAACTTTCTGGACAAGACGGAAGATGAAATAAAGGCAGTTCCCGCCACAACTGATGTTAATGAGGCTGTGGAGGCCATTACAGCACATATGAACAAATATGATGTGCCACAGGAAAAAGAAGGGGACTAATTTGTAATCGAGCAAAAGAACCGTCAGAGCTCTCTGACGGTTCTTTGCTATTGTTCACGTTGGAGAATACGGTTAACTGTGCATTTATATTTAACCTCGACCGTATAGGCTCCTCGAATAGAAAGTACACAAACTAGTGATGGAATGACATGGTGATGCAATTGATCAGGTCTAACTCCTTGCAGCTGTATGGATTGTAGATGTGAAGGATAGTGAAAAGTGCATACACTTAAGCAAATTAACTGGTGAACCGAATGGATGCAATTCAGGATGGGTAAAGTATATCTAGAACAAAGTAAAGGCCCTCTTTAGGACCGGAACCAAAAGCGTAATGTATCTTAACGGTTTTAGACTAATTATAAAAAGAGCCCTTGGCAAATGAGGAAAATATGATATAATAAATTCAAGGTCAAAGAAAGTCAAAGTCAACTACTTGCTAACAGTATTTTCTTTAACCGAATTTATATCTTTTTTAGTGTCACAATGAGTAGTTGTATTTAAAATCGTTGGTTTGACTGCAGTTTGACCTTATCAGGAGATCATTTTTGCCGCTTCGTAATGGCTAAACGCTTCGAGCAGTGGAGGGATGAGTGAATGCGAAATATCTCCGATATTATTGAGAAATATCTCAAGAGTATTATGCATGAAAGTCCTGAAGGAACCATTGAGATCCAGCGCAATGATTTAGCTGATAAATTCTCCTGTGTACCTTCCCAGATTAACTACGTAATCAGTACGCGGTTTACTTTGGAGAAAGGCTACCTTGTGGAGAGTAAGCGCGGCGGAGGCGGGTACGTCAGGATTAGAAAGATCGAACTACCCGGGCCAACCTCGCTGCATACTCATCTGCATCAGACCATAGGCAATGAGATAGGCCAAGCCGCTGCGGAAGGGCTGATCTATCAACTGGCGGAAGCTCGAGTTATTACCGAGCGGGAAGCGAATTTGATGAGATCCGCGATATCAAGGGAAGTGCTGGCTCTTAAGCTGCCCTATCGGGATGAGATTCGTGCCAGAATTATGAAGGCTATGTTGATTTCTTTATTAGTCAAATAATCAGGCCAGGAACAAAGGAGGGACATCTTGTGCTTTGTCAGGAATGCGGTAAGCGTCCGGCTTCGCTTCATTTTACTAAAATTGTAAACGGGGAGAAGACGGAATTTCACATTTGCGAAGCGTGTGCGAGAGAAAAAGGCGAGATGATACCTGGAACCTCAGGAGGTTTTTCCATTCATAGCTTGTTGTCCGGTCTCCTGGATATCAGTCCGAGTGGAAAGGGACAGCTAATAGGCAAGAATACCGAGAATCTTCAATGTAAGGAATGCGGAATGACCTATTCCCAGTTCAGTAAAGTGGGACGGTTCGGCTGCAGCTCTTGTTATAAATATTTTAACGACCGGCTCGATCCACTCTTCAAAAGGGTGCACGGGAACACTACCCACATGGGGAAAGTGCCTGTCCGGGTAGGAAGCCATATTCAGGCCAAACGCAAAATTGAAAGCCTCCGGCAGGAGCTTCAGCAGAATATTGCCGAAGAGGAGTTTGAGAAGGCCGCCAAGCTTCGGGATCAGATTAGAGAACTTGAGAAAGACATTTCATCAGAGTAGGAGGAATGCGTTATGCCTAATCTCCGGTTTACAGAACAGCCGCTCAGTGAATGGATGAGACATAGAGGATATGAATCCGATATTGTCATCAGCAGCCGGGTACGGATTGCGCGGAACCTTCAGCACCTTGCCTTTCCCATGCTGGCGACGAACCAGCAGTCGGAAGAAGTATTAACTAGACTCAAGACCGTCGTTGAAGACGAGCGCTTGAATCAATACGGAGTGCTGCATTTCCTGCTCCTTGATGAGATGGATGATTTGGACCGAAGAATTCTGGTTGAGAAGCACTTGATCAGCCCCAATCTTGCTACGGAATCGCGTAATGGCGCGGTGCTCATCAGTGAGGATGAAAGCTTGAGCATTATGATCAACGAGGAAGATCATCTGCGTATTCAGTGCCTGTATCCGGGATTTCATGTACATGAAGCCTGGGAGCGGGCAACTTCGGTGGATGATATTTTTGAAGCCCATGTGGATTATGCATTTGATGACAGAAGAGGGTACCTGACCAGTTGTCCTACTAACGTAGGTACAGGACTTAGAGCTTCAGTCATGATGCACCTTCCCGCTTTAGTGCTAACGCAGCAGATTAACCGGATTTTGTCGGCCGTCTCACAGGTTGGCTTAACGGTGCGCGGGATATACGGCGAAGGTAGTGAGGCCATGGGTAACTTGTTTCAAATCTCAAATCAGATTACACTGGGACAAAGTGAGTCTGAAATCATTGAGAATCTCCATGGTGTAGTCTTACAGATTATCGAGCATGAGAAGACGGCAAGGCAGAGACTGCTTATGGAGTCGCGGTTGCGGATGACGGACAGGGTAATGCGGTCCTACGGAATTTTGTCCAATGCGGCGATAATGGATTCCAAGGAAGCGGCTCAGCGCTTGTCCGATGTCAGACTCGGAATTGATCTGGGGCTGATTGATCATCTGTCCGCTCCTCAGCTAAATGAACTAACAGTGCTGACACAGCCGGGATTTTTACAGAAGATATTCAATGAACATATGGATCACGCTGAGCGGGATATGTACAGGGCCAAGCTCATTCGTGAGAAATTGGGTAAATAAATGCAATAGTGTTCAATCGTAGAACCAGATTTTTACCAATCATGGAGGTGTAGGGGATATGATGTTTGGAAGATTTACGGAACGCGCACAGAAAGTGCTGGCTTTGGCTCAAGAGGAAGCAGTTCGTTTGGGGCATAATAATATTGGTACTGAACACATACTGCTGGGTCTTATTCGTGAAGGGGAAGGCATTGCCGCTAAAGCCTTGATTGGTTTAGGTCTTGGACTTGAGAAAATACAGGATGAAGTTGAGACCTTGATCGGCCGCGGTCAAGAGCAGCCCACTAATATTGCTTATACGCCTCGTGCTAAGAAAGTGATTGAGCTGTCCATGGACGAAGCTCGTAAGCTGGGTCACACCTATGTGGGAACGGAGCACATCCTGCTCGGTCTTATCCGTGAAGGAGAAGGTGTTGCAGCCCGCGTATTGAACAATCTTGGAATCAGCTTGAACAAAGCGCGTCAGCAGGTGCTTCAATTGCTCGGAAGCAGTGAAGCGGTATCCAGCCATCACGGGACTCCTGCCAATGTGAATACCCCGACGCTGGACAGCTTGGCACGCGACCTTACGGCTATAGCCAAAGAAGGCAGCTTGGATCCGGTTATTGGCCGCAGTAAGGAAATTGAGCGTGTAATTCAAGTGCTAAGCCGCCGGACCAAGAACAATCCGGTCTTGATCGGGGAGCCAGGGGTAGGTAAAACGGCGATTGCCGAGGGCCTCGCTCAGAAGATCATTAATAACGAAATTCCAGAAACACTGCGTGACAAGAGAGTTATGACTCTGGATATGGGCTCAGTAGTTGCCGGTACCAAATACCGCGGTGAGTTCGAGGATCGTCTGAAGAAAATCATGGACGAAATCCGCCAGGCAGGCAATATTATCTTGTTCATTGACGAGCTGCATACCCTGATTGGTGCTGGGGGTGCTGAGGGCGCTATTGACGCCTCCAATATTCTGAAGCCAGCTTTGGCCCGCGGTGAACTTCAGTGCATTGGTGCCACAACCCTGGACGAATATCGTAAATATATTGAGAAGGATGCTGCCCTGGAGCGCCGTTTCCAGCCTATTACCGTGGATCAGCCTTCTCCAGAGGAAGCAATCCAGATTCTGCATGGACTTCGTGACCGTTATGAAGCTCACCACCGGGTGAAAATTACGGATGAGGCAATCGAGCAGGCTGTGAAGCTGTCGGATCGTTACATTCCTGACCGGTTCCTGCCGGATAAGGCCATTGACCTTATTGATGAGGCGGGCTCCAAGGTAAGGCTTAACTCTTATACGGTACCACCTAACCTCAAGCAGCTTGAGAATCGCTTGGATGACATCCGTAAAGAGAAGGATTCAGCTGTTCAAAGCCAGGAATTCGAGAAGGCTGCAGCTCTGCGTGATACAGAGCAGAAGATTCGTGAAGAGCTGGATGTCACGAAGAATCAATGGAAAGAGAAACAGGGCCGTACCGATTCTGAAGTCACTCCGGAGGATATTGCTCAGGTTGTAGCCAGCTGGACTGGTATCCCTGTCAGTAAGCTGAAGGAAGAGGAGACTGAGCGCCTCCTTAACATGGAGCAGATTCTCCATGAACGGGTTATTGGTCAGGAAGAGGCTGTCAAGGCAGTCAGCCGGGCAATTCGCCGGGCACGTGCCGGACTTAAAGATCCTAAACGTCCAATGGGCTCATTTATCTTCCTGGGACCAACCGGGGTAGGTAAGACAGAGCTTGCCCGCGCACTCGCTGAAGCGATGTTCGGTGACGAGAATGCGGTAATTCGAATCGACATGTCCGAGTATATGGAGAAACACTCGACTTCACGTCTGGTCGGAGCTCCTCCAGGATATGTAGGCTATGAAGAAGGTGGTCAGCTGACAGAGAAAGTTCGCCGCAAGCCTTATTCCGTAGTTCTCCTTGACGAAATCGAGAAAGCTCACCCAGAGGTGTTCAACATTCTGCTTCAAGTGCTGGAAGATGGTCGTCTTACTGACTCCAAAGGCCGTGTAGTTGACTTCCGTAATACACTGATTATTCTCACCTCCAATGTGGGTGCTGATGTGATCAAGAAGAACACCACACTCGGCTTTACCGCAGTGAGCGACGCAGGGGCCAATTATAGCACGATGAAGGATAAAGTGATGGCAGAGCTTAAGAAGAGCTTCCGTCCTGAATTCCTGAACCGGATTGATGAGACTATTGTGTTCCACTCTCTGGAAGAGGTGCATATTGCGGAGATTGTTACGCTCATGTCCGAGGAGCTTCGCAGACGTCTGCGTGAATACGATGTGGATTTCCTGCTTACCGACAAGGCGAAAGCCTTCCTGGCGAAGGAAGGGTTCGATCCCGCATATGGAGCGCGTCCGCTGCGCCGCGCTATTCAGAAGCATATTGAAGACCGGTTGTCTGAAGAACTCTTAACCGGTACGGTGAAGAAAGGTGATTCCCTCGTGATTGACGAAGAGAACGGGGCACTGACCGTGAACAGAACGGGAAGTTTATCACCCAGCTAAGCCGTATTAACTGCATAATTTCCATAGCATGGGGGCTGAATGCCGCTCGAACCTTGTTCGCGCGGCGCAGCCTCTTGCTGTTTGTTCTAACATTTTCATTAAAACTTTACGATAAAACAATATAAATGGTAAACTTTGATTGTGTTTCGATAAAAAATTAGTTCGAAAATCCTCAGGCTGGTTAAGGAGAAGTACATGGCCAAAATTAAGACCAAGTTCTATTGTACGGAATGCGGTTATGAATCCCCTAAATGGTATGGCAAATGTCCAGGCTGCAGCAGCTGGAATACCATGGTGGAGGAGACCGAGAAAGTAGTGAAGACTCAAGGGCTGACTTCGGGACTTTTCCAGACTAAAGAGAAGGCTCAGCCCATAATTAATATAGAGAGCGGCAAGGAGCCGCGGGTTCAGACGGGAATTGGTGAACTCAACCGGGTTCTTGGCGGGGGAGTAGTTCCAGGCTCTCTGGTTCTCGTAGGTGGAGACCCGGGAATCGGCAAGTCTACACTCCTGCTCCAGACTTCTTATGAAATGGCCAAAGCGGGACTGCGGGTTCTGTACATCTCAGGCGAAGAATCCGTTAAGCAGACCAAGCTTAGAGCGGAGCGTCTTGGCGCCTTATCCGCAGAACTCTTCGTGCTGTGCGAGAGCAATATGGACAGTATTGAAGAGGCAATCGAAAGTGTCTCACCCCACTTTATGGTCATTGACTCGATTCAGACGGTATATTTGCCTGAAGTGACAAGTGCGCCAGGCAGCGTCTCCCAGGTTCGGGAGTGTACGGCAAGATTCATGCGGATTGCGAAGGGACAGGGGATTGCTACCGTTCTTGTAGGTCATGTTACCAAGGAAGGAGCGATTGCGGGTCCCAGATTGCTTGAGCATATGGTGGACTGTGTGCTTTATTTCGAAGGTGAGCGTCATCATTCTTATCGCCTGCTTCGCGCGGTTAAGAATCGCTTCGGTTCCACGAATGAGATCGGTATATTTGAAATGAATGAAGTAGGACTGACGGAGGTCGTCAATCCTTCTGAACTGTTTCTTTCGGAGCGTCCCCTTGGCGTAGCAGGTTCTACGGTTGTAGCCAGTATGGAGGGAACCCGCCCGATGCTGGTGGAACTTCAGGCATTGATCTCCACGACTCATTTCCCCTCGCCAAGACGCATGGGAACGGGTGTGGACCATCACCGGATGAATCTGATTATTGCGGTTCTTGAGAAAAGAATGGGGATGTTCCTTCAGACCCAGGACGCCTATGTTAACCTGGCTGGTGGAGTGCGTCTGGATGAGCCCGCAGTGGATCTGGCGATTGCGGTAAGCATTGCTTCGAGCTTCCGCGATATTCCTACCAAGCCCGATGATGTCATCTTCGGGGAGGTTGGCTTGACTGGAGAAGTGCGGGCAGTCTCCCGTGCGGAACAGCGGGTAAGGGAGGCACATAAGTTAGGGTTCAAACGGGTAATCCTTCCAGAGAAGAGCCTGAAGGGATGGAAGAGCCCAAAGGGAATTCAATTGATCGGCGTAAATACGGTTGCAGAGGCATTAGCTGTTGCGTTAAATTAGGGGGCACTTGAAGATGAAAGAACCAAACCAACTGGAGAAGATGAACGACCTGCTAAGACTAGTAGCACCCGGGACCGCATTCAGGGACGGACTTGAGAATGTGCTGCGGGCCAAAACGGGCGGTTTGATTGTAGTTGGATATAGTCCGGAGGTCATGGAAGTGGTTGAGGGAGGTTTCTCCATTAACTGTGACTTCTCGCCGAACTATTTGTATGAGCTGGCCAAAATGGACGGAGCGATCATACTAAGCGAGGATTTGAAGCGGATCTTATACGCAAATACCCAGCTTATTCCCGACTCCTCCATCTCGTCTGCGGAGACAGGTATCCGCCACCGTACCGCCGAGCGGGTTGCCAAGCAGACCGGGAAGCTGGTTGTGTCTATTTCCCAGCGGCGGAATATCATTACCTTGTATCAAGGTGGACTACGCTATGCGCTTAAGGAGATCGGCGTTATTCTAACTAAGGCGAATCAAGCGATTCAGACGCTGGAGAAGTACAGATCTGTTCTGAATCAATCCTTTACGAATTTAACCGCTTCGGAATTTGAGGAGCTTGTCACTTTGCCTGAAGTTATCAATGTCATTCAGCGGGTAGAAATGGTAATCCGCATCAAGCTTGAGATTAAGCGGTTCATCAATGAACTGGGTACGGAAGGCCGTCTGATCAGCATGCAGATGGAGGAGCTGGTCAGTAACATGGAAGAGGAAGCTTGGCTGCTGTATAAGGATTATGCCCGTGAGGATCACGAGGAATATATCCGGGAGCTGATACTGGGGCTTAAGCGCTCTTCTGATGAAGAGCTGCTGGACGTTGTCCATATTTCACGTCTCCTCGGCTATCCTGCAGCTGCGGCTTCCTCCGAGGAACTCATATCACCGCGCGGTTATCGGGTTCTGAACAAGATTCCCCGCCTGCCCAATGTGATTATTCATAATCTCGTTGAGCGATTCGAACAGCTGCCCGGGGTGATGATCGCTTCTATAGAAGAACTGGATGAAGTTGACGGTATTGGCGAGGTGCGTGCACGTACGATCAAGGATGGATTGAAACGCCTTCAGGAACAAGTATTCATTGACAGACAAATCTAATTCCCATACAATCAAAGGATGATCCTGAGGCATAATATATATGAGGTGAAGAGATGATTACTAAATCGATTCCGAACATGTTTACCTTAGGTAACTTGTTTCTCGGAATGGTCGCGATTATGCTGGCGTTTAACGGGAAGTACAGTTTGGCGGCGATTATGATTATTGTTGCTATGCTGCTCGATGGTCTGGATGGACGTGTTGCCCGTGCCCTTAATTGTCAAAGCGAATTTGGAAAAGAACTCGATTCTCTCTCGGATGTGATTTCCTTCGGAATCGCACCTGCGCTATTGATGTATACGATTTCCTTTCAAAACATGCCGGAAGCGCTGGCTTGGATTGTCACCGCAATCTTCCCGATGTGCGGAGCACTTCGTCTGGCAAGGTTCAACGTGAAGCCGGGGATCCCGGGTTACTTCATTGGCCTTCCTATTCCCGCTGCCGGAAGCGTTCTAGCTACACTGTCCCTATTTCACAAAGAGATTACTGCCCCTTATTTCATTATAGCAATGCTTTTGCTTTCTTATTTGATGGTGAGTTCCGTTAGATATCCTAATTTCAAGAAGATTGGACTTCCGAGAAAAGCCCTTTGGATTGCGCCTTGGGTCGTGGTGGTTGCTATAGTAGTGGCTGTCCGGTTCCCGGATCAATTGACCAAGTTGATTTTTGTTCCCCTTGTTATTTACGCTCTGTATGGGATTAAGCAGAATATCGACAGACTCCTCGGCAAAGGTGGTCCGAATTCTCATTCTTCGGAAAAGCCTTACCGTTCCAAGCATTAACCTGATTCAGCATAAGCCGCATATTAAATTTAAAAAAAGCACGGAATCCCCTTTCGGGATTCGGTGCTTTTTGCTTTCTTAATAAGGCTTACGATAAGTTGAACAGTCCAAGTGTGGAGCATTTCTTCGATTCTCTCTCCACGACTTCATCCATATTGATATCCAGCAGATTGCAAAGGGCAGACATATAGAACAAGCTGCGCCCAAGCTCGGAGCTAATAGCTTCCTTACAGTTCTCGCACAATTCACCTTGAACATGCTTGCCGACTACTTCTTTGGCCTGCTCCAGATTGAAGCTGGGTTCAAAGGTTTGCTTGGTTGCATGAAGCTCAATGCATCCGCACTCGGTTACAGCCTTGGTTACCGAACGATTGACAGATGAATTGCTTTGGCCATTCTTAGATAGGACATCGAGCAGACTGCGGTGACGGAGAAGCAGTTCGGAGACTTGTTCCTGAAAAGACTGTAAGCTAAGTGTGCTCATTATTTTCCATCCACCTTATTTTATGAATTGAGTTCATTATAGTCCACGGCTTGATTCTTTTTCAAGCTGAAATCGCACAGCCAAGGGGCCTGCGGGGACTCAACTTCGTGCCAGGCCTGGGAAAAAAAAGTTCCATTTACCGGGTTGCCACTGCAAAAAATGGATCATACTGGATAAAAGAACGAGATAAAATCTAAGGAGGTGAAGGAACATATGTTAAAGAGAACTTTTCTAATTCTAGCAGGACTTATTGGGGCTTGGTCCGGTTACACTTCGCAAAATTTAGTTGACCTTCTGCCAGCTTCCTTTCAAGACTTGTTGAATGGTATGGGGCCAGTAGGTGGACATTTGCTCTTTGCAGTCCTTGGCGCCAGTCTCTTTATGTTCCTCTTTTCATTATTTGCGGAGACATTGTCCAGACGGATTCGTGTATGGATTCAAGCTTTGACCCAAATTCCTATGGGGGATTTGGCTGCGGGTACGGCAGGTCTTACTGCGGGACTTCTTCTTTCGTTAATGGTCTACCCCGGTTTATCATGGTTAGGAAGCCTCAGAGAGGTTGTTCAGCTGGTATTTACCTGGCTATGCGGTTATATGGGTCTGCGTGTGGGTATGGAGAAGAAAGATGAGCTCTCCTCGCTGTGGAAGTCAGGGAAATGGGGTTCTGCCCGGGAAGAAGAGACCTGGACTCAAGAACACAAGATCCTGGATACCAGTGTCATTATAGACGGGCGAATCGCTGATATTTGCAAAACAGGCTTTATTGAGGGGACTATCGTTATTCCGGAGTTCGTGCTTGAAGAGCTGCAGCATATTGCCGATTCATCGGATCTGCTCAAGCGCAACCGGGGACGCCGCGGGCTTGATATCCTGAACAAAATTCAGAAGGAGCTCGATGTCAAGGTGCTGATCTATGAAGGGGACTTTGAAGATATCTCCGAAGTGGACAGCAAGCTGGTCAAGCTCGCCAAGGTTCTGCAGGGGAAGGTCGTAACCAATGACTTCAATTTGAACAAGGTCTGTGAGCTTCAAGGCGTATCTGTGCTGAATATCAATGATCTGGCTAATGCGGTTAAGCCGGTCGTGCTTCCTGGTGAGGAGATTATGGTGCAGGTGATCAAGGACGGCAAAGAGCATGGACAAGGCGTAGCATATCTTGATGATGGGACCATGATTGTAGTCGAAGGAGGCAGAGATTACATTGGCACGGTAACTGAGGTGCTTGTGACCAGTGTGCTGCAGACCTCGGCGGGCCGGATGATTTTTGCCAAACCGAAACTGTTGGAAAAAGCCCAGTAAACACGGTATGATGAGGAAGGCTGTATGAGGCAGCTTTGCTTATATTACTTGTGGGGCAGGGATGACAGTGGAATCTAACAATCGGGAAGCAGCGGTCATCGTGGTGGCTGCCGGCAGGGGAACCCGGATGGGAACGAAGGAGAGCAAGCAGTATCTGCTGCTAGAGGACAAGCCCATCTTCGTTCATACGCTTGAAGTGTTTGTACGGCTTCCCTTTATTAAGGAGATCGTACTTGTAACCGGAGAGCTGGATGTACCCAGATGTCAGGATTGGGTCAGGGCGTATGGAATGGAACATACAGTAAAAGTGATACCGGGCGGGGCTGAACGCCAGCACTCGGTTTATAAAGGACTGCTTGAAACGGACTGCGAATGGGTCCTCGTCCATGACGGGGTAAGGCCTTTCGTCAGCGAAGCTCAGGTCACGGCATGCTATGAAGCAGCCATGCAGGACGGAGCTTCAATCCTGGCTGTGCCTGTGAAGGACACCGTCAAGCAGGTTAATGATCAGGCCTATGTGACTTCAACCCCTGATCGCCGCAGCTTGTGGGCTATCCAGACCCCGCAGGCTTTTCGGCATTCTGATCTCAAGAGGGCTCACGAAGAGGCACTGAAGGATGGCTTCCTTGGGACCGACGACTCCATGCTGGTTGAGCGGTTAGGGGTGGCTGTCAAGGTGGTTGAAGGCAGTTACAGCAACATCAAAATTACCACGCCTGAAGACTTGGATTATGCCGATTTCATCAGGACTAAAGAGAAGACGGGGAGAGGTTGACATGATTAGAGTAGGACAAGGATTTGACGTACACCAGCTGGTAGAGGGAAGACCCTGCATAATTGGCGGGGTGACGATTCCTTATGAAAAGGGCCTTCTGGGGCACTCAGACGCCGATGTGCTGCTGCATACGATCAGTGATGCCATCTTGGGGGCTATTGGAGAAGGGGATATCGGCCGGCATTTTCCCGATACAGATCCGGAATTCAAGGACGCGGACAGCCTTAAGCTCTTGAAGGAAGTGTGGGAGAAAGCGCTGAACAAGGGATATGTGCTTGGAAATCTCGATGCTACGATTATTGCCCAGCGTCCAAAGATGGCTCCGTACATTCCCCAAATGGTAGAGGTGATTGCTTCTGCGCTTGGTGCACAGGTGGATCAGGTCAATGTGAAAGCGACGACCACAGAGCAGCTGGGCTTCACGGGACGAGGCGAGGGGATTGCTGCACAGTGTGTTGTCTGCCTTGTCAAAGATATGCTATGATCGTGGGATACGGATGGAAGAGGGCTTTATTATAATTAGTACGCGGAGGGGATTTCAATGACAGAAGTTCGTGTTCGGTATGCGCCGAGTCCAACAGGTCATTTACATATTGGTAATGCAAGAACGGCACTATTCAACTACTTGTTCGCCCGTAATCTAGGGGGCAAATTCATTATTCGTATAGAAGATACCGATGTGAAGCGCAATATTGAAGGCGGCGAAGAGAGCCAGCTGAAGTACCTGAAATGGTTGGGGATGAACTGGGATGAGAGTGTCGATGTCGGCGGGGATTACGGTCCTTACCGGCAGACGGAGCGTCTTGACATCTACCGTCAGTACTGGCAGGAGCTGCTGGACAAGGGTCTTGCTTACCGCTGTTATTGTACGGAAGAGGAGCTTGAGCAGGAGCGGGAAGAGCAGACGGCCAGAGGAGAGACCCCGCGCTACTCGGGCAGACACCGTGATTTGACGGAAGAGCAGCAGAAGGCCTACGAGGCTGAAGGCCGCACGGCAAGCATCAGATTCCGTGTACCTGAGAACAAGACCTACGCTTTTGATGATCTGGTAAAAGGACCAATCTCCTTCGAGTCCAATATATCCGGAGATTTCGTCATTGTGAAGAAGGACGGCATTCCAACGTACAACTTTGCCGTTGTGCTGGATGATTACCTGATGAAGATCTCCCACGTGCTTCGCGGAGAAGACCATATCTCCAATACACCCCGCCAATTGATGATCTATGAAGCATTTGGCTGGGAGCCGCCAAAATTCGGACACATGACCTTGATCGTGGGTGAGAATCACAAGAAGCTGAGCAAGCGGGATGAATCGGTTATTCAGTTCATTGAGCAGTACGAGCAGCTTGGCTACCTGCCTGAAGCGATGTTTAACTTCATTGCCTTACTCGGCTGGTCGCCGGAAGGGGAAGAGGAGATCTTCTCCCGGGAAGAGCTTATCTCCATCTTTGATGCGAACCGGCTTTCGAAGAGCCCGGCAGTCTTTGATACAAATAAGCTGGCGCATATTAATAACACTTATATCAAGAATTCAGACCCGGAACAGATCGCTGCACTTGCGATTCCACAGCTGCAGAAGGCGTCCCGTCTCCCGGAACAGCTTACAGAAGAACAGCTCAGCTGGGCCAAGTCGCTCGTTGCCCTCTATCAGGAGCAGATGACATCGGCTTCCGATATTGTTGAGCTGTCAGCCTTGTTCTTCCGTACACATATGGAGCTGGATGCGGAAGCTGCGTCTGTATTATCAGAGCCTCAGGTGCCTGAAGTGCTGCAGGCCTTCCTGGCTAAAGTTGAACAAGCTTCGGAATTCTCGGCTTCGAGCATGGCTGTGTTAATTAAAGAAGTGCAGAAAGAGACGGGTTACAAAGGCAAACAGCTGTTCATGCCTATCCGTGTTGCCCTCACAGGACAAATGCATGGACGTGATTTGAACCAGACTATCTACCTTCTGGGTAAAGATCGTGTCTTAGACCGCCTTAAATCTCAAATTCGGGGTGCTTAGGCGGCGAATCTTCTTGTCAGTTCGATTTCTTTTCGTTAATATAGAAGAAAGCTATTGAACAGTTATAACTTCGATTACAACCCAAAAGCACAGATCGGGAGAAGTACGCTTATTGATGTATTTATCAGAGAAGATAACCGGTGGCCACGCGCCGCCAGGCTGCGAGTTATCTAAATGCATTCGGCGGAAATGCACCCGGGAGCTGTGGAATTGAGCGCGCTAAAGTGCGCGGGTAGATTCCGCCGTATCGTCCCCGTTAAGGACGTTTGAGAGAAATGTCTCGGACTCTGTTATACAGAGGCTGCGGCATTTAAGCAGAGTGGGACCGCGTGTAAGGCGTCTCTGCAGCGAAAGCTGCGGGGGCGCTTTTTTTAGTATAGTCAGGGACTTACGGGGGAGGGGGCATAGCTTATGTTTAAGAAGATGAGATCAGATATTGAAGCAGTGCTGGACAATGATCCCGCGGCACGAGGCTGGTTCGAGGTCGTCTTTACTTATTCTGGACTGCATGCTATATGGAGTCACCGGATTGCAAATGCCTTTTACCGGAGAAAGTGGTTCTCTGTGGCCCGTATCATCTCCCAGGTTAGCCGATTCTTCACGGGGATTGAGATTCACCCGGGCGCAACAATAGGGAATCGTCTGTTCATTGACCACGGTATGGGCGTTGTCATTGGAGAGACCTGTGAAATCGGGGATGACGTGGTGATCTATCAGGGTGTAACCCTTGGCGGCAGCGGAAAAGAAAAAGGCAAAAGACACCCTACAATTGGCAATAATGTTGTTATAGGTTCGGGTGCCAAAATTCTAGGTTCGTTCACCGTAGGAGCCCAGAGCAATATTGGAGCCAACTCTGTGGTTCTTAAGGAAATCCCTCCGAACAGCACCGTGGTGGGGATTCCGGGTAAAGTGGTTAAGCAGGGAGGCGTGCGTATGGACCGGCTCAGCCACCAGCTGCCCGACCCGGTTGTCGATACGATGCGGGTGCTCCAGCGTGAGATCGAGGAGCTGCAAGAGGAGCTTAGGAATTTGAAGGAAGAACGGGCGGAGCTGCGTGCGGAGGTCCTCTCTCATGGGGACAAAGGCTAAAATTACACTATACAGCAAGCAGCAGGGTTCAGACACCCGTATCTCAAGAAACGAAAGGATGTTAGTATGGCACTTCACATCTACAATACACTAACCCGCAAGAAGGAAAGGTTCGTCAGCCAGGAGCCGGGCAAAGCCAAGGTGTATGTATGCGGACCTACCGTTTACGGTTATATTCATATTGGGAATGCGCGTCCGGCTATCTTTTTTGATGTGGTACGCAGCTATTTGGAAGCATTGGAATATGACGTGAACTTTGTTGTCAACTTTACGGATGTCGATGATAAGCTGATTCGCAAAGCGGATGAGATGGGCACGACAGTCCCAACTGTCGCGGAGACATTCATTAAGGCTTACTATGAGGACCTGGAAGGGCTCGGGATTCCCCGCGCGACCGCCAATCCGCGGGTTACGGAGAATATGACCTTGATTATTGATTTTATTAAGGAGCTTGAGCGCAGAGGGTATGCTTATGAGCAGGGGGGCGACGTCTTCTACCGCACTGGCAAATTCGAGGAATACGGCAAGCTGTCCCATCAGAACATTGAGGAGCTGCAATTCGGCATCCGGATCAATGTGGATGAGCGCAAAGAGAATCCACAGGATTTCGTGCTCTGGAAAGCGGCCAAACCGGGTGAGATTTATTGGTCCAGTCCTTGGGGCGATGGTAGACCAGGCTGGCATATTGAATGCTCTGCGATGGCCCGCGAGCTGCTTGGGGACACACTGGACATTCACGGCGGAGGTCAGGATCTGCAGTTCCCTCACCATGAGTGCGAGGTAGCCCAGTCTGAGGCTGTTACCGGCAAGCCGCTTGCGAACTACTGGATGCATAACGGATTCATTAATATCAGCGGAGAAAAAATGTCGAAGTCCCTCGGCAATGGTGTGCTTGTCAAGGATCTTCGTAACATGTATAAGCGGGAAGCTATCCGCTACTTCATGCTCTCCAGCCATTACCGGAATCCGCTGAACTTCACAGAGGAGACCATGGAGCAGGCCGAGAAAAGCGTAGAGCGTATCGCAAATGCGGTGGTTAACCTGAATCATCGTCTTCAGGCGGTTGGAGACACGGGCAGTGAAGTATCGCCTGAACTGGCGGCTAAGCTTGCTGCCATTCGTCAGCTGTTTCACGATAAGATGCAGGACGATTTCAATACCCCTGATGCCATTACAGCTGTATTTGAATGGGTGAACGAGGTGAACTGCCTGCTGAGTCAAGCGGTTGTCAGCAGTGCGGATCTGATTGCCGCCAAGCAAGTGTTCGATGAGATGAATAAAGTGCTGCGGATCTATACGGCTGAAAGCGCAGAGCTTCCTTCAGAAGATATCGAGCGTCTCATCACCGAGCGTGCTGAAGCGCGGAAGAACAAGAATTGGGCACGTGCCGATGAAATCCGGGACCTGCTTGATGCTGAGGGCATCCTGCTTGAGGATACACCACAGGGTATGCGGTGGCGTCGTAAATGACAGATACTGGCGATATGAACAGCGGCCTCACTGGAGCGCCGCTGTGGTTCCCTTACCCGTCATCCAAGCCGGCCCGGCTGCTCCCTCCCTTGGCACTGGCCTATATCGGCGATGCCATCTTCGAAGTAGCAGTCCGGCAGTATGTCATCTCGCGGCCTAACCTGCGTCCGCATCACTTGCACGTGCAGTCAACCAAGTTCGTCTCCGCCAAGGCCCAGGCCACGCTGCTCTCATTGATCGAGCCAGAGCTTACGGAAGCCGAGCTTGACGTCGTACGTCAGGGCCGCAACGCCAAATCCGGCAGCGTGCCGAAGAACGCGAACGTCATCGATTACCGTCACGCCACCGCGTTCGAGGCATTGATCGGTTACCTGTATTACGGCGGCGAGCAAGACCGGATGATCTATCTGATCACCTATGGACTTGATCTGATGCTGTCCGGTCCCAAGACTTAGATCTTGGGGAAGTAAGCAAATCCCGCAGGGAGAGCGATGCCGAGCACGGAAGACCAGAAAGAGCTCAATCAGCAGCACCAAGCTCTGCGCAGACGTGAGCCGAGTCCCGCAGGGAGAGCGATGCCTAGCACGCAAGATCAGTACTGCATAATCAGCAGCAGTCACGCCCAGTGCAGGGGCGCCGAAAGTAGAGCGGGCCCCAAGGGGGCGGCAAGCGGCTAACCGCTCGCAGCCGGCCCGGGTGCCCAAAGCCCAGCGTATCACGCCAACGGAAACAGGCAACTAAACACCGCAGCAAGTAAAGCGGGCCCCAAAGGGGCGGCAAGCGCTCCTCCCACCCAGCCGGCTAAACCCCGCCTCTATATACACCTATTGTTATTCCAATTCCGGGTGTCCAGAGGGCGTAGCCCTTGGGGCCCTCCTAAAGGTTTTCCCAAAGGGAAAACCACGTCGTAAGCATATGCTTAGGTAAGGGAGGGTTTGGGAGGGTTGTGAAAAAAAATTAAGGGAGCCCGAGGCCCCCCTCGGAATCCTACTTTGGAGGATATACAGGTGGACAACACGAACGAAGACTGGATCGGCGGCAAGCATTCCCTGCTTGAGGCGCTTCGCGCCGGCCGCACAATTAACAAAATTCTGATAGCCGAAGGTGCTCAGAAGCACTTGACACAGCCTATTATTGCCGAAGCCAAAAAGAATGGCATTGTCGTTCAACATGTGGACAGACGTAAGCTGGATCAAATGGTGCCGGATTTGCAGCATCAAGGCGTTGCAGCCCAGGTGGCTCCGTATGCGTATGCCGAGGTGGAAGACCTTCTCGCGAGAGCCGCGGAGAAGGAAGAAGCTCCTTTTTTACTCCTGCTCGATGAGATTGAAGACCCTCATAACCTGGGTTCTATTCTTCGTACGGCTGAATGTACGGGCGTCCATGGAGTAATCATTCCGAAGCGGCGGTCCGCATCAATAACTTCAACAGTGTCCAAGACCTCAGCGGGCGCAGTGGAGTATGTGCCTGTGGCCCGGGTAACAAATTTGGCCCAGACTATGGAGCAGCTGAAGGAAGCGGGAGTATGGATTGTTGGAACGGATGTTACTGCCAAAGAGGAAATTTATGATAACGGCGTATTTACCGGGCCTGTAGCCATTGTGATTGGGAACGAGAATAAGGGCATGGGCCGACTGATCCGGGAAAAATGTGACGTTCTTCTTAAGCTGCCAATGGTTGGCCGGCTTAATTCGCTCAATGCATCCGTTGCCGCGGGTGTAATCATGTACGAGACTCTTCGCAGACGCAAGAGTCAGGGATAGGCTCATGATGGAGGAGATGCGGGATGTTCTCCTTGTAGATGGATACAACATGATCGGAGATTGGCCGGAGCTGACCAAGCTGTCCAAGATTGGGCTGCAGGAAGCCAGGGACAGACTGCTGGAGAGACTGGCGGATTATCAGGCTTATACCGGCAGGCATGTGATCGCTGTTTTTGATGCTTACCGGGTACCGGGGCATGGCAAATCTTTTGCACAGAATAAGATACAGATCTACTTCACAAGTGAAAAAGAAACTGCCGATGAGTGTATAGAGCGGCTCGTACGCGAGCTTAGCCACCGGCGTCGCCAGATATATGTTGCGACTAGTGACCTAGTTGAACAGCATGTGATCTTCGGTCAGGGCGCCTTGCGTATTCCGGCAAGGGAATTATTGACCCAGGTGGAACAGATTGAGCGGGAGATTCAGTCGAAAATTGCCGAGGATCGCATGAATTCAAGCCGGAATACGCTTGGAGGAAAGCTTAGTCCTGAAGTGAAAAAGATGTTCGAACGTTGGCGTAGAGAGTAGAAAGGCACATTCCGATATGCTTCCAATAGCTCTTGACAAAGTTCGACTTTACAAAATTTAGGACTTATGTGGTTGACGCTGTTACACCCCATCATATATACTGATCGTATACTTGATTGAAGTGACGGGGCACTGTGCGTTGCAGCCGGAGGGATTGTGTTGAGTGTCGACCTCAAAGTAATGATGAAATTTGACTATGAGATTCAAAGTGATGAAGACATTGTCGAGGCAGTCCGGGAAGGCGACAGCGAAGCACTGGAGTACTTGATCAATAAGTATCGCAGTTTCGTCAGAGCCAAGGCAAGATCCTATTTCCTAATAGGAGCTGACCGGGAGGATATTATTCAGGAAGGCATGATCGGTCTTTATAAATCGATCAGAGACTTCAAGGGTGATAAGCTTGCTTCCTTTAAGGCTTTCGCCGAGCTATGTATTACCAGGCAGATTATAACTGCGATCAAGACAGCCACCAGGCAGAAGCATATTCCTCTCAATTCGTACGTATCTTTGGACAAGCCTATCTATGACGAGGACTCCGATCGTACTCTGCTGGATGTAATATGCGGCACGCAGGTGTCTGATCCTGAAGAACTTATTATCAATCAAGAAGAGTTTGTTGGACTGGAAGACAAGATGTCCGAAATCCTCAGTGACCTGGAGCGTAAGGTACTGATGCTCTATCTGGACGGAAGATCTTATCAGGAAATTGCGGTCGATCTTAGACGGCATGTGAAATCAATAGATAACGCTCTTCAGCGTGTTAAGCGGAAGCTTGAACGATATTTAGAAGTTCGCGACGAACTATAGCAGCAAGTAGAGAAAGGACTCATGATGGAGTCTTTTTTTCTTTTCACTCTTAATCTAGGGGATATTGGCTTTCTACCTTCAATTCGCTGAGCTAGATTCGTAATCAGGATGTTTAGAGGTAGGGACAAGGGTTCATACTGAGACATGAGTGGGAAGTGGCTTCAGAGTGAAAAAGAACAATATCGGCAGGCAGGATCCGCACAGGAACAAGGCCATTCTTTCATTGACACGGCTATACCCTTATGATAAAGTGTTTTAGGTAGGCCAAATTTCGCGCTTGCTTTTTTTGAATTAAGGAGATTTAGGCATTTGCTTGATTTTTCCTGGATTTCGGATGAGGCGGAGCGACCTTAGGCCTCTCTGAACGGCCCGACTATGTCGGGATCAATATAGAGACTTCTGTAAGAAAGAATGTCTTCGGGAGGTGCACATCATGCGGGTAATTATCACGTTGGCTTGTACGAACTGCAAACAAAGAAACTACACGACAACGAAAAACAAGCGTAACCACCCCGACCGCATGGAGATGAAGAAATTTTGCAAGTTCTGTAACGAGCAATTTCCTCATCGCGAAACCAGATAGTCTTTGGAGGTGTAGGTGCGGATGAAACGTAGTTTCAAGTCGATGTTTTCTTTTTTCTCTGAAAGCTGGGCTGAGCTTAAAAAAGTTCGCTGGCCTAATCGTAAAGAGCTGACGAATTATACGCTGATTGTCCTCGGTACAATCGTAGTTGTCGCAATTTATTTTTGGGTTCTTGACATCGGCATTTCCGCTGTGATCAACGCGATTATTTAAGAAGGGTCCCAGGTGGCTTGATATGGAAAAAAGATGGTATGTGGTTCATACCTATTCCGGGTATGAGAATAAAGTCAAAGCCAATTTGGAAAAACGCGTTGAGTCTATGGGCATGGAAGACAAGATTTTCCGGGTTCTTGTTCCTATGGAAGAAGAGATCGTGAACAAAGACGGTAAGAAGAAGACCGTTATGCGTAAAGTTTACCCTGGTTATGTCTTGGTGGAAATGATCCAGACTGACGATTCCTGGTATGTTGTCCGCAATACACCGGGAGTTACAGGTTTCGTCGGCTCGACAGGTTCCGGTTCCAAACCGACACCTTTGCTTCCTGAAGAAGTGGAACAGATTCTGAACCACATGGGCATGGAAGAACCGAAGCCGGTTATTGAGTTTGAACTCAAGGAATCTGTACGTATTAAGGTTGGTCCTTTTGCTAACTTTGTTGGGTCTGTTGAAGAAATACTGACCGACAAGAGCAAAGTGAAGGTTCACGTCAACATGTTTGGACGGGAAACCCCGCTTGAGCTTGATTTTACTCAAGTGGAGAAGCTATAGTTTTCTTAAGGTTTTCTGTGGGAGGGATTGACGAGTTTGATCCCGGGTACCACTATTAGTGCAAGGAGGTGTTTTACATGGCTAAAAAGATCATTAAAGTTGTAAAACTGCAAATTCCTGCGGGGAAAGCGAATCCAGCACCTCCGGTAGGTCCGGCGCTGGGTCAAGCAGGTGTCAACATCATGGCATTCTGTAAAGAGTTCAACGCTCGTACTGCCGATCAAGCAGGTCTGATCATTCCGGTTGAAATTTCGGTATTTGAAGATCGTTCTTTCACTTTCATTACCAAGACTCCACCGGCTGCAGTATTGCTTCGCGTAGCTGCTAAGATCGAGAAGGGTTCTGGTGAACCTAACAAGAAGAAAGTAGCAACTGTGAACCGTGCGACTGTACGTCAAATCGCGGAACAAAAAATGCCTGACCTTAACGCAGCTTCTGTTGAAGCAGCAATGCTTATGGTTGAAGGTACTGCCCGTAGTATGGGTATCACAATCCAAGACTAATCTTTTGGATGCTGCCGGACAAGTCCGGCCAACAAGTGGGAGGAATATCCGCTAATACCACAAAGGAGGAAATTTAAATGGCTAAACACGGTAAAAAATACCTTGAAGCTGCTAAGCTGATTGATAGTGAAGCAACTTACGAGCCTGCTGAAGCCGTTGAACTGGTTAAGAAGGCAGCTACTGCTAAATTCGACGAGACTGTTGAAGCCGCAGTACGTTTGGGTGTAGACCCTCGTAAACAAGACCAAGCTGTTCGTGGTGTAGTTGTATTGCCACACGGTACTGGTAAAACTCAACGTGTCCTTGTATTCGCTAAAGGCGAGAAAGCAAAAGAAGCGGAAGCTGCTGGTGCTGACTACGTAGGCGATCAAGACGTTATCAACAAAATCCAACAAGGCTGGTTCGAGTTCGATGTGTGTGTAGCAACACCGGACATGATGAGTGAAGTTGGTAAATTGGGTCGTCTTCTCGGGGGTAAAGGTTTGATGCCTAACCCTAAAGCGGGAACAGTTACATTTGATGTAGCTAAGGCGGTTCAAGAAATCAAAGCGGGTAAAATCGAATACCGTCTTGATAAAGCAGGTCAAATTCATGCACCAATCGGCAAAGTATCTTTTGATGCTGAAAAGCTGAATGAGAACCTTAAAGCTCTCATCGATGCATTGAACCGCGCTAAACCAGCGGCTGCTAAAGGCGTATACTTGAAGAACATCGCGATCTCTTCGACGATGGGACCAAGTGCCCGTGTGAACACTACATCTTACAGATAAGATTTATTACCACTGGTAATAAATTCAGGGTTGACTCTAGAGTATACCCTCTGGTATAGTGAAGTGGTTGCATTGATTTCAACAATTAAATGTGAATATGCTTACCGTAGACAGTAGGTGCCTTGCGGCTTAATTTCCTACCGAGGTGTTGTGATAGAGATTCGGACTTTGCAGTATTCTGTGAATGATGATTTATCAGGCCTTCGTGATTCTACGGAGGCTTTTTTGATGGGCATCAGACAGGGCGGTAACGTAGTGATCTGAACCCAACAAAGAACTTCCTCATATAAACGGCTTGTCCGTTATTGCAGGAGAGCGTCAGAGACAGTCGACAGAGATGAACGACCGGCGCTCAGTAAATCTAACAGGAGGTGTACAGTTTGGCAAATGCAAAAGTAATTCAAGCAAAACAAGATGCCGTTGACGTGGTAACTACTAAGCTGCGCGAGAGCGTAACAACTGTTGTTGCTGACTATCGCGGTCTGAATGTTTCTCAAGTAACCGAACTTCGTAAGCAGCTTCGTGAAGCTGGTATCGAATTCCAAGTACTGAAGAACTCGATCGTTCGCCGTGCGACTGCAGCTGCAGAATTGACAGAACTGGATGAAGTTCTGACAGGTCCAACAGCAATCGCATTCAGCGCGGATGATGCAGTAGCTCCAGCTAAAATTCTTAACGATTTCGCTAAGAAGAATGATGCTCTTAAAGTTAAGGGTGGCGTGGTTGAAGGCCGTGTAGTCGGCGTTGACCAAATCAAAGCTCTTGCAGAGCTTCCTTCACGCGAAGGTCTCCTTTCCATGCTCCTCAGCGTGCTTCAAGCTCCTGTGCGCAACTTCGCGCTTGCAGTTAAAGCCGTTGCTGACAAAGAAGAAACTGGCGCTAGCGCGTAAGAATCTTTTTGATCTAGTAATTTAACAAAAAAACTATAAAATTATATAACGGAGGTTCTACCATGAGTAAAGAAACAATTTTGGAAGAAATCAAAGGTATGACTGTTCTTGAACTTAACGATCTCGTTAAAGCAATCGAAGAAGAATTCGGCGTAACTGCAGCAGCTCCAGTAGTTGTAGCAGGTGGCGGCGGTGGCGAAGCAGCTGCTGAGCAATCCGAGTTCGACGTAATTTTGACAAGCGCTGGCGCTTCCAAAATCAACGTAATCAAAGTGGTTCGCGAAATCACTGGTCTTGGTCTGAAAGAAGCAAAAGACCTGGTTGACAACGCTCCAAAAGCATTGAAAGAAAAAGTATCTAAAGAAGATGCTGAAGCGGTTAAAGCTAAATTGGAAGAAGCAGGCGCTTCTGTAGAAGTTAAGTAATTCTACTTCTCCCGCACAAACCCCTTGAAGATATTCAAGGGGTTTGTTTTTATATAAGTGAGGGTTTCTGGACAAACTTGGAGTGAATCATTCTTATCGATATTATAGAAAGATAGGTTATCGAATATATCAACCTGGAGGAAGAAGATGTCCGATCATTATTATTCCAGTAAGCCGGTGACGGCTCATAACCGCAAGACCTGGGAGGCGACGCTAAGAGGCAGGCTCTATAAGTTCGTGAGCGATGCTGGAGTGTTCTCCAAGCAAGGGGTAGACTTCGGAAGCCGTGTATTGATTGATGCTATGGAAATTCCTGAGGATGCTAGCGTTCTGGATGTAGGCTGTGGATACGGTCCAATGGGAATGGCTGCGGCAGGGCTTGCCTCACGGGGGCGAGTGACCCTGATTGATGTGAATGAACGTGCTATTGAATTAGCCAAAGAGAATGTCTCGAATAATGGAATCAAGAACGTCACGGTGATCCAAAGTGATCTCTACAAGGCGCTCGGTGATGAGAAGTTTGATGTAATATTAACGAATCCACCAATACGAGCAGGCAAGGCAACGGTTCATGCTATCTTTGAAGGAGCCGCAGACAGGCTTAATGAAGGTGGTTCACTGTGGGTAGTAATTCAAAAGAAGCAGGGAGCCCCTTCGGCGAAGGAAAAGCTGGAATCCTTATTTGGGGAAGTTGAGGAAGTTACCAAAGAGAAGGGTTACCGAATCTTTAGGGCTACAAAAAAATAAGGCTATTGACTTGGGATTATGAGTGTGATATTATTGTAAAATGTCAGTATTAGGATGCCCTACATGGCTTTAGTCTGCTGAAATGTCAAGCATAATTTCGTGAGTAGAGGTTCACTGATCTTCTATAAACGTATATAATGCCCAATTTTGGCAAGTCTACTGATAATGAGGACATCGACAGGAAAGGCACTAATAATGATGCTCTTTTTTCGAAAGCATTCGATAAGGGCTTTTCTTTATTTGTGCAGGAATCCGTTTCTATGGACTTTATTATATAGGGACAAACACGGGTTCGCAATGAAATTTTTAAGTGAGTAGACATGAGGGGTGAGTTTAAGTTGGCAGGACATCTTGTTCAATATGGTCGACGCACTCGGCGTAGTTATGCGCGAATTAACGAGGTACTCGAGGTTCCGAACCTGATTGAGATCCAACAAAAATCATACGAGTGGTTTTTGGAGGAAGGTCTTCGGGAAATGTTTCAGGACATCTCGCCGATACAGGATTTTACCGGCAATTTGATTCTGGAATTTATCGACTACAGTCTTGGTGAACCAAAGTATACGGTAGACGATGCGAAAGAGCGTGACGTTACGTATGCTGCACCACTTAGAGTAAAAGTCCGGCTCATTAATAAAGAAACCGGCGAAGTCAAAGAGCAGGAAGTGTTCATGGGGGATTTCCCGCTGATGACGGAAACCGGCACCTTCATTATCAATGGTGCAGAACGGGTTATTGTCAGCCAGTTGGTCCGCTCCCCTAGCGTCTATTTCAATACCAAAATAGATAAGAACGGCAAGAAGGCCTACACTGCGACGGTAATTCCTAACCGTGGTGCATGGCTTGAGCTTGAGACGGATGCTAAGGACATTATTTATGTCCGGATCGACCGTACTCGTAAAATACCTGTAACTGTATTGCTTCGCGCACTCGGTTTTGGTACGGATGCTGAGATTCTAGACCTTCTCGGTAACGATGAATATATCCGCAATACGCTGGACAAAGACAATACGGACTCCACGGAGAAAGCGCTCATTGAAATTTATGAACGTCTTCGTCCGGGCGAGCCTCCTACACTTGATAATGCAAGAAGTTTGCTGGTTGCGCGTTTCTTTGATCCGAAGCGTTATGATCTGGCGAACGTAGGCCGCTACAAAATCAACAAAAAGCTTCATATTAAGAACCGTCTCTTTAACCAACGCCTTGCAGAGTCCCTGATTGATACATCAACAGGTGAGATTATTGCAGAAGCGGGTCAAATGGTTGATCGCCGTTTGCTGGATGAGATTCTTAAGAACCTGGAAGAGGGAGTTGGCTTCAAGACTTACCATGTAGCTAATGGTGTGCTTGAAACTGAGGATGTGCCTCTACAGACTATTGATGTATTCTCTCCAATTGAAGATGGTAAAGTTGTTAAAGTCATCGCTAACCGCGATATCGATAAATCAGTTAAGAACATTACGCCTGCTGATATTATCTCCTCAATCAGTTATTTCATTAACCTGCTGCATGGAATCGGAAGCACGGATGATATCGACCATCTGGGTAACCGCCGTCTACGCTCTGTTGGTGAGTTGCTGCAGAACCAGTTCCGTATCGGTCTATCCCGTATGGAGCGCGTAGTTCGTGAGAGAATGTCCATCCAGGATGCTAATGTAATTACACCGCAGGCTCTAATCAACATTCGTCCGGTTATTGCCTCAATCAAAGAGTTCTTCGGAAGCTCCCAGCTGTCCCAGTTCATGGACCAGACGAACCCGCTGGCGGAACTTACGCATAAGCGCCGTCTGTCTGCACTCGGACCTGGTGGTTTGACCCGGGAACGTGCGGGCATGGAAGTGCGTGACGTTCACCACTCTCACTATGGCCGTATGTGTCCGATTGAGACACCGGAAGGACCGAACATCGGTCTGATCAACTCCTTGTCCACATTTGCCCGTATCAATGAGTATGGCTTCATTGAAGCGCCATATCGTTGGGTAGATCCTAAGACAGGTAAAGTTACGGAGCAAATTTCTTACTTGACTGCGGATGAGGAAGATAACTACGTTATCGCGCAGGCCAATGTCGAGCTCAATGAAGACGGCAGCTTTAAGGAAGAACAAGTCATTGTTCGTTATAACAAGCAGTCCGATAACATTTTGACTATGCCTAGTGACCGCGTTGACTACATGGATATCTCTCCGAAGCAGGTAGTGTCTGTTGCTACAGCGCTGATTCCTTTCTTGGAGAACGATGACTCCAACCGCGCACTCATGGGATCGAACATGCAGCGGCAGGCTGTACCACTTCTAATTCCTAAGGCACCTCTTGTAGGGACGGGAATGGAGCACAAGTCTGCGAAAGACTCTGGTGTATGTATAGTTGCTAAGTATGACGGGATCATTGAGCGTTCGGCAGCTAATGAAATTTGGCTGCGCCGCGTTGAGACGGTCGAAGGCAAGGAAGTCAAAGGCGACCTTGTTAAATATAAATTACACAAATTTATGCGTTCGAACCAAGGGACATGCATTAACCAGCGTCCAATCGTCAAGAGAGGCGATATCGTCAAGAAGGGTGATATCCTTGCTGACGGCCCTTCCACAGAGATGGGTGAATTGGCACTGGGCCGCAATGTGGTCGTGGCCTTCATGACTTGGGAAGGTTACAACTATGAGGATGCGATTCTCCTTAGTGAGAAGCTCGTCAAAGAAGATGTATATACATCGATCCACATTGAGGAGTATGAATCCGAAGCGCGTGACACGAAGCTTGGACCGGAAGAAATTACACGCGATATTCCTAACGTAGGTGAAGAAGCTCTTAGAAACCTCGACGAGCGCGGAATTATTCGTGTAGGTGCTGAGATCAGTGCCGGTGATATTCTGGTTGGTAAAGTTACACCAAAGGGTGTTACTGAACTGACTGCGGAAGAGCGCTTGCTTCATGCGATTTTCGGTGAGAAGGCTCGTGAAGTTCGTGATACTTCCCTGCGTGTACCGCACGGTACTGACGGTATCGTTGTGGATGTTAAGGTCTTCACTCGTGAGAACGGGGATGAACTGCCGCCAGGTGTTAATCAACTGGTTCGTGTATATATTGCCCAAAAACGTAAGATTTCCGAAGGTGACAAAATGGCCGGACGACATGGTAACAAGGGTGTCGTAGCGCGTATTTTGCCAGAGGAAGATATGCCGTTCATGCCTGACGGAACACCAGTGCAGGTTGTTCTTAACCCGCTGGGGGTACCTTCACGGATGAACATCGGGCAGGTGCTTGAGATCCACCTGGGTATGGCCGCAATGAAGCTCGGTATCCACGTGGCAACACCAGTCTTTGATGGAGCGAACGAGTACGATGTGTTCGATACCATGGAAGAGGCAGGTATGCAGCGTAATGGTAAAACCGTTCTGTATGATGGCCGTACGGGTGACAGATTTGAACGTGAAGTTACAGTAGGCGTCATGCACATGATCAAGCTCGCTCACATGGTTGACGATAAGATCCATGCCCGCTCTACAGGTCCTTACTCACTCGTTACCCAACAGCCTCTGGGTGGTAAAGCTCAGTTCGGTGGACAGCGTTTCGGGGAGATGGAGGTATGGGCGCTTGAGGCATATGGTGCGGCGTACACTCTCCAGGAGATTCTCACAGTTAAATCCGATGACGTGGTGGGACGGGTTAAGACCTACGAATCCATTGTCAAAGGCGAGAATGTGCCGGAGCCAGGCGTTCCTGAGTCCTTCAAAGTATTGATCAAAGAGCTTCAAAGCTTGGGTATGGACGTGAAAATCCTGAGTGAGAATGAAGAAGAGATCGAAATGAGAGAAATAGACGATGAAGAGGATGCTGCAGGCGACAAGCTTAGCTTGAACCTGGAGGGCTCTGAAGTCGGCGTAGAATAGCATTACAAATCAGGATTTGGTTAAGGAGGGATGCTCTTTGTTGGACGTCAACAATTTCGAGTTTATGAAAATTGGGCTTGCTTCCCCAGATAAAATTCGTTCTTGGTCCCGCGGAGAAGTGAAGAAGCCGGAGACGATTAACTATCGTACGCTGAAGCCGGAGAAAGAGGGGCTCTTCTGCGAGAAAATTTTCGGTCCTACAAAAGACTGGGAATGTCACTGCGGTAAGTACAAGCGTGTGCGTTACAAAGGCGTTGTCTGCGATCGCTGCGGCGTTGAAGTAACACGTGCGAAGGTCCGCCGTGAGCGCATGGGTCACATCGAGCTGGCTGCTCCAGTTTCTCATATATGGTATTTCAAAGGGATTCCAAGCCGTATGGGATTGGCTTTGGATATGTCCCCTAGATCACTGGAAGAGATTATTTATTTTGCATCATATGTTGTAACAGATCCTGGCGATACGCCGCTTGAGAAAAAGCAGCTCCTGTCCGAGAAGGAATACCGCAGCTACCGTGAGAAATACGGCTACGGCTTCCAAGCCGGTATGGGTGCCGAAGCAGTTAAGAAGCTTCTGCAGGATATCGACGTGGAGAAAGAGCTTGATTTCCTGAAGGAAGAACTGCGTACTGCTCAAGGTCAGCGTCGTAACCGTGCGATCAAACGTCTTGAAGTTATCGAAGCCTTCCGCAACTCCGGCAATGAGCCGGAGTGGATGATTCTGGACGTTCTTCCGGTCATCCCTCCGGAACTTCGTCCGATGGTTCAGCTCGATGGCGGACGTTTTGCAACCTCTGACCTTAATGACCTGTACCGCCGCGTAATCAACCGGAACAACCGGTTGAAGCGTCTCCTGGATCTCGGAGCACCTGATATTATCGTCCAAAACGAGAAGCGGATGCTTCAAGAAGCTGTTGATGCGCTGATCGATAACGGCCGCCGCGGGCGTCCTGTAACTGGTCCTGGTAACCGTCCGCTCAAATCTCTCAGCCATATGCTGAAAGGTAAGCAAGGACGCTTCCGTCAGAACCTGCTCGGTAAACGGGTTGACTATTCTGGTCGTTCCGTTATCGTCGTAGGTCCTTACCTGAAGATGTACCAATGCGGACTGCCTAAGGAAATGGCACTTGAGTTGTTCAAACCATTCGTGATGAAAGAGCTTGTCAACAAAGGACTTGCTCATAACATCAAGAGCGCGAAGCGCAAGGTTGAACGTGTCAGCCCTGAAGTATGGGACGTACTCGAAGAAGTGATCAAGGAGCATCCGGTTCTTCTGAACCGTGCACCGACGCTTCACCGTCTGGGTATCCAAGCGTTCGAGCCTATCCTGGTAGAAGGACGCGCGATTCGTCTTCACCCGCTCGTATGTACGGCTTACAATGCCGACTTTGATGGTGACCAAATGGCGGTTCACGTTCCTCTGTCAGCGGAAGCGCAAGCAGAAGCTCGAATCCTGATGCTGGCATCGGGTAACATCCTGAACCCGAAAGATGGCAAGCCAGTTGTTACTCCATCCCAAGATATGGTCCTTGGATCCTTCTACCTGACAATGGATGATAACCAGGCTAAAGGTTCAGGCATGATTCTGGGAAGCGTGAACGAAGCCGTGTCCGCTTACCAGCGTGGAGCAGCATCCCTGCATGCACGTGTCGTTATTCCGGCTAAAGCCTTGAATAAAGAAGGATTTACACCTGAACAGCAAAAAGCGCTGTTGGTAACTACGGTAGGGAAAATCATTTTCAATGAAATCTTCCCATCCAGCTTCCCTTACATTAACGAAGCTACCCGGGATAACCTGTTCAATGGTACACCGGATCGCTACTTTGTACATGAGAAGGGTGCGGATCTCGCAGAACGTATCAATGATCCTGCTATTGCAGGAGCTGTTGGTAAGGAGTATCTGGGATCCATCATTGCACGCTGCTTCGAGACTTATCACACGACCGAAACGTCTGTGATTTTGGATAGAATCAAACAGCTTGGATTCACGTATTCTACGCGTGCGGGTGTAAGTATTGCCGTATCTGACGTTATAGTACCTGAAGAAAAAGCAACCATTATGCGCGAATCCGATGAGAAAGTACGTGTAGTTACGAACCAGTATCGCCGCGGCTTGATTACGGATGAAGAGCGTTATGACCGTGTAATTGACATCTGGTCCAAATCCAAGGACCAGTTGACAGAAGTCCTCATGAAATCGATGGACCGCTTCAACTCCATCATGCTCATGGTTGACTCCAAAGCGCGGGGTAACAAATCGCAGATCACTCAGCTGGGTGGGATGCGGGGTCTGATGGCGACACCATCAGGACGTATCTATGAGCTTCCGATCAAAGCGAACTTCCGTGAAGGTCTTACGGTCCTCGAGTACTTTATCTCGACTCACGGAGCACGTAAAGGTCTGGCGGATACAGCTCTTCGTACAGCTGACTCAGGTTACCTGACCCGCCGTCTGGTTGACGTTGCACAGGACGTTATCGTTCGCGAGGACGACTGTGGAACAGATAAAGGGATTACAGTATCCCGTATCCAGGATGGTAAGGAAATCATCGAGGATCTCTTCGACCGTATTGAAGGACGCTACTCGTTCCAGACGATCAAGCATCCGGAGACAGGCGAGGTTATTGTGGCTCGTAATGAGCTCATCGATACAGATCGTGCGAATGCCATTGTGAATGCCGGTGTAGAGAAGCTCCAGATTCGTTCTGTACTGAGCTGTCGTGCCCGTCATGGTGTTTGTAAGAAGTGTTATGGCCGTAACTTGGCTACAGGCAAGTTCGTTGAGATCGGTGAAGCGGTGGGTATCATCGCAGCCCAATCCATCGGAGAGCCGGGAACCCAGCTCACGATGCGTACGTTCCATACCGGGGGCGTTGCGGGAGACGATATCACTCAAGGTTTGCCGCGTATTCAGGAGCTCTTTGAAGCCCGGAATCCGAAAGGTCAGGCCACAATCAGTGAACTTGATGGTGTAGTCAAAGAAATCCGTGAAGCTAAGGATCGCCGTGAAATTGAGATCCAAGGTGAAGCGGAGACTAAGGTCTACTCCGTAACTTACGGTTCTCGTCTTCGCGTAAGCGAAGGTCAAGAGATCGAAGCCGGAGATGAGCTTACCGACGGTTCTATCGACCCTAAAGAAATTCTGCGCATCAAAGGTATCCGCGGCGTACAAAACTACATTTTGCAAGAAGTGCAGCGTGTATACCGTAACCAAGGCGTAGAAATCAACGATAAGCACATTGAAGTTATGATCAAGCAGATGCTTCGCAAGATCCGTATTGTGGATGCTGGAGATACTACACTCCTTCCAGGCTCATTTGTGGATATTTACGAATACGAGACTGCGAACAAAGAGGCGATCCTGTCGGATAAAGAGCCTGCTGTAGCTAAACCGGTCTTACTCGGGATTACCAAGGCTTCGCTTGAGACAGACTCCTTCCTGTCGGCCGCTTCCTTCCAGGAGACGACCCGGGTTCTTACCGATGCTGCTATCAAAGGTAAAGTTGATAAGCTGCTCGGCTTGAAAGAGAATGTTATTATCGGTAAGCTGATCCCGGCAGGTACGGGTATGAACCGTTACCGCAGTGTTCAGTTTGACGATCAAGAAGAAGGCGACGTATCTGCTGAGAATCTTGAGACAGTATCGGTAGAATAGATTACAAGGATAGACTGGTGGAGCAGCTTATGAAGGGCAACATCCCGTATACGGCTGCTCCCCGTATTATTTAATAAGTGCTTGACATCGCCCAATGCAAATGCTACTATAGCAAAGGTGCGTGAGTAGCGGTAATTCCCTGTATTTTTGGAGGATTCGTAAGATGTCTAATGATAGAGGATTACAGGATGCTCATGTCAAGATCGGCGCCAAGCAAGCTGCGAAGGTTGTGGAACTTGGTCAGGCCGAAGAGGTATACATCGCACAAGATGCAGATCCTCGAATTACGTCGAAGATCATCGGGCTCTGTAACAAAGCTTCAATCAAGATCACCTATGTCGATACGATGAAAGAACTCGGCAAGGCATGTGGAATTGAAGTTGGGGCAGCGGTGGCTGCGATAGTGAAACAATAATGGTATGAAACGTTTTTGCTTCAAGCGAAAGCATGGGGCAGAAACTTTCCTTTGTTCTTTTATGAACCGCCTGGGTCTGTGGGCTTAATTAAAAGGTTTGTAAAGACATGAAAATTTGAGGAAGGGGGTGGCAACAACATGCCAACAATTAACCAACTAGTTCGTAAAGGCCGTCAAGCCAAAGTTGAGAAGTCCAAATCACCAGCTCTCCAAAAAGGGTTCAACGCCCTGAAGCGTGAGACTACTGATTTGAGCGCTCCACAAAAACGTGGTGTCTGCACTCGTGTGGGTACAATGACTCCGCGTAAACCGAACTCCGCACTTCGTAAATATGCCCGTGTACGTTTGACTAACCGTCTGGAGGTAACAGCTTACATTCCAGGTATCGGACATAACTTGCAAGAGCACAGTGTTGTATTGATTCGTGGTGGTAAGGTCAAAGACCTTGCAGGAGTACGTTATCACATCGTTCGCGGTGCTTTGGATACAGCAGGTGTTAACAACCGTATGCAAGCTCGTTCGAAATATGGTGCTAAGCGTCCTAAAGCTAAGAAGTCATAAGATTTCACAAACTAGAATGAACTATTTCTGAAAGGGGGATAATCAATGCCACGCAAAGGTCCAGTTACAAAAAGAGACGTGTTGCCAGATCCGGTGTATAACAGCAAGCTTGTTACTCGCCTAATCAACCGCATCATGCTTGATGGAAAACGCGGTGTTGCTCAAAGCATTCTATACAATGCGTTCAAACTGATTCAAGAACGTACTGGTAACGACCCAATGGAAGTGTTTGAAGCAGCGATCAAAAATATTATGCCAGTTCTTGAAGTTAAAGCTCGCCGTGTGGGCGGTGCGAACTATCAAGTGCCTATCGAAGTTAAACCGGAAAGACGTACTTCCCTTGGTTTACGTTGGCTCGTGAACTACTCCCGCAACCGCGGAGAGAAGACTATGGAAGAGCGTTTGGCTGCTGAGATCATCGACGCATCCAACAACACCGGCGCTTCTGTTAAGAAACGCGAAGATACGCACAAAATGGCTGAAGCGAACAAAGCGTTTGCTCACTATCGTTGGTAGGATAAGGCCACAACTAATAACTTCATTTTTGAAGGGAGACTTTATTCATGGCAAGAGAGTTCTCCTTGAAAAATACACGTAATATTGGGATCATGGCGCATATTGACGCCGGTAAAACCACGACTACAGAACGGATCTTGTTCTACACAGGCCGTACGCACAAAATCGGTGAAGTTCACGAGGGTGCTGCAACAATGGACTGGATGGAGCAAGAGCAGGAGCGCGGGATCACGATTACGTCCGCCGCTACTACCGCTGCTTGGAAGGGTCACCGCGTAAATATTATTGATACCCCGGGACACGTTGACTTCACAGTTGAAGTTGAACGTTCCCTTCGTGTATTGGACGGGGCAGTAGGCGTTTTCAGTGCGAAGGAAGGCGTAGAGCCACAGTCTGAAACTGTATGGAGACAGGCTGACCGTTACGGCGTTCCACGGATTGCATATGTTAACAAAATGGACATCATTGGTGCTGACTTCCTCAACGTGGTTAAAGACATGCATGAGCGTCTGCAAGCGAACGCAGTTGCAATTCAACTGCCAATCGGTGCAGAGAACGAATTCAATGGTATCATTGACCTCGTTGAACAGAAAGCTCACATGTTCAAGGACGATCTGGGTCAGGACATCGAAGTTGTGGACGTTCCTGAAGAGTTCAAGGCGCAAGTCGAAGAACTTCGTTCGTTATTGATCGAGAAGGTTGCAGAGCTTGATGAAGATCTTACTATGAAATACCTTGAAGGTGAAGAGATCACTGTTGCAGAGATCAAAGCCGCTCTTCGTAAGGGTGTTGTAGAAGTAAAAATCTTCCCGGTTATCTGCGGATCTTCCTATCGTAACAAAGGCGTTCAATTGATGTTGGACGCAGTTATTGATTACTTGCCAGCTCCGATTGACGTTCCAGACATCAAGGGACACCTTGAAGATGGTACAGAAGCGGTTCGTAAATCTTCGGATGAAGAAACCTTCTCGGCGCTAGCATTTAAAATCATGACAGACCCTTACGTTGGTAAGCTTACGTTCTTCCGCGTATACTCCGGTGTGCTTCAATCCGGATCTTATGTGCTGAATGCAACAAAAGGTAAGCGCGAGCGTATCGGACGTATCCTTCAAATGCATGCGAACAGCCGTCAAGAGATCAATGAAGTGTACTCTGGTGATATTGCAGCTGCCGTAGGTTTGAAAGATACCGGTACAGGTGATACACTGTGTGATGAGAAGAGTCCAGTTATCCTGGAGTCTATGAACTTCCCAGAACCAGTTATCGAGATCGCTGTTGAACCAAAAACCAAAGCTGACCAAGATAAGCTGGGTGTTGCTCTTAGTAAGCTGACTGAAGAGGATCCAACTCTTCGTGCGCATACTAATGAAGAGACAGGCCAAACGATCTTGGCTGGTATGGGTGAGCTTCACTTGGACATCATCATTGACCGTATGCGTCGTGAGTTCAAAGTGGATACCAATGTAGGTGCACCACAAGTTGCTTATCGCGAAACTTTCCGCGCGCCAGCGCGTGTTGAAGGTAAGTTCGTACGTCAATCCGGGGGCCGTGGACAATATGGTCACGTATGGGTTGAATTCGAACCGCTGGAGCCAGGTTCTGGCAACCAGTTCGACAGCAAAGTTGTGGGTGGTTCCGTACCAAGAGAATACATCGGACCGGCACAGCAAGGTATCGAAGAGCAAATGAAGAATGGTGTTATCGCTGGATTCCCTCTCGTGGATGTTAAAGCAACTATCGTTGATGGTTCTTACCACGATGTTGACTCCAACGAAATGGCATTTAAAATTGCAGGATCCATGGCGCTTAAAGCTGCTGCGGAGAAATGTAAGCCAGTCATTCTTGAGCCTGTTATGAAAGTTGAAGTAACAGTGCCTGAAGAGTACATGGGTGATGCTATGGGTATGCTGAACTCCCGTCGTGGCCGTATCGAAGGTATGGATTCCCGCGGTGGAGCTCAAATTATCCGTGCTAAGGTGCCTCTCTCCGAAATGTTTGGATTCTCGACTACTATCCGTTCCGGTACTCAAGGTCGCGGTGTGTTCTCGATGGAACTTTCTCACTATGAAGAAGTGCCGAAATCCATTCAAGAAGAGATTGTTTCCAAAGCAAAAGGATCAGCTTAATTTGTTTTTAACTGCTGTTCGGGTGTTTTTCATTAGAAAGACACTCCGTACAGTGAAACATAACAATCCCATATTTTAAGGAGGAACTGTTCAAAATGGCAAAGGCTAAATTCGAACGTACAAAACCGCACGTTAATATCGGTACTATCGGTCACGTTGACCATGGTAAAACAACCCTGACTGCTGCAATCACTACTGTATTGTCCAAAACTTATGGTGGTGCTGCTGTAGCATTCGATCAAATCGATAAAGCTCCAGAAGAGCGCGAGCGCGGTATCACAATCTCAACTGCACACGTTGAGTATGAAACAAACAACCGTCACTATGCACACGTTGACTGCCCAGGTCACGCCGACTATGTTAAAAACATGATCACTGGTGCTGCACAAATGGACGGAGCAATCCTGGTTGTATCCGCAGCTGACGGCCCAATGCCACAAACTCGTGAGCACATCCTGTTGTCCCGCCAAGTAGGCGTTCCTTACATCGTTGTGTTCTTGAACAAATGTGACATGGTTGAAGACGAAGAGCTTCTTGAATTGGTTGAAATGGAAGTTCGCGACCTTCTTAACGAATATGAATTCCCTGGTGATGACACTCCAATCACTCGTGGTTCTGCTCGTGAAGCTCTTCAAAACCCTGATGGCGAATGGGCTAAGAAGATCGTTGAAATGTTCGAAACTATCGACACTTACATCCCGCTTCCTGAGCGTCAAACTGACAAGCCTTTCCTTATGCCTGTCGAGGACGTATTCTCTATCACTGGCCGTGGTACAGTTGCAACTGGCCGTGTAGAGCGTGGTACTGTTAAAGTCGGCGAAGAGATCGAAATCGTTGGTATCACTGAAGAAACTAAGAAATCCGTTGTAACAGGCGTTGAGATGTTCCGCAAATTGCTGGATTCCGCTCAAGCTGGTGACAATATCGGCGCACTTCTTCGTGGTGTTGACCGTAACAACATCGAGCGTGGCCAAGTATTGGCTAAACCAGGTTCTGTTAAGCCTCACACAGAATTCACAGCTCAAATCTACGTGTTGACTAAAGAAGAGGGTGGACGTCACAAACCATTCTTCACTGGTTACCGTCCGCAGTTCTACTTCCGTACAACTGACGTAACAGGCATCATCAACCTGCCTGAAGGTACTGAAATGGTAATGCCTGGTGACAACATCACCGTTACTGTTTCCCTGATCTCCCCAATCGCGATTGAAGAAGGAACTAAGTTCTCCATTCGTGAAGGCGGACGTACAGTAGGTGCCGGATCTGTAGCAACAATTCAAAAGTAATTAGGCGACCTTAAGCCTGATTGATTATAAAGCAACAGTGTGATGTAACGAGCAACAGTGTACTGTAACCGAAAGAAGAGAAGGTCCGTCTCTTTGGAGATGGACCTTCTTGTTTTATGTCAGAGAACAGTGGCTCGTTCCCTGAGAAAGAGATTTCAAACTTTTTGTATATAAGGCTTGCATTGAGCCTATCTTTTTAATATAATAATATATGTTGTTCTGTGACGTTGCGATGATGTGAGAGGTTACCGACACACCCGGCCCCTTTGCCATGAGGCAGGTGTTTGGAAAATTTTCACGGAGTATGTCCGATAATAAATTGGGCGATAGAAGGAGGGACTAAAAATGGCAAAGCAAAAGATTCGTATTCGTTTGAAGGCTTACGACCATAGAATTCTTGATCAATCCGCTGAGAAAATTGTTGAAACTGCAAAACGTTCGGGTGCTGGTGTATCTGGACCGATTCCGCTTCCAACAGAAAAGCAAATTATTACTATTCTCCGTGCGGTACACAAGTACAAGGATTCTCGGGAGCAGTTCGAGCAGCGTACACATAAGCGTCTGATCGATATTGTTAATCCGACTCCACAAACTGTGGATGCCTTGATGCGCTTGGATCTACCGTCCGGTGTAGATATCGAAATCAAACTGTAAGTCATAAAAAATGTAATTGATTAGAAAAGGGAATGAGGTGTCAACATGAAAGGTATCTTAGGAAAAAAACTTGGAATGACTCAAGTATTTACCGCTGAAGGTAATGTAATTCCAGTAACCGTTATTGAAGCAGGCCCCAATGTTGTTTTGCAGAAAAAGGACGCGGATAACGATGGTTACGAAGCGGTTCAGCTAGGTTTCTCTGATAAGAAAGAGAGCAGAGCTAACAAACCAGAAGCAGGGCATGCCAAAAAGGCTAACACTGCACCTAAGCGCTACGTTCGCGAAATTCGCGGTATTGATTTGGCAGGATATGAGGTTGGCCAAGAGGTTAAAGCCGATGTCTTTGCTGAGGGCGAATATGTTGACGTAACGGGTATTTCCAAAGGTAAGGGTTTTGCCGGCGTTATCAAACGTTGGGGACAAAGCCGCGGACCAATGGCTCACGGTTCCCGTTATCATCGTAGACCGGGTTCAATGGGTTCCATTCAAGCTAACCGTGTTCCTAAAGGCAAACGCCTGCCAGGACATCTGGGTAATGAGACAGTTACGATTCAAGGACTTGAAATTATCAAGGTTGATGTTGAGCGTAATGTCTTGCTTGTAAAAGGTTCTATTCCAGGCCCTAAACAAGGCTTCGTGAAAATCAAAGAAACGGTGAAGAAATAATCTTCTGAAGAAAGGAGGAACAATCAATGCCTAAAGTAGCACTTTTTAATGTAAGTGGCAGCCAAGTGGGCGAAGTTGAATTGAATGATGCGGTATTCGGTATCGAACCAAACGTTCACGTTCTTCATGATGCTGTTGTTATGCAACGTGCATCTCTTCGTCAAGGCACTCACAAAGTTAAAGGACGTTCTGAAGTACGCGGCGGTGGTCGTAAGCCTTGGAAACAAAAAGGTACTGGCCGTGCTCGTCAAGGTTCGATCCGTTCACCACAATGGGTAGGCGGCGGTGTCGTATTCGGACCAACACCACGCAGCTATGCATTCAAGCTTCCTAAGAAAGTTCGTCGTTTGGCGATCAAATCCGCACTTTCTTCGAAAGTTGTCGATAACGATATTATCGTACTAGATCAATTGAGCTTTGAAACGCCGAAAACAAAAGAGTTCGCAGCTATCCTGAATAACCTGAAGGTAGAACGTAAAGCTTTGATCGTAGCTTCCAGCTATGATGACAAAGTTGCACTATCTGCACGTAACATTCCAGGTGTAAAATTCGTAGCAGCTGACGGCATCAATGTTCTTGACGTACTTACGTACGACAAACTGATCATTACGAAAGAAGCAGTTCAGAAGGTAGAGGAGGTGCTCGCGTAATGAAAGATCCTCGTGATGTTATCAAACGTCCAGTAATCACAGAACGTACGGCTGAATACATGGGTGAACAGAAGTATGTGTTCGAAGTGGATATCCGTGCTAACAAGACTGAGATCAAACAAGCAATTGAAGCGATCTTCAGCGTTAAGGTAAATAAAGTTAACACTTTGCGTGTTCCTGCGAAGCCTAAACGTTACGGACGTCATTTTGGTTACACGCCAGAGTGGAAGAAAGCGTTCGTTACTCTTACGGCAGACAGCAAGCCGCTTGAGTTCTTTGAATCGGTATAAGAAATTTTTGAAGATAGGAGGGAACATAAGTGCCAATCAAAAAGTATAAACCGACTTCCCCGGCAAGACGCGCAATGTCCGTGTCTACTTTTGAAGAGATCACTACAAATGTGCCGGAAAAATCCTTGCTTGCACCACTTAGCAAAACTGCTGGTCGTAACAACCAAGGTAAAATTACGGTTCGTCACCACGGTGGTGGACACAAACGTAAATATCGTATTATCGACTTCAAACGGAACAAAGATGGAATACCGGGCCGCGTTGCTACAATCGAGTATGACCCGAACCGTACTTCCAACATCGCTTTGATCCACTATGCAGATGGAGAGAAACGTTACATCATCGCTCCTAAAGGCTTGAAAGTTGATGACGTTGTAGTATCAGGTCCAACAGCTGATATCAAAATCGGTAACGCACTTCCGATGGAGAATATCCCAGTAGGTTCTGTGATCCACAACATCGAACTTCAACCAGGCAAAGGCGGACAGCTTGTTCGTGCAGCTGGTACTGAAGCTCAACTTCTTGGTAAAGAAGAAAAATATGTCACAGTTCGTCTTTCCTCCGGTGAAGTTCGCAAGCTCCTTAAAGTTTGCCGCGCTACAATCGGTTCCGTAGGTAACGGAGACCACGAGCTTGTGAAAATCGGTAAAGCTGGACGCAGTCGCTGGCTCGGACAACGTCCGGAAGTCCGCGGTGTTGTCATGAACCCTAACGATCACCCTCACGGTGGTGGTGAAGGACGCGCTCCTATCGGTCGTAAATCGCCATTGTCTCCTTGGGGCAAACCAACCCTTGGCTACAAAACGCGTAAAAAAGGTAAAGCTTCTGATAAATACATCGTTCGCCGTCGTACGAAGTAATACGCTTAGGCGCATTACTTCTCCGGCTAACGGACTAGAGACTTATGATGGTTTCATGAAGGGAGGATTCAAGCTATGGGTCGCAGTTTGAAGAAAGGGCCATTTATCGATGGCTACCTACTCAAAAAAGTGGATGAAGTGAACGAGAGCAACAAAAAAACCGTGATTAAAACATGGTCCCGTCGTTCCACGATTTTCCCACAATTTATCGGACACACTTTCGGTGTATATGATGGACGCAAACACGTGCCAGTGTATGTAACGGAAGACATGGTAGGACACAAATTGGGTGAATTTGCACCAACACGTACCTACAAAGGACATACGGACGACGATAAGAAAACAAGACGTTAAGATGAGTTCTTCGTTTGAGAGGAGGTAACAAACATGGAAGCAAAAGCACATGCAAGATCCATCCGTATTGCTGCTCGTAAGGTTAAACTCGTTGTTGACCTGATTCGCGGCAAACAAGTGGGTGAAGCCATCGCCATTCTTCGCCATACTCCTAAAGCAGCTTCACCGGTAGTTGAGAAGCTCTTGAACTCGGCGATTGCGAATGCTGAACATAACTATTCTATGGATGTAAATAAATTGGTTATTTCGGAAATTTTCGTTAACCAAGGTCCGACAATGAAACGTTTCCGTCCACGTGCAATGGGACGTGCAAGCCGGATCAACAAACGCACCAGCCACATTACTTTGGTGGTATCCGAAAAATAAGGAGGGAAAACGTGTGGGCCAAAAGGTAAATCCCGTCGGATTGCGGGTAGGTATTATCCGTGATTGGGAATCTAAATGGTATGCAGGTAAAGATTTTGGTGATCTTCTTATGGAAGACGTTAAAATTCGTGAGCATTTAAAAGGCAAATTGAAAGAATCTGCAGTATCTCGTGTTGAAATCGAGAGAGCAGCTAACCGTGTGAATGTAACAATCCACACTGCGAAGCCGGGTATGGTTATCGGTAAAGGCGGTTCTGAAGTTGAGAACCTTCGTAACGAAATCACTCAAATTGCAGGCGGTAAAAAAGTTCACATCAATATCTCTGAAATCAAACACCCTGAACTGGATGCGATTCTGGTAGCAGAAAGCATTGCACAACAATTGGAGCGTCGTGTTTCCTTCCGTCGTGCATTGAAACAAGCGATTCAAAGAACTATGCGTTCCGGTGCTAAAGGGATTAAAACAGCAGTAAGCGGCCGTCTTGGCGGTGCTGAAATTGCTCGTTCAGAAGGCTACAGCGAAGGAACTGTTCCACTTCATACACTTCGTGCTGATATCGACTATGGTACAGCTGAAGCTCATACAACTTACGGCCGTATCGGCGTGAAAGTATGGATCTACCGTGGAGAGGTTCTTCCTCCAGCTAAGAAGCAAGCTGCTCAGGAAGGAGGCAACTAATCATGTTGGTACCTAAACGTGTAAAACACCGCAAACAACAACGCGGTAGTTTGAGAGGTCAAGCTAAAGGCGGCACTGAACTTAACTTCGGTGAATACGGCCTGCAAGCAACTGAGCCATCTTGGATTACGAACCGTCAGATCGAAGCGGCTCGTATTGCCATGACGCGTTACATCAAACGTGGTGGTAAAGTATGGATCAAGATTTTCCCAGACAAGCCAATTACTCAAAAGCCTCTTGAGGTTCGTATGGGTAGTGGTAAAGGTAACGTAGAAAAATGGGTTGCAGTTGTGAAACCAGGTAAGATCATGTTTGAACTTGCTGGAGTATCGGAGGAAATCGCACGCGAAGCGATGCGTCTTGCCGCTCACAAGCTACCTGTTAAGACTAAGTTTGTGAAACGTGAAGAATTGGGTGGTGAAGCAAATGAAAGCTAATGAACTTCGCAACTTAACCACTGTTGAGATAGAACAAAAAATCACTGGATTCAAGGAAGAACTCTTCAACCTGCGTTTTCAACTGGCTACTGGCCAGCTTGACAACCCAACTCGGATCCGTGACGTGCGCAAGGATATAGCTCGTGCTAAAACCATTTTACATGAGAGAGCCCTTGGCATAACAAGCTAATTATCAAAGTGCAGCTTTAATAGCAGTGCTTGAAATCAGGAAGGAGGCTAACCATGAGCGAACGTAACACTCGTAAAGTTCAAATTGGTAAAGTCGTCAGCGACAAAATGGATAAAACCATCGTAGTAGCTGTTGAAACCTACAAAAAGCATGATTTGTACCATAAACGCATTAAGCACACTAAGAAATTCAAAGCACATGATGAGAACAATTCTGCGAAAATTGGTGACACTGTGAAAATCACAGAAACTCGCCCACTTTCCAAAGATAAGCGCTGGAGATTGACTGAGATCGTAGAACAAGCGGTTATTATCTAATTGTACTTGTCAGTGAAGTTGAAAGGAGGAACTTAGAATGATTCAACCATTTACACGTTTGCATGTTGCTGATAACTCTGGAGCGAAGGAATTGATGTGTATCCGCGTTCTGGGTGGTACTGGTCGTCGTACTGCTCAAATCGGTGATTTGATCGTTTGCTCAGTAAAACAAGCAACACCAGGCGGCGTTGTCAAAAAAGGTGATGTTGTAAGAGCGGTAGTAGTTCGCACTAAGCGTTCCGTTCGCCGTAAAGATGGTTCTTACATCGCATTCGATGAGAACGCAGCTGTTGTGGTAAAAGATGACAAGAGCCCACGTGGTACTCGTATTTTCGGACCTGTTGCCCGCGAACTTCGTGATAGAGATTTCATGAAAATCGTTTCCTTGGCTCCGGAAGTTATCTAAATAAAGTTAGTCCCTTATATCCATGCAACCGGGAGGTGTAACAAATGCCTAGATTGAAAAAGATTCTGGAGTCTCACAATAATAAACTGCACGTCAAAAAAGACGATACGGTTATCGTGATCAGTGGTAAAGACAAAGGCAAGAAAGGCCGTGTCATCGCCGCTTATCCTCGTGAGAACCGTGTGCTTGTGGAAGGCGTTAATATGGTTAAGAAACACCAAAAACCAAATCAACTTAACCCACAAGGCGGAATTATTGAACAAGAAGCTCCGATTCACGCATCGAACGTTATGCATGTCGATCCAAAGAGCGGAAAAGTAACTCGTATCGGTTACAAAGTATTGGACAACGGCAAAAAAGTTCGTGTAGCTAAGAAATCCGGAGAAGTGATCGACTAATCCAGCATTGAATGAAAGGAGGTCCATGATTCATGGCAGCAAGATTGAAAGAACGTTATTTGAATGAAGTGTCCCCAGCTTTGGTTCAAAAGTTTAACTATACAACAGTTATGCAAGTGCCAAAAATCGAGAAGGTAGTTATCAACATGGGTGTTGGTGAAGCTGTAGCTAACTCGAAAGTACTTGATTCTGCGGTAAATGATCTGCAGTTGATCTCTGGTCAAAAGCCAGTAATCACTCGTGCGAAGAAATCCATTGCCGGATTTAAACTTCGTGAGAACATGCCAATCGGTGTGAAAGTAACACTTCGCGGTGAGCGTATGTATTACTTCCTCGACAAGCTGTTCAATGTAACTCTTCCACGTGTACGTGACTTCCACGGTGTATCAAACAAAGCGTTTGACGGACGTGGTAACTACACACTCGGCCTCAAGGAACAATTGATCTTCCCTGAGATTGAATATGATAAAGTTGACAAAGTGCGCGGTATGGATATCGTTATCGTAACTACGGCTAAAACCGATGAAGAGTCCCGCGAATTGCTGACTCAACTCGGAATGCCTTTTGTAAAGTAAGGAAAAATTCGATTCTTGGAATCGATTCGGGAGGTGTCAGGCTAAGTGGCAAAAACTTCAATGAAAGTTAAACAACAACGCACACCTAAGTTTAAAGTACGTGCATACACACGTTGCGAGCGTTGTGGTCGTCCACATTCGGTGCTGCAAAAATATAAAATCTGCAGAATTTGTTTCCGTGAATTAGCTTATAAAGGCCAGATCCCTGGCGTGAAAAAAGCAAGCTGGTAAACAATCAACAACGGGAAGGAGGTTTACACGAATGACTATGTCAGATCCAATTGCTGATATGCTTACACGTATTCGTAACGCGAATGTAGTGCGTCACGAAACTGTGGAAATGCCTGCATCCACGATCAAAAAACAAATCGCTGAAATCTTGAAGCGTGAAGGTTTTATCCGTGATGCAGAATATATCGATGACAATAAACAAGGGATTATCCGCATTTTCTTGAAATACGGATCCAATAACGAGCGTGTTATTTCCGGATTGAAAAGAATTAGTAAGCCTGGCCTTCGCGTGTACACGAAGAGCAACGAAGTTCCTCGTGTCCTTGGCGGTTTGGGTATTGCGATCATCTCCACATCCAAGGGAGTTATGACCGACAAAGAAGCTCGTCAATCCAAAGCTGGCGGCGAAGTTGTCTGCTACGTTTGGTAATTAAAGTCACAAAACAAGGAGGTGCAGCAAATGTCTCGTATTGGTCGCAAACCAATAAATGTACCAAGTGGTGTTGATATCAAAGTTGATAACACCGTGATTACGGTAAAAGGACCTAAGGGTACCTTGACTCGTGAACTTCATAAGGACATGAAAGTAACTGTGGAAGAGAACCAAATCACAGTTGAACGTCCTTCCGATAATAAACTTCACCGTTCCCTTCATGGCACAACGCGCAGCGTTGTTAGCAACATGGTGAGCGGCGTAACCGACGGTTTCTCTAAGAACCTTGAATTGGTTGGGGTTGGATACCGTGCAAGCAAATCTGGTGACAAGATCGTCCTGAACGTGGGTTACTCCCACCCGGTTGAAATTTCTCCGGAACCAGGCATCGAATTTGAAGTTCCTGCTAACACAAAGATCATCGTTAAAGGAATTGATAAAGAGCGCGTAGGTGCATACGCTGCTAAAATCCGTTCCGTACGCGAACCTGAACCTTACAAAGGTAAAGGGATCAAGTATGAAGGCGAACGTATTATTCGTAAAGAAGGTAAAGCTGGTAAGAAGAAGTAAGCTTCTTAGTTCAGTTAACCCGATTGCGGCTTGAATTGAAACAGCTTGTATGGTAAACCGAAGGGAGTGAAATGGAAGTCATGATTACAAAAGCGGATAAAAACAAAGCGCGTCTGAAAAGACACCTGCGTGTGCGTAAAAAAATCCAAGGAACGGCTGAACGTCCAAGACTTAACGTATACCGTTCTTCCAAACATATCTATGCTCAACTAATCGATGACGTAGCAGGCGTAACTCTTGTGTCTGCTTCTACAGTTGATAAAGAGCTTAGCGCGAACATCAAGAATGGCGGTAGTGTTGAGTCTGCTCGTCAAGTTGGAGAGCTCATCGCGAAACGTGCTCAAGATAAAAACGTTAAAAACGTGGTATTCGACCGCGGAGGTTACTTGTACCATGGACGGATTCAAGCGCTGGCTGATGCAGCTCGCGAAGCAGGCCTTGAATTCTAAGATTATTTCTAAAAGGAGGTTAACGACTTGCGTGTAGATCCTAACGCTTTAGAACTGACTGAAAGAGTTGTAAATATTAATCGTGTAGCTAAAGTTGTAAAGGGCGGACGTCGTTTTAGTTTCAGTGCACTAGTAGTTGTCGGTGACGGCAATGGCTGGGTTGGTGCTGGTATCGGTAAAGCAGGCGAAGTTCCAGATGCAATTCGCAAAGGTATCGAAGATGCGAAGAAGAATCTGGTACACGTTCCCCTGGTTGGAACGACTATTCCTCACCTTGTGACCGGACACTTTGGTGCCGGCCGCGTTCTCTTGAAGCCGGCATCGGAAGGTACCGGAGTTATCGCTGGTGGACCAGTTCGTGCGGTTCTTGAACTTGCTGGTGTAGGCGACATTTTGACAAAATCCCTAGGTTCTTCGAATTCCATGAACATGGTCAACGCGACTTTGGAGGGCTTGTCCCGTCTGAAGCGTGCTGAAGATGTTGCGAAATTGCGCGGCAAAACCGTCGAAGAACTTCTCGGTTAAGGAGGGAATCTAAATGGCAAAACTTCAAATTACCCTCGTACGGAGTTTGATTGGCCGTCCGGAGGACCAACGTACAACCGTTAACACTTTGGGACTTCGCAAAATCAACCAACAAGTAGTTCACAATGACAACCCTGCTATTCGTGGTATGGTGAACAAAGTGACTCACTTGGTATCTGTACAAGAAATTCAAGACTAAGACACATAGATCTAGCTTACAATTATGAAGGAGGTGCAACGAACGATGAAGTTACATGAGCTTTCCCCAGCTCCTGGTTCCCGCAAAGAACGCAAGCGCGTAGGACGCGGTACCAGCAGTGGTATGGGTAAAACATCTGGACGTGGTCACAAAGGTCAAAATGCTCGTTCCGGCGGTGGTGTTCGTCCGGGCTTCGAAGGCGGACAAAACCCGCTCTATCGTCGCTTGCCAAAACGTGGTTTTGTTAACCCTACCCGTAAAGAGTATGCGATTGTGAACATCGAGGAACTTAACAACTTTGCGGCTGATACAGAAGTTACTCCTGAACTGTTGTTTGAACAAGGAATCGTTAAGAACGCTAAGAGCGGAATCAAGATTCTTGGCAACGGTGAAGTTACTGTCAAATTGTCTGTAAAAGCAAATAAGTTCTCTCAATCTGCGGTAGAGAAGATCGAGGCTGCCGGCGGTAAAACCGAGGTGATCTAATGTTTAAAACCCTCAAGAATATATGGAATGTGAAGGATTTACGCAACCGGATTTTGTTTACACTGTTTATTTTCTTGATCTACCGAATTGGTACATTCGTACCAGTTCCGGGTGTTAACACGGATGTGTTTACGGCAACGAATCAAGCAGGTAATGCATTGTTCGGTCTCCTGAACACGTTCTCGGGCGGCGCTTTGGCGCAGTTTTCAATACTTGCCCTCGGGATCTACCCATATATCACGGCCTCCATCATCGTTCAGCTCCTGTCTATGGATGTCGTTCCGAAGTTAGCGGAATGGGCCAAACAGGGCGAGATGGGGAAAAAGAAATCAGCACAGCTCACGCGTTACCTGACAATTGTGCTGGGTGTGATTCAAGCTTTTGCGATGTCGATTGGATTCAACCGACTCTACGGTACTCAAATGGTTCCCAATGCTACTTTTGCGGACTATGCCTTGATCGCCATCGTGCTTACAGCAGGAACAGCATTCCTGATGTGGCTGGGTGAGCAGATCACTGAGAAGGGAATCGGTAATGGTATCTCGCTGATTATCTTTGCGAGTATCATTGCAGGTATTCCAGGTCACATTCAAAGCTTGATCAACTCTGATTTCATTGGGGAAGGCCAAACCTTCCTGAATATCACTAAATTTATAATCATTGCCTTGGTTGTAATACTGATTATTGTCGGTGTTATCTATATCCAACAGGCGATCCGCAAGATCCCGGTACAGTATGCGAAACGGGTTGTAGGCAATAAGATGTACGGTGGACAAAATACGCATATCCCATTGAAAATCAATGCAGCTGGCGTAATCCCGGTTATCTTTGCAGTCTCCCTCCTTCAGTTCCCAACGATCATAGCTGGATTCTGGTCTACACATGCTTGGGCTAAGTGGATTATGGACAATTTATCCATGCAAAACGGAGCACCGTTAGGCATGGTGTTGTATGTCATAATGATTATTGGTTTCACGTTCTTCTACACCTTTGTTCAAATGAATCCGACTCAAATGGCGGATCAGATGAAGAAGAACGGAGGTTATATTCCGGGAGTTCGACCAGGGAAAACAACGGCTACTTACCTCACTCGTGTAATGACACGTCTGACAATGACCGGTGCAATCTTCCTGGCTGTTATTTCACTGCTTCCGATAGCCTTGGGCTCTTGGGCTGGACTACCTAGCTCTATCCAAATTGGAGGTACATCTCTTCTTATCGTAGTCGGTGTTGCACTGGATACGATGAAGACGATCGAAAGCCAATTGATGAAGCGCCATTACAAAGGGTTTATTAATAAGTAGGCGATAGGTTCCGGCCGGGCTCTTCTAGACTCGAACCGGCACCTATTGTTATGTTCTTGCACTCAAGCTAGTTATGGAGGGAGTGACAGACTTGAACATTTTGATTATGGGGCCTCCTGGGGCAGGAAAAGGAACACAAGCAGAAGTCATTATTGGTGAATTCGGCATTCCTCATATTTCGACAGGCGATGCATTTCGTCTAGCGATCAAGCAGGGAACTCCCGTTGGGATTAAAGCTAAGGAATACATCGATCAAGGCCTGTTGGTACCAGATGATGTAACTGTGGGCATCGTTCGTGAGCGCCTCCAGCAGTCCGATTGCGAAAAAGGTTTTTTACTGGATGGTTTTCCAAGAACCCTTTCGCAAGCGGAAGCGCTGGATCAGCTGCTTACTGAACTAGGACGCAAGCTGGATCATGTGGTTAACCTGAAAGTGGATCGTGACAAGCTGCTGGCTCGTCTTACAGGACGACGTATTTGCAAATCTTGTGGATCTACTTATCATGTGCTCTTTAATCCTTCCAAACAGGAAGGTGTATGTGATAAATGCGGCGGTGAGTTGTACCAACGTTCTGATGATAACGAAGAGAGCGTAGGAACACGGCTGGACGAATATATCACCAAAACTGCACCGCTCCTCAACTTTTATGAACAACAAGGTTTGCTTCGTGAAGTCGATGGCGAACTGGAAATCGATACGGTATCTCAAGAAATCGTATCATTACTGAGAGGTTAGCTGAATGATCATTTGTAAATCCGAAACGGAACTTGGCTTTATGAGAGAAGCAGGGCGGATCGTTGCGGAGACGCACCGGATCTTGGCACAAGCGATCGAGCCCGGTATTACGACGGGAGAACTTGATCAAATCGCTGACAAGTACATTCGGAGTCAAAATGCAGTGCCATCTTTTAAAGACTATAACGGTTTTCCTTACAGCATATGCGCTTCGACTAACGAAGAGCTGGTTCATGGATTCCCCGGCAAGCGTAAATTAAACGAAGGCGACATCATCAGTCTTGACATCGGAGCGGAATACAAGGGCTACCACGGTGACTCAGCTTGGACTTATCCAGTAGGTAAAGTTACTGATGAGGTTCAAAAGCTTCTTGATGTAACGGAGCGTTCCCTATATGCCGGTCTTGAGCTTGTTAAGCCAGATGTCCGCTTATTTACAATATCGCATGCGATTCAAAAAGTGATTGAAGATGCAGGCTTTTCTGTTGTCAGAGAGTATGTAGGTCACGGAATTGGAGCGAAGCTCCATGAAGAACCTCAGATTCCAAACTACGGTGTTCCTGATCGTGGTCCTAGGCTCAAGCCTGGGATGGTGCTTGCAATAGAACCGATGGTCAATATCGGAAAGCGTTATGTCAAGACGTTGGAAGATAATTGGACGGTTGTCACGGTTGACGGTTCATGGTGTGCTCACTTTGAGCATACGGTTGCTGTCACAGCTGACGGCCTCGAAATTTTTACGAAACTGGATGCGTAGGTGAACCCTTTGACACACCGCACAGACCCGCAGATCGGTCAAATCGTAAGAATTCTCAAAGGCAAGGATGCTGGAGGGATCGGAGTTATTGTAGAGCTTCTGGATGACAGGTTTGTCCGGATCGCTGACGGGAACAAACGAAAGTTTGATCAGGCAAAACGGAAGAACATTCAGCATTTAGAATTTCAGGACTTGATTAGCAGCGAAGTTGTTAATAGTTTAAATGAAAGTGGTCGGGTAACAAACGGCAAATTGCGTCATGCAGTAAGCACGTTTGTTCAATTCACCGAAACCAAAGCTGAAAAGAAAGGAGACTGACTTATGGCTAAAGAAGATGTCATTGAAGTTGAAGGAACGGTTATTGAGCCGTTGCCGAATGCTACTTTTAAAGTTGAGCTTGAGAACGGTCATCAGATTCTAGCTCATGTTTCTGGTAAGCTGCGGATGCACTTTATCCGTATTCTGACAGGGGACAAAGTGGTTATACAGTTATCACCTTATGATTTGACTAAGGGTCGTATAACATACCGTAAATAGATTCCATACCGCATGAGTATAGTTTCGTGGTATGATAGCAAAGTTGGGTTTTATTAATGCCAATTAATATAAACCAGGTTAACAACTTTGGAGGTGGGTTTTGCTCAGCAAAGCCAGCCGTATGCTTTCGAAATTAGTTTTACTCTGGTAAAACTTTTAGGAGGTAATTGATATGAAGGTAAGACCTTCTGTAAAGCCAATTTGCGAAAAATGCAAAGTCATTCGTCGTAAAGGCAATGTAATGGTTATTTGCGAAAATCCGAAACACAAACAAAGACAAGGTTAAGAAGGGGGTGTAGCGTAAAATGGCTCGTATAGCTGGTGTGGATTTGCCACGTGATAAACGCGTTGAGATCGCCTTGACTTACATTTTCGGAATCGGTAAAACGACTTCCCAGAAAATTTTGAGCACAACAGGCATCAGCCCGAACACTCGCGTTCGGGATTTGACAGAAGACGAAGTAAGCAAACTCCGGGAATCTATCGACAAAACGGTTAAGGTAGAAGGTGACCTGCGTCGTGAAATTTCTTTAAATATCAAACGTCTCATCGAGATCGGTTGCTACCGCGGTGTTCGTCATCGTCGTGGATTGCCGGTTCGTGGACAACGTACTAAAACGAATGCCCGTACTCGTAAGGGACCTCGTCGTACTGTAGCGAACAAGAAGAAATAAGAAGGAGGGATAACAGACAATGGCTAAACCGAAAAAAGTCGTACGTACTAAACGTCGTGACCGTAAAAATATCGAATCTGGCGTGGCGCACATTCGCTCCACTTTCAACAATACGATCGTTACAATTACGGATCCACACGGTAACGCGATCTCTTGGGCAAGTTCTGGTGGTCAAGGGTTCAAAGGTTCCCGTAAATCGACTCCTTTTGCCGCTCAAATGGCTGCGGAAACCGCTGCTAAAGCTGCAATGGAGCATGGAATGAAGTCCGTTGAAGTCATGGTTAAAGGTCCAGGCGCCGGCCGCGAAGCTGCAATCCGCTCGCTTCAAGCTGCAGGACTCGAAGTTAACATGATCAAAGACGTTACTCCAGTGCCGCATAATGGATGCCGTCCTCCAAAACGTCGTCGTGTCTAATGAAGTCAACCTCTAGTGTGGTATAACCCCGTCGCAACTTGGTAAGAATGGTTGTTTAGGCATACTACATGATAGACTCACAAAAAGGTGACAGTTTCAGAAGAAACGACGTTTCGAAGGAGGGTATTGCAGTGATAGAAATCGAAAAGCCAAAAATTGAGACCGTAGACGTTAACGTGGAAGGCACCTATGGTAAATTTATAGTGGAACCACTTGAGCGTGGGTATGGAACAACTCTCGGCAACTCTTTACGCCGGATTTTGCTCTCCTCGCTTCCAGGTGCAGCGGTAACCTCGGTTCAAATCGATGGTGTTCTGCATGAGTTCGCTACGATCCCAGGTGTTATGGAAGACGTTACGGAAATCATTCTGAACTTGAAGGCTCTTTCCCTGAAGATTCATTCTGACGAGGAGAAAGTTCTCGAGATTGATGCGGATGGCGATGGAGCAATCACTGCAGGTGATATCCGTGCAGATAGTGATGTGGAAATTCTGAATCCAGAACTTCACATTGCTACTCTGGCACCGGGTTCCAGACTCCACATGCGTATCTTTGCCAACCGTGGCCGTGGTTATGTTCAAGCAGACAAGAACAAACGCGACGATCAACCGATTGGTGTGATACCTGTTGATTCTATCTATACTCCGATTTCCCGGGTGAATTACTCTATCGAGAATACGCGTGTTGGTCAAGTGACCAACTATGACAAGCTCACGCTTGAAGTATGGACCGATGGAAGTATCAGACCGGAAGAAGCGGTCAGCCTCGGCGCTAAGATTTTGACCGAGCACCTTTTCTTGTTCGTGGGCCTCACGGACGAAGCGAAGGACGCTGAAATCATGGTTGAGAAAGAAGAAGACAAAAAAGAAAAAGTGCTTGAAATGACGATAGAAGAGCTTGATCTTTCTGTTCGTTCTTATAACTGCCTCAAACGTGCTGGCATTAATACAGTACAAGAGCTGACTACGAAGACTGAAGAAGATATGATGAAAGTCCGTAACCTCGGACGCAAATCTTTGGAAGAAGTTCAAGAGAAGCTTGAGGAACTTGGTTTGGGACTCCGTACAGAGGAATAGCCTGCTAACGTTTAGCAAAGGAGGGGAAAAACATGGCTTATCAAAAATTGGGACGTGATTCCAGCGCTCGTAAAGCATTGTTCCGCGATTTGGTAACTGATTTGTTCTTGTATGAACGTATCCAGACTACTGAAGCAAAAGCGAAGGAAGTTCGCTCTATTGCGGAAAAACTGATTACGAAAGCAAAACGTGGTGACTTGCACGCTCGTCGTCAAGTAGCTGCATTTGTACGCCGCGAATCCGTTGATGGTGAACAGGATGCAATCCAAAAACTATTCTCGGAAATCGCAACTCGTTACTCTGAGCGTCCAGGCGGATACACTCGTATCCTGAAACTGGGACCTCGTCGTGGTGACGGCGCACCTATGGTTTACTTGGAACTGGTAGACCGCGCATAAATTTTTGAGGTTACCCCCTAAATCCCCCTAACAGGGGGACCCCAAAGGGCGGCAGCCCTCTGGACACCCGCAAGTTTCTTGTGGATGGATTAGGGATACTCATAGAGAGCGACTTTCGCGGTGGAGCCCGGCTCAATCCCGCGGCATTCAGCCCCGGGCGAGCCTTTTGGTTTGCGCGGGGTTTGCTCTATTATAGAGCTGCTCCTATGTTATACAAGTGTAGCTCCGAAGCTAAGTTACTCTCTGTCAGCGGGCCCTGCGGACCCGGCTTCCAGAGAGTTTTAGTTTGTCTGGGGCTATTCTTGGAAGAGCTCACCTCCCGGTCAGCGCGGCCTTATTGGCCGTGACATCCCGAGGGGCAGGCCTTGAGGGTGAACTCGAGGAGACGAGCAGCTCCCTGCTCAGCGCGGCCTTACCGGCCCCGACTTCCAGGGAGCAGGCTATGTGGGTAGATCGAGAAGGAAGAGCTCACCTCCCGGTCAGCGCGGCCTTATTGGCCGCGACATCCCGAGGGGCAGCCTTGAGGGTGAACCCGAGGAGGCGAGCAGCTCCCTGCTCAGGGTGGCCTTACCGGCCCCGGCCTCCAGGGAGCAGGCTTTGTGGGTAGATCGAGAAGGAAGAGCTCACCTCCCGGTCAGCGCGGCCTTATTGGCCGCGACATCCCGAGGGGCAGCCTTGAGGGTGAACCCGAGGAGGCGAGCAGCTCCCTGCTCAGCGTGGCCTTACCGGCCCCGGCCTCCAGGGAGCAGGCTTTGTGAGTAGATCGAGAAGGAAGAGCTCACCTCCCGGTCAGCGCGGCCTTATTGGCCGCGGCATCCCGAGGGGCAGGCCTGGAAGCAATCTCGAAGAAGTGGAGCGGGTCCCGCAGGGACGGCAAGCGGCTCGTTGCACTACGCAGCCCTTCCTGCGCCAACAAGCCTCCTCCGCCACCATTCAGCTTGTAACTATGCACCACTAACCCAAGCGGGTCCCTGGAGGGGACGACAAGCGAATCCATGCTCGCCAATCCCAAACACTCCCTCTTGCTCTCCCAGGTCACTCATCAGGGTGTCCAGAGGGCAGAGCCCTTGGGGACCTCCCTTAGGGAAGGGAGGGTTTGGGAGGGTTGTGAAAACAATAGGTTTAAGGATCACCATCCTTTAATAGGTGTCCAGAGGGCGCAGCCCTTTGGAATCCCCCCTGGGGGACTAAGGAGGGTCTATGTTGCGCAATCTCTGTATGACCGTCAGCTTTGACGGAACGAATTATTACGGATTCCAATCGCAGCCTGGTGGGAATACAATTCAGGATCATTTGGAAGAAGCAATACGTCAATTAACGGGCGAAGAGATCAAGATAATCGGTTCAGGAAGAACGGATGCGGGGGTTCACGCCTACCGGCAGGTATTTAACTTTCATACGCTGTCAGCTATTCCGCTTGAACGCTGGTGTCTTGCATTGAATGGCCGGCTTCCCAAAGACATTGTCATTCTCGAAGCAAGGGAAGTGAAGCCTGGTTTTCACTCTCGTCATTCAGCCAAGAGAAAAACTTATAGGTATACAATCAACGCTAATCAATACCCGGATGTGTTTCATCGTCATCTCCAGCTTCATCATCCCGGCATTCTGGATATTGATGCAATGAGAGAGGCCTTGGCGTATCTGGTTGGAACTTTCGACTATACCTCGTTTGCTTCCCGCCATTCTACCAAACAGAATCATGTGCGTACCATATATGAGGCCCATATTGAGGTGGATAGATCCAAGTGCCGCGAGGGGCACCCAAGAGATCAAGGAGTCATTGAACTCTTTATCACCGGTAACGGCTTCTTGCAGCATATGGTGCGGATTATTGTGGGTACGCTTCTCCAAGTCGGGGAAGGCAAGCGTAAGCCCCAGGACTTCCGGACAATATTGGAAGCTAGAGACCGGGGTGCCGCTGGCCCAACGGCTGAAGGGAAAGGCCTGATGCTTTGGAAGGTAGAGTACAACTTTTTGGAGGATAAGCCGCAGCCGCCTTCTTTTGCCTTGGAAGAGGTGGAAGGGAATGCAGAGTAATCTCTTCAGTGAAACCATGAGTCCTTGTGAGACGTATTAAGAAGGATATAGTGCGTTTACTCAAGGAGGGAATTAATATGCGGTGTCCGATTTGTGATAATGTACAACTGAGAGAAGTGGCGAAGAATGGTGTCCTGATTGATGTCTGTCCGAGCTGTAAGGGAGTATGGTTGGATCGTGGAGAACTGGATAAGCTGATGAACCAGGTTAATGAGGCCCGCCCGGCTTTTAATGAATGGTACGGTGGACGCGATCGGGAACAATACCGCAAACCTCATGATAATGAATATAGACCTGAGTATAACAAGGACCGTCATAACTCGCATTATCCGCAGCAAGGAAGTCATAAGAATTACGGACATTCTAAGAAGAAAAAGTCCGTTCTTGATGTGTTCGGTGATTTATTTAATTAACTTGAATAATTTTACGAGGACATGCCATGAGTTTTCAAAAAACTACTTGCTTAATAAAGTTGTATACTGTAAAATAAAGTTTGTGTTTTCTTAACGGCTATCCCACAGCCCCCAATTAAGAGAACCGCCAAAATGTGATTTTAGCTTTACTAACTACAACAACAACTAACAACGAACGAAGATATATATGATGGAATGATGGGCTTTACAGCTGCACATTTGTATCATAGAAACTTAGATTTCGGACGAGAATGAAGGAGGATCTTTTCATGCGTACCACCTATATGGCTAAGCCAAATGAAGTAGAGCGCAATTGGCACATTATCGATGCTGAAGGCAAAACTTTGGGCCGTCTGGCAAGTGAAGCTGCTGCTCTAATTCGCGGCAAGCACAAGCCACAATTCACACCTCACGTTGATTCCGGCGATTTCGTTATCGTTATCAACGCTGAGAAGATTCATTTGACAGGTAAGAAATTGGAGAACAAGAAATACTATCGTCACTCCCTGCACCCAGGTGGTTTGAAAGTGACAGTTGCTCAGGATCTCCTGAAAACTAAACCTGAACGTATGATCGAGTCTGCTGTTCACGGGATGCTTCCAAAAACTCGCCAAGGTGAGAAAATGAAGCTGAGACTGAAAGCATACGCTGGCACTGAACATCCACATGCAGCACAAAAACCTGAAGTTTACGAACTTCGCGGATAATTAAAAGGGAGGACAGTTTCATGGCACAAGTACAATACTATGGGACAGGTCGTCGTAAACATTCGGTAGCTCGTGTTCGCCTTGTACCGGGTGAAGGACGCATTGTCATCAATAAACGTGATATCAATGAATATTTCGGTTTGGAAACACTCAAACTCATCGTTAAACAACCTCTGAACTTGACTGAAACCCTGACTAACTATGATGTAATTGTTATTGCACATGGTGGCGGTATTTCTGGTCAAGCGGGCGCGATCCGTCATGGTATCTCCCGTGCTCTGCTTAAAGCAGACCCTGAGTTCCGTCCAGCTTTGAAAAAAGCAGGATTCTTGACTCGTGACCCTCGTATGAAAGAGCGTAAGAAATACGGTCTCAAAGCCGCTCGTCGCGCTCCACAGTTCTCGAAACGTTAATCAACACCAAAGTCCTTGGCCATTCGGCCAGGGGCTTTTTCTATACATAGATAACTGTATAGATATTTCTTCAAGGCTGCTATTTCCAACGGGATAGCGGTTTTTTGCCATATCTCAAATAACGCACTTATATTTTACCTACATAGCTACTTTATTGAACAATTAACTGGAACCTAGTTAACATACTGAAATTAAATTAATAATAGGGATAACCTCCCACAGTAACAGTAATCTAGAAGGGTGGAAAACAAGGAATGGACTTCAATCTTCGAAAAGGATTTAGAAAGGCAGCAACGAGCACTCTAGCTGTCTGTGTATTATCAACTCAGTTTTTGGCGGGACAGATGCATGCGGCGGCTTCCTCCAATGCTGGAACCTTGTCATCGGAGCAGACATCATCTGCGGCAGCTCTTTTAACAAATCAAGATCCGACTAACACCCCAGCTGACGATACTACTCCTGCTGTTAACTCTAATCTTAAGCTAAGAATAATGGAAACAACCGATATTCATACAAATCTTATGTCCTATGATTACTATAAAGATCAAGTTTCGCCAACTGTTGGTTTGGTTAAGACAGCCAGCTTAGTTAAGCAAGCGCGTGAGGAAGTTAAGAACACATTGCTGGTCGATAACGGTGATCTGATTCAAGGAACTCCTCTCGGGACCTACGTGGCTAAAGTAGATCAGCTGCAGGAACCTGGGTCGGTTCACCCCGTGTATAAAGCAATGAATATGATGGGGTACGACATTGCTACGTTTGGTAACCACGAGTTCAATTATGGTCTTGATTTCTTGAACAAGTCAATTCAAGGAGCAAGCTTCCCTTATGTGAATGCCAATGTATATGTCGATGATCATGACAATAATCCAGATAATGATGAGAATAAATATGATCCCTACGAAATTTTAAATAAAACTTATATTGATGAAGAAGGAAATGAACAAACAGTCAAAGTTGGGGTACTGGGTCTAGTTACTCCACAGATTATGGACTGGGATAAAGGCCACCTCGAAGGTAAAGTGACTACAAAAGATATTGTGGCAACTGCTGAGAAGTTTGTTCCCAAGATGAAGGAAGAAGGAGCCGATATCATTATCGCTCTGACACATTCAGGCTTTGATGCGGGCGCTGAAGCCAACACTATGGCAGAGAATGCGATTCTTCCACTGAGCAAAGTGAAGGGGATCGATGCAATTACTTTCTCTCATACCCATAAGGTATTTCCTACAGGTGACAATAAGTCACTAGATGTTATTTTCAAGGATACTAGTGGCAATCCGGTTGCAGGTGTTGATAATGTACGAGGTACAATTAACGGTGTAGCAGCTGTTCAAGCAGGCTTTGGGGGTGCTGAGCTTGGTATCATTGATCTGACGCTTACCAAGAACGCTGAAGGTCGTTGGACAGTATCCAGCTCGCAATCCTCGAACAGAGAAATCTATGATAAGGTGAATAAGAAGCCTCTCGTAACTGCTGATCCTGCAATTGAGGAGGCAGTCAAGTCAGAGCATGAGGCGACAATTAAGTATGCGAACGGTCCGATTGGAGAGACTTCGGCACCGATTTATAGTTACTTCGCATTAGTGAAGGATGATCCATCTGTACAAATCGTGACCAAGGCGCAGGAATGGTTTGTTAAGGACTATATCAGTAAAAATGCGCCCCAGTATAAAGATCTGCCAATTCTATCCGTAGGAGCGCCTTTCAAAGCAGGTAGAAACGGTCCCGCCGAGTACACGGATATCGCTAAAGGGCCAATCGCGATTAAGAGCGCAAGTGACCTTTATTTGTACGACAACACGTTAAAAGCTGTTAAAGTTAAAGGTTCCACGGTAAAAGAGTGGCTCGAGATGTCAGCGGGAATGTTCAACCAGATCGATCCGGCCAAGACAGAGGAACAGTCGCTTTTAAGTCCCAAGTTCGCCGTGTATAACTTTGACATCATTGATGGCGTAACCTATCAGTTTGATGTAACCAAGCCGGCTAAATACAATGCGGATGGCAGTACTAATAACGCAGAGTCGAGCCGAATTGTGAATCTCAAATACGGTGGCAAGGACATTAATCCTGAGCAGGAATTCATCGTAGTGACGAACAACTATCGCGCTGGCGGTGGCGGGAACTTCCCGGGCCTTAAGGGTGCTGAATTAGTTGTCGACTCTGCTGATGAGAACCGTCAGATCCTGATGAACTATATCACAGAGCATAAGGACATTGACCCGGCAGCAGATAACAACTGGTCGATTCTGCCGGTAAATGACAAGGTGAATGTAACTTTCACATCCTCTCCTGATGCAGTGAAATACTTGAATAACAATACAGAGATTAAATATACGAACAAAACCGATGAAAAGGGATTTGGAGTCTACTCACTTTCATTGGCAGGAGGAACTACGCCTCCAGTAGATCCGGGTTCTAATGTGAAGGTACAGATTCTAGGTATTAATGACTTCCACGGCCAGCTTGATACGACATCAAATTTTGGTGAGGGAAATGTTGGTCGTGCCGACTACCTCGCAGCTTATTTGAACAAAGCCAGAGCCACCAACCCGAATACGCTTCTGGTTCATAACGGCGATTCCGTTGGCGCCAGCGCACCGGTGTCCTCTCTGGAACGGGATAAGCCTACGATGGATTTCTTGAATATGATGAAATTTGATGTGGGTACACTGGGCAACCATGAATTTGACCAGGGGGTTCCCGCGCTTCTCGCTCAAGTGAACGGGGGACCGGATCCGATTAAACCTGAAATTGTTTTTGATAAAGCCAATTTTGATTATATTAATGCCAATGCTTTGTATAAATCTCCATCAGCAACAGAGGATACCTATGCGCCTATTGTTAAGCCATATGTCATCAAGGAAATTGGGGGCGAGAAGGTAGGATTTATCGGTGTGGTAACAATGGCAACAGTTACAAAGGTATCGCCTAGTGCGCTTTCAGGAGTGAAGCTGGTAGAACAGGCTCCGGTAGTCAATGCAGCTGTAAAAGAACTTCAAGCTCAAGGTGTGCATGCTATTGTAGTGCTCGCCCATGACCCGGCTAGTACTAAAAATGAGGTAACTACCGGTGAGGCTGTAGACTTGGCTAAGGCTGTCGATCCCGATGTTGATGTAATTTTTGCCGGAGACAATCATGCTAAAGTAAATACTGTCATCAACAATAAGCTGATTGTACAGGCTTACTCGTATGGTACAGCCTATGCGGATATCGACCTGGAAATTGACCCTAAGACTCATGATATTGTTAAGAAACAAGCGGATGTTGTTGACGTGAAGCAGGAGGGAGTCACTCCTGATCCGCAGGTTACGAAGCTCGTTAATGATGCACTGGCCAGACATCCGGAGCTCACAAAGCCTGTGGGTACCACTACTGTGGCTATTACCAGAACTAATGCTTATAATGCTGAGTCCGCACTCGGGAACTTAATTGCTGATGCTATGCGGGATACCATGGATACAGACTTCGCTTTCATGAACCCGGGTGGAATTCGTGCGGATCTTCCTAAAGGGGATATCACCTTCTCGGATTTGGCCAAAATTCAGCCTTTTGGTAATTCCCTGGTGAAGCTCCAAGTGACTGGGGCTCAGATAAGAACTCTTCTTATGCAGCAGTGGGGCAAAAATGCGGATGGCACTGATAATATCAAAACACTTCAAATCTCAGGCTTGAAGTACACAGCTGACTTTAGAAGACCGATAGAGCAAAGGGTTACAGCCCTCGCCAAAGAGGACGGGACACCGATCGATGATAAAGCCCTATATACTATAACGGTGAATAACTTTATGGCAGCAGGCGGGGACAATTATAAAGTTCTTACCGAAGGCAAGGATTTGACTACAGGCACAACAGTGAACGATTTGGACGCGTTCTATAATTACATTGTTAAGAAATTCAAGGGCGGAGTAATAGCTTCCAGCTTGCAGGGCAGAATCACAAATATTTATAACTCAGGAAACGGCGGCAGCACTCCTAACACAGGAACTACAACGCCAAATCCAGCTACAGGCTCAGTGATTATTAAGCCAGCTGATCTGCCTAAGCCTCAGAATGGACTGCTTAGCGTGAATGTCACCATTCTTCAGAATCAAGCCAGCACGGAAGTTCTGTTGCCGGGAACTCTGGGTCAGGTTGCCGGGGACAATAGTGTCCAGCTTAACCTGGGAGTGGCTTCAGTGGTAATTCCAAAAGAAGTTGTGGATAGTCTGACCAAGCTGATTCCTTCGGATAAACAGAGCGGGTCACAGATCGCTTTGCAGGTTAACCAGCTGACTTCTGAACAGACAGCCCAAATCTCGAGTGCGAACAGCACCAGTGGAGCGGCAGTGCAGCCTGCGAGTTCAATTCTGGAACTGACACTCTCTGCCAAAGACAGTAGTGGAAAGGCAACCAGACTGGATCAATTCTCCAAGCCGATCGCGTTAACCTTCCAATTAACAGGGCAAGCGGATCACACGTTGCTTGGTGTGTATTACATTTCAGATAGCGGAAGTATGCAATATATTGGCGGGAAGATCACTGGAAATACAATGACTGCCGAGGTTACCCATTTTAGTAAATACGGAGTCTTTGCTTACGACAAATCGTACAGCGATGTGCCAGCCGGTCACTGGGGTAACCGAGTTATCAGAGAACTTACGGCTAAGCACGTTGTGAAGGGGGTTAGCGATAAGAGCTTTGCTCCTGAACAAGAGATTACCCGCGCCGAGTTCGCGGCCATGCTGGTTAGACAGCTGAACCTGAAAGCTACGAAGGCGGTTCAGTTAGCTGATGTAAGCCAAGACAGCTGGTATGCGGATGCCATTGCGGCAGCTTACAGCAGCGGCCTGGTTAACGGCATCAGCAGCACTCAGTTCGGGCCTGACAAGAAGATTACCCGCGAAGAGATGAGTGTCATGATCGTCAAAGCTTACAATCTGACCACCGGTAAGACTAGCGAAGCAGGAGCAGCTGCATTCAAGGATAGCAGCGATATCAGCACCTGGGCCAAGAATGATGTGGCTGCGGCGGTGAAGGAAGGACTGCTCAAAGGACGCTCTGCGGACACCTTTGCACCTAAGAAGCAGGCAACCCGGGCCGAGGCTTCTCAAGTGATGTACAACCTTATTCATAAGCTGTAGGCACAAGCTGTACGCACCTTCAGTCGCAGCTCGCAAAAATAGGATTACTCCTGAACACCTCTCTAAGTCGTGCATACGATTTGGAGAGGTGTTTATCTTTTTAACAGGCATCAGCCCTTTTTAGTGAGTTTTCTATTCGAATTGCGGCTAAGTCATTGACATCAATTTCAAGTGTTTTATACTATTAACAGTAATTCTTATTCGTTTAGTTGGACTTTATCACTTTATTTCTTTATTACAACACAATTGGGGGTACACAATATGAATTTGTTGGAGAAAGAAGATCTGGTCAAGATCAAGGCGGAAGAGCTCGAGACGGCAACTCCTCAAGAGATTATTTCTTGGGCTGTTGAGACTTTTCCTAACATTACCTTTGCCTGCAGCTTTGGTGCAGAGGACGTAGTTCTTGTGGATATGCTGCGTAAGATCAGCACCACGGCAGATATTTTTTATCTGGATACCGACTTCCATTTCAAAGAAACCTATGAGACGCGCGACAAGATGGCTGAGAAATATAACATTGAGTTTGTTCGTGTATCACCGAAATTGACACCTGAAGAGCAGGCCGCCCAGCATGGTGACCAATTGTGGCTGAGTGATCCGAATGCTTGCTGCAACATCCGTAAAGTAGAGCCGCTGACTCGTGTGCTGTCGGGTTATGATGCTTGGATCACAGGTATTCGCCGTGACCAGGCTCCTACACGGGCAAATGCTAAGAAGGTGGAATATGATTATAAGTTTGGCTTGATTAAATTCAATCCTATCGCTGACTGGACTACCGAAGATGTGTGGAATTACATCCGCGAGAATAATGTGCTCTACAACCCGCTTCATGATCAGAACTTCCCAAGTATCGGATGCGAATACTGCACACGCGCTGTAATGCCGGGTGAAGATCCACGCGCTGGACGCTGGGCAACTTCCGAGAAAACAGAATGTGGACTTCACAAATAATAGAATAGGAGCGAATGATATGACAGCCATTTTGCCGCATGGAGGCACCCTCGTACAACGTGTTGTAGAGGGGGATGAACGGGACAAGCTTTTACAGACCGCCAAGGAGCTTAAATCTCTGACGATCAGCTCTTGGGCTATATCTGACCTGGATCTGATTGGAGTGGGCGCCTTCTCCCCGTTGACCGGATTTCTTAATGAAGAGGACTATAAGTCAGTTGTAAGTCGTATGCGCCTTGCAGATGGAACCGTTTGGAGTATTCCAATTACCCTTGCCGTTGATGAGGCTGATGCCGCTTCGCTTGCAATTGGGGACAAAGTTGCCCTGATCGGGGAAGACGGGGTGACCTACGGTCTGATTGATGTCGAAAGTATCTATCAGGTAGATCAATCTGAGGAAGCCAGAAATGTCTTCAAGACTGATGATCTCGAGCATCCGGGGGTTAAGAAGCTTTTCGAGAAGTCCTCGACTTACGTTGGGGGACCTATCCAGGTCCTGAACCGTCCACAACCAGCGAAATTTGAAGAATTCTACTTCACTCCATCCGAGACGCGCCGTATATTTGCCGAGAAAGGCTGGAGAACTGTGGTAGGCTTCCAGACCCGGAATCCGGTCCACCGTGCTCATGAGTACATCCAGAAGAGTGCGATGGAGATTGTGGACGGCTTGTTCCTGAACCCGCTTGTGGGTGAGACCAAGTCCGACGATGTGCCGGCTAACGTACGAATGAAGAGTTACCTGGTTCTTCTTAAGCACTATTATCCACAAGATAGAGCGTTCCTTGGAGTATTCCCGGCTGCCATGCGCTATGCTGGTCCCCGCGAGGCGATCTTCCATGCCATGGTTCGTAAAAACTACGGATGCACGCATTTCATCGTTGGCCGCGACCATGCTGGTGTAGGTGACTACTATGGCACATACGAAGCCCAGGAGATCTTCTCTAACTTTACCGCGGATGAGCTTGGCATTTCACCGCTGTTCTTCGAGCACAGCTTCTTTTGTACAACCTGCGGGAATATGGCTTCAAGCAAGACCTGCCCGCATCCAAAAGAAGATCACATGACGCTCTCGGGAACCAAAGTACGCGGACTTCTGCGTGAAGGAGTCTGCCCGCCGCCAGAATTCACACGTCCTGAGGTAGCCCAGGTCCTGATTGAAGGCATGAAAGAACACGTCAATTCCTAAGGTTATATTTGTCCACCTCGTCCCATATAGATGATTAGAATCATTTATGGGTACGGAGGTGGACTTTTTTGATGAGACAACGGAAGGATCAGGTTACGGTCTGGATACAGCTGAGCCTAATTAAGCGGGCTCTGATTGGACTTGCTCTGCTGGCACTTGTAATTGGGATAGCAGCTTATGAGGTGCCATCCTCCTCCAAGGCCTGGAACTATTGGGGTCTTCCGCTGGCAGGACAGGTAATCGCTCTGGATGCCGGACATGGGGGAGTGGACGGAGGAGCTGTTAGCAAGCAGGGATTGATTGAGAAGGATATTAATCTGGCTGTTACGCTGTATTTGCGTGACTATCTTCAGCAGGCCGGGGCCATTGTGGTCATGACGAGGGAAGAAGATAAGGACTTAGCGGATCCTGGCACCAAAGGGTATAGTAAGCGGAAGACCGAGGATTTGCAGCAGCGGCTTCGTTTTATTGAAGAGAAGGAAGCCAAAATGTTTGTCAGCATTCATATGAACAGCTTTCCCTCGGACAGGTGGAGCGGTGCCCAGACGTTCTACCCGGGCAAGCAGGTAGAGAGCGGAGTCCTTGCTGATCTGGTTCAGCAGGAGCTTAGACGGAACCTGGAGAACACGGACCGGGTGGCCAAGAGTGCGGATCATATTTATATCCTGCAATCATTGAAGATTCCCTCAATCCTTGTCGAGGTGGGCTTTCTGTCACATCCGCTGGAGTCGAAGCTGCTGGGTGAGCAGGAATATCAACGCAAAGTGGCCGCATCCATTTACAAAGGCATTCTTAGATACAGTTCAGGTGAGAAAACCGGCTCTTCCGCAGAAGGCGCCTCATAGTGGTATAATGGACGAAGTATCACTAGGACATAGATCTCTGAGATAAAGTCGAGGTGCTAATATTGTTATCAAGAGAACAAGTACAGGAAGCGCTGCGTGAAGTTCTGGAGCCTGCAACTAAGACGAGCTTAGTCGGACTACAATGGATTCGGGACATCCTGGTTAAGGAAGATCGCGTATCACTCACCGTTGTGTGTGCCAAGCCGAATGAGGAGACAAAGTCCACGCTTGAGCACCAAATCAAAGACAGGCTCGCTTCAGCTGGAGCGGGAGATGTGCACATCCGCTTCCGGGAAGCCTCTGAGCAGGAGAAGAAAGAGGCAGGTATCCAGCAGCCAGATTCATCCGCCGAAAGATTTAAAGGGCGGGGAGAGGGCCTGGAGGAACTGCCGCTGCTTGACCCGGAGTCTAAGGTGAATTTTATTGCCATAGCCAGCGGTAAAGGCGGGGTGGGTAAGTCTACGGTAACCGTTAATCTGGCTGTAGCCCTTGCCCGCAAGGGGAAGAAGGTCGGCTTGATTGATGCGGATATATACGGATTCAGTGTGCCTGATATGATGGGGATTGAAGAATCTCCTGTGGTACTGGATGGTGCGATCAAGCCAGTTGAACGCTATGGTGTGAAGGTCATGTCCATGGGATTCTTCATCCAGGAGAACAGCCCGGTAATCTGGCGGGGACCTATGCTAGGGAAGATGCTTCGTCAATTCTTGACCGATGTGAGTTGGGGAGAACTGGACTACCTTCTTCTTGATCTCCCGCCAGGAACGGGTGACATCGCTCTGGATGTGCATCAAATGCTGCCACAGAGCCGGGAGGTTATTGTAACCACACCTCATGCAACGGCCGCATTTGTAGCCGCAAGAGCTGGGGCGATGGCTGTACAGACCAAACATGAGGTGCTCGGCGTAGTAGAGAACATGGCGTATTATGAATGTTCGGACTGCGGGAAGCGTGATTATATATTCGGGCGTGGCGGAGGAGCCAAGCTGGCGGAGGATCTTCACAGCGAGCTGCTTGCCCAAATCCCTCTTGGAGCACCGGATAACCACATTTCGGAGGCTGATTATTCACCTTCGGTATACAAAGAGAACAGCAGTACAGGCCATATCTATGCGGACGTGGCGGATCAAATCATCCAGAAGTGCGAACAAGACTGACCCTTTGGGCCAGCCTTGTTTTTTTATAATCCATTGATTGGACAGGCTCGTCTAACGGACCGGCTTAGCTAACTTCCGCCGCCCCCGCCACCTTTACTTCCCCCGCCTCCGCCATTACTCTGTTTTGACTGGTTATCTCCTTGGCCGCCGCCTTCACCTTGCTCACCGCCAGATTGTTTTTCGACTTTAGGTATTAATTGTTCCTGAACCACTGTTTTTAGTAAGTCCATAACCTCCATCTTGAACAAAGGACTCTGCATGGATTCCTGCATGACAGTCATGGATTGCTTCCGGTAATCCGGTGTTTTCATCAGATCAAGGAACATTTTTGAAATCTCGGGGGACTTCATAATTTCACTTACAGACTTCTGATAAGTTGGATCTTTAATCAGCTGCATGTGAAGCTGCTTACTTTGAGAATTGATCACTTTTGCGAAATCACCGGCAAACTTGGGATCCGTCATGATTTTCTCGATTTCCTTTTTATATTCCGGGGAGGTGATGGTGTCCTTTACCGCAGTTCGAACCTGGTCTGCAGTCTGAGGCGCGAGAAGCATTTTGATCCCTGGGCTTCCGCCAGAGCCAGAACCAGAACCTTCACCACCAGAAGAGCCCGATTCGCCCCCGGAGCCTGATTCTCCACCGCCCTCGCCGCCACCGCTGCTTCCACCACCACTGCTTCCCTGTCCTCCGGAGCTTAATGCTTCCATGATTGCTTTTTTACCATCGTCTGTCTTAAGAATATCAAGAACCATCGTCTTAGTGTCTTTATATCCCCCGCCTTGCGAAGAGGAGGATCCCTGATCTGAACCGCATGCAGTAAGCGGGAGAATAATCATACATACAATACACAATAATGAGCGGAATCTCGTCCATTTCATCCGTGCCTGGCCTCCTTCTAATTATCATTGCTGGTAGTATGTGATCGTCAAATAGGAATTATGTTCGGTAAGGGCATGGTTTTTTGTCATAAACGTTGGTAAAATAAATCGAAGTGGGGGGCGATACAACATTGAATTTGAAAAGATGGTTATATTTATTTTGGACAACGCTTGCAGTAGGCGCGGGCTGCGCACTTATTGCGGGGGAGATCCTCAAGCTAAGTCAAGGTACCGGATTTAAGAATACAGCAGACTTTTTTATTTATATCGGCATACTTCTGGGCGTGGGGATTATGGTAAGTGTGTACTCCCAGATGGGCTTCTTCGCTTACCTTATGATGAATTATATGGGAACGGGTGTATTCTCAAGACGAACTTGGCAGTATGTTCAGCTGGTTCTTACCGCGTTGGCGCTGCTTGAGCTGATGTTCTTCCGTATTTTTGTTAGCGGGGAGGCGGGGGACAAGACAGATATTGTCTTGGGCATTATTATTCTTCTGGTGGCCGCAGCAGTTGCTTATTTCAAGGCCAAGGCAACGAACTCGAATGCTTGGATTCCAACCTTGTTTTTCATGATAGCCTGTACCATCATCGAAATGGTGGGTGTACTCAAGATCCAGGTTAATTTTGCTACAACCCTGATCCTTGTTCCTTTGATAGCATGTAATGCATATCAGATTCTGCTCCTACATAAGTTAGTGAAGAGGAATGCTTAATTCACACAACCTTGAAGCTCGGCACTTTGCCGGGCTTTTGTGCATGAATAGGGCAATTATGTACAGGCAGCGCACAAAAAGACCCACCGTAAAGGCTGGGTCCTGGCTTTACAATTTTAGTCACAGGCCTGCTGCCGTATTCAACTGCTGATCGACCCAGGTCTGATCCCGGACCTCAGATCCTTTTGCACTGGATTGGTTCAGCAGCTCAGAGACAGTAACGAACTCGTATCCTTTTTTACGGAGCTCATCAATAATTACAGGAAGGGCTTCATGAGTCTGCTTGCTGGAATCGCTGGCATGAAGCAGCACGATATCTCCGGGATGAGACTTTGTAACTACGCGGTTCACAATCGTATCTACTCCTTTGTTCATCCAGTCCTGGGAGTCCGTGTCCCATTGGATGACCTTGTAACCAAGCTCGTCAGCCACCTTCAGCACCTTTTTATCAAAATCCCCGTTCGGCAGACGAAGCAGCTTGGGTTCTTTACCTGTAAGATCGGTTAGTATAGAGTGAGCAGTCTTGAGCTGCTCTTTGATCTCCTCTTCTTTTAGCCCGCTATAATTGGTGTGTTTGTGCCCATGACTGCCAATTTCGTAACCCTCTGCTTGGATGGCCTTGACGATTTCCGGATGCGTTTTGCTCCAAGGGGAAGAGAGGAAGAAGGTTGCGTTTTGGACTCCTTTCTCCTTCAGCACTTTAAGTATGGGCTCTGTACGTTTGTCTCCCCAGCTGATATCAAAAGTTAGAGCAATAATCTTCTTATCCGTCGATACACTGTATACGGCCGAAGGACTGCCTTCCGAGAAGACAGTAATATTATCACTTTCCACGTAAATCACACCTGCGGCGAACAGGGCAGCCGCGAAAACAAAGAAGAACCTTTTTATTTTCTTCCCGTTCAAGACATAGAAGAAATTATTCATGCTCTTGAAACCCCTCTCGTCTTCAGAATAATGAATTCGCACAAGCTCTAATTCACTTTGTACAATCTATGCTCGTACCGCAGGACAATATTACAACCATGAACAAAAGGTTAAGGAGGTCAATCCATGTTATCTTTACGCTCATTTGGTGCTCATCTGAAAAGGTCCCAGGCT